>NZ_QRGP01000002.1:387500-686594 GCF_003367235.1 Sphingorhabdus pulchriflava
GATAATATTATCCGCATAACCAAAGGTGATTTGGTCGGGCTTGCCCGTCCAGTATTGTCGTTGGTGGTGTGGACTCTCAAGTGTGAGGTAAGAGCATTTGGTGGATGCCTTGGCATGTACAGGCGACGAAGGACGTGGCACGCTGCGATAAGCGTGGGGGAGCTGTGAGCAAGCTTTGATCCCGCGATTTCCGAATGGGGAAACCCATCCTCACTATTTAATTTCACTCCTGAGCAATCAGGGTTGGAGTTAAATAGGAAGGATATCACTTTCCTGAATAAAATAGGGTTAGTGAAGCGAACCCGGAGAACTGAAACATCTCAGTACCCGGAGGAAAAGACATCAACAGAGATTCCGTTAGTAGTGGCGAGCGAACGCGGACCAGGCCAGTGCCTTGTTGTGAATTAGCAGAACATTCTGGAAAGTTTGACCATAGCGGGTGACAGTCCCGTATGCGAAAATGATCAACAAGGACTTGAGTAGGGCGGGACACGTGAAATCCTGTCTGAACATGGGGGGACCACCCTCCAAGCCTAAATACTCGTACATGACCGATAGCGAACCAGTACCGTGAGGGAAAGGTGAAAAGCACCCCGATGAGGGGAGTGAAATAGTACCTGAAACCGAATGCTTACAAGCAGTTGGAGCCTCTTTATGGGGTGACAGCGTACCTCTTGCATAATGGGTCTGTGACTTAATGTATCATGCAAGCTTAAGCCGTTAGGTGTAGGCGCAGCGAAAGCGAGTCTGAATAGGGCGACTGAGTATGATGCATTAGACCCGAAACCCGGCGATCTA
This sequence comes from Sphingorhabdus pulchriflava, assembly GCF_003367235.1. Lineage (GTDB taxonomy): Bacteria > Pseudomonadota > Alphaproteobacteria > Sphingomonadales > Sphingomonadaceae > Sphingorhabdus_B > Sphingorhabdus_B pulchriflava. The sequence goes on from NZ_QRGP01000002.1 coordinate 388,299, forward strand.
GGCATGACCAGGTTGAAGGTGCAGTAACATGCACTGAAGGACCGAACCGTTTAATGTTGAAAAATTATCGGATGAGTTGTGTTTAGGGGTGAAAGGCCAATCAAGCCGGGAAATAGCTGGTTCTCCGCGAAAACTATTGAGGTAGTGCCTCGGATGTTTTCCGATGGGGGTAGAGCACTGGATGGATGCGGGGGTCGCGAGATCTACCAATTCTAACCAAACTCCGAATACCATCGAGTTAGTCCGGGAGACAGACGGCGGGTGCTAAGGTCCGTCGTCAAAAGGGAAACAGCCCTAACCTACAGCTAAGGTCCCCAAGTCATCACTAAGTGGTAAAGCATGTGGGATTTCCAAAACAACCAGGAGGTTGGCTTAGAAGCAGCCATCCTTTAAAGAAAGCGTAACAGCTCACTGGTCTAAATAAGAGATCCTGCGGCGAAAATGTAACGGGGCTAAAGTGATGCACCGAAGCTTAGGGTGTGATCTTCGGATCACGCGGTAGCGGAGCGTTCCGTAGGCCGTTGAAGCGATCTGGTAATGGGTCGTGGAGGTATCGGAAGTGCGAATGCAGACATGAGTAGCGATAAAGAGGGTGAGATGCCCTCTCGCCGAAAGACCAAGGGTTCCTGCTTAAAGCTAATCTGAGCAGGGTAAGCCGGCCCCTAAGACGAGCCCGAAGGGGGTAGTCGATGGGAACCACGTTAATATTCGTGGGCCTGGTGGTGTGTGACGGATCTCGTGAGTTGTCAGTCCTTATTGGATTGGACTGGCTTCGAAGAGGTTCCAGGAAATAGCCCCACCGTATAGACCGTACCCGAAACCGACACAGGTGGTCAGGTAGAGTATACCAAGGCGCTTGAGAGAAGTATCCTGAAGGAACTCGGCAAATTGCCTCCGTACCTTCGGAAGAAGGAGGCCCTCACATTGGGCAACCAGTGTGGGGGGGCACAGGCCAGGGGGTAGCGACTGTTTAGCAAAAACACAGGGCTCTGCTAAGTCGGCTTCAAGACGACGTATAGGGTCTGACGCCTGCCCGGTGCCGGAAGGTTAAGAGGAGGAGTGCAAGCTCCGAATTGAAGCCCCGGTAAACGGCGGCCGTAACTATAACGGTCCTAAGGTAGCGAAATTCCTTGTCGGGTAAGTTCCGACCTGCACGAATGGCGTAACGACTTCCCCACTGTCTCCAGGATATGCTCAGCGAAATTGAATTCTCCGTGAAGATGCGGAGTACCCGCGGTTAGACGGAAAGACCCCGTGCACCTTTACTGCAGCTTCAGAGTGGCATTAGGAATAAACTGTGTAGAATAGGTGGGAGGCTTTGAAGCATTGGCGCCAGCTGATGTGGAGCCACAATGTGAAATACCACCCTGTTTGTTTCTGATGTCTAACCTCGTACCGTTATCCGGTACAGGGACCCTCTGTGGCGGGTAGTTTGACTGGGGCGGTCGCCTCCTAAAGAGTAACGGAGGCGCGCGATGGTAGGCTCAGGCCGGTTGGAAACCGGCTGTTAGAGTGCAATGGCATAAGCCTGCCTGACTGCGAGACTGACGAGTCGAGCAGAGACGAAAGTCGGTCATAGTGATCCGGTGGTCCCTCGTGGAAGGGCCATCGCTCAACGGATAAAAGGTACGCCGGGGATAACAGGCTGATGATTCCCAAGAGCTCATATCGACGGAATCGTTTGGCACCTCGATGTCGGCTCATCACATCCTGGGGCTGGAGCAGGTCCCAAGGGTTTGGCTGTTCGCCAATTAAAGTGGTACGTGAGCTGGGTTCAGAACGTCGCGAGACAGTTTGGTCCCTATCTGCCGTGGGCGTCGAAATTTGAGAGGAGTTGTCCCTAGTACGAGAGGACCGGGATGAACATACCTCTGGTGTACCTGTCGTGGCGCCAGCCGCGCAGCAGGGTAGCTATGTATGGACGGGATAACCGCTGAAAGCATCTAAGCGGGAAGCCTCCCTCAAGATTAGATTTCATCGAGTCGTAGTAGACCACTACGTTGATAGGTTGGGTGTGGAAGCGCAGTAATGCGTGAAGCTAACCAATCCTAATTACTCTTTTCGCACTTTTGAGTCCCACCATCAACGACAGTTCTGGAAACAGACTGCCAATGGTTGGATAATATATTCAGACCAGCACGGGCTTCGATTTAAAACCCTTTTGTAGACAAAGCGCCTGCTTCATTGCTTGGTGACCATAGCGTCAGTGACCCACCCGATCCCATCTCGAACTCGGCCGTGAAACCTGATTGCGCCGATGGTACTACCGCTTAAGCGTTGGAAGAGTAGGGCGTCGCCAGGCATTGCAGCCGGCGCTTTGTAAAGCACGAGGGAAAACCCATTCACAGTTTCAAAAAGGCGGCACCGGACGTGAGTTCGGCGGTCGCCTTTTTTCTTTTTGAATCAGCAAATTGCTGGTTCGACTTTGGTGGCGCGGGATGGAGCAGCCCGGTAGCTCGTCAGGCTCATAACCTGAAGGTCGTAGGTTCAAATCCTACTCCCGCAACCAGATTTAACAGCCCGGCCTTTGGTCGGGCTTTTTTTGTTGCTGTTCGCCGAAATCATAGCAGCACATATCGAAACCCCTCCTCTCCGCTTGCAGTGTTGCCCTAGCCGTGACAGCTTGCAAACCAGTGTTTTAAATGCGGGGAATGAAAATGCAGCATATTCACAAAGCAGCCTTGTGGGCGGGGGCAGCTATGCTGTTTTCATCCAGCCATGTGGCTTACGCAGATTCGGCATCCGCAGACGACAAGTCCGTAAAATGGGATGTTGCTGCCCCGCCGGGGCTGACGACACGAGAGGTTGCCATCGACGTCGGTGAAGGCTCCTGGATGAATATCGACGCCAGTCCCGATGGGAGGATGCTCGCTTTCGATCTGCTCGGCGACATTTACACTATTCCAGTATCCGGCGGCACTCCCACGCGTATTGCCGATGGCTTGCCTTATGAAACCCAACCGCGTTTTTCGCCCGATGGTAAACGGATTGCCTTTACTTCGGATCGTGGGGGTGGCGACAATATCTGGATAATGAACGCAGATGGTTCTGACAAACGGCAGTTGACCAAAGAGGAATTCCGGTTGCTCAACCAGCCCAGCTGGAGCCCGGATGGCAGGTTCATTGTCGCGAAAAAGCATTTCACAACAGGTCGTTCGCTCGGAACAGGTGAAGTGTGGCTATATCATGTTTCGGGCGGGGGTGGTGTGCCTTTGGTGAAAAAGCCCAATGAGCAGCATCAGAAAGAATTGGGTGAACCCATCTTCGCCCCTGACGGTCGCTATATCTATTTTACCCGAAATGTAACGCCGGGCCCGATTTTCCAATATGCGCAGGATTCCAACGGTCGCGTGTTCGATATCGAACGCTATGATCTGGAAACTGGGGAAACCGAGACAGCAGTGTCGGGTGCCGGCGGATCGGTGCGTCCGACACCATCCCCCGACGGAACCAAAATCGCCTTTGTTCGGCGTGAGCGCACCAAATCCAAGCTTTACATTAAAGACCTATCGAGCGGTGATGAGCGCAAGGTTTATGATGCGCTCGATCAGGATGTGCAGGAGACCTGGGCCGTCACCGGCGTCTATCCCAATATGGATTGGGCACCGGATTCAAAAAGCCTGTATTTCTGGGCGGGTGGTAAAATCCGCAAACTCGACTGGTCGAGTGGAAATGTGAGTGAGATTCCGTTCCGCATCACCGACAGCCGTGCGGTCATTGATCCGCCCCGGCCGCCCGTTGAAGTGGCTCCTGCAGAATTTGAGACCCGCATGCCGCGCGGTGTGGTTGCTTCGCCTGATGGCCGCAATGTTGTTTTCGAAACCTTGGGCAAGCTCTGGGTAAAGCCCGCCGCAGGAGGCTCAGCGAGAAGACTGACTTCGGCGGTTGACGAGATGGAGGCTTATCCCAGCTGGTCGCGGGATGGTAAGACCGTTATATATGTTGCCTGGACTGACAAAGGGCTGGGTGAAATCCGGTCGGTTGCAGCGTCCGGCGGCACGTCGCGTAAACTGACCCAGCAATCCGGCCACTATGCCCGACCACGTTTTTCACCTGATGGTAAAACCATTGTGTACGAAAAGGCACAGGGCGGCGGGCTTGTTTCCAACCGCCAGTCGGACGAAGCAGGGATCTACCGGATCGCAGCGACCGGAGGTGTTGCGACACGTGTAACAAAAGGAGGATCATCACCGCACTTCGGCAATCTGAACGATAGAATCTACTATACCGAAGCCGGACAGAACAAACGGCAGCTGGTAAGCGTCGATTTCAATGGTGAAGCCAAGCGTATACATGCATCGGGCGAACTGGCCACAGTTTTCGAGGTGTCGCCCGATGGCCAGAATGTGGCATTCCGGCAGAATTATGAAGCCTTTGCCATGCCACTAATGCCCGGAACGCAAGAGGTCGGGGCAAGCTCATCCGGAGGACCGCTACCCGTTGTAAAAGTCAGCAGTGGTGGTGCGGACTATATTCATTGGAGTGGTGGCGGCGATCGCCTGTACTGGGCGATAGGGCCGACCTTGTTCCAGGCCCAAACTGCGGCATTTTTCCCGTCGGGCCCGCTTGCCAAGGACGCCAAACCTGCGAAATTCGAGCCGCCCAAGACTGGGCTTTCTCTGTCGATGCCTGTTAAGGCCGCCCGCCCATCGGGCCTGGTCGCGTTCACAGGTGCGCGGATTGTGAGTATGACCGACAAGAATGGCGGCATCATCGACAACGGCGTCCTCCTGGTCGAGAATGACCGGATCAAGGCGGTAGGCCGTGCGGGCGAAGTCTCCATCCCGGCGACTGCTAAAACCGTCGAAGTCACTGGCAAGACAATCATCCCGGGTTTGGTCGATGCCCATGCGCACGGCCCGCATGGCGTTGACGAATTCACCCCGCAGCAAAATTGGGTCAACATGCTTGAGCTGGCCATGGGGATCACAACGCGGCACGACCCTTCAAGTAGTGCGGCCACCGCCTTCCCCGCGCTCGAAATGCAACGCGCGGGTCTGATTATCGGTCCGCGAAGTTTTTCGACCGGCGAAATCGTTTACGGTGCCAAGGCTACGGACGTCTATGCGCAGATCGATAGTTTTGACGACGCGCTGGCGCATGTCCGGCGCTTGAAGTCGCAAGGCGCGCATAGCGTTAAAAACTATAATCAGCCCCGGCGGGAGCAACGGCAACAGGTTGTGGCCGCCGCGCTTAAGGAAAATATCCGCTCGGTCGCCGAAGGTGGATCGCTCTTTGGCATGGATATGACGCTGATTGCCGATGGCAACACTACAGTCGAGCACAACATCCCGCTTGGCGTGTTTTATGACGACGTGCTGCAATTTTATTCAAAGTCAAAGGTCGGTTACACGCCCACTCTGGTTGTGACTTATGGCGGTCCGGCGGCCGACCCCTATTGGCGTGCGCATTCCGATGTGTTCCGTCACCCATTACTGCAAAAGCACCAGCCGCCCGAGGTGCTGGCTGCCAATAATGCACGCCGCGAAATAGCACCGGAAGAGGATTATGTCGACGATGACAGCGCTCGCGAAGCCCATAAATTGGCCAAGCTTGGCGTTCCAGTGGCTATCGGTGCGCATGGTCAAGAGGCCGGAATTGCCGCCCATTGGGAGCTTTGGTCCTTCGTCCGGGGCGGCATGACGCCGGTTGAGGCACTGGCTGCCGGAACGATCGAAGCTGCGCGTTCGCTGGGCTATGACAGGGATGTCGGCTCGATCGAGGCAGGAAAGCTCGCTGACCTGGTCGTTCTGGATGCTGATCCAAGCGCCGACATCCGCAATTCGGACAAGGTATCCAAAGTGATGATCGGGGGACGTTTGTTCGATGCGGCGACGTTGAATGAGGAAGTTACCGGCACGCGGAAGCGGTTACCCTATTATTGGGAGTAGAGGTCTAATCACTTCGCCGAAGGGGAAAAGCTTTTTTACGATTGCACCCGCTGCCACATAGGGATAGCGCAAAGCTATGTCCGATTGCGATACCTGCCTGGTCCGGAACCGCGCGATTTGTTCGGCGTTGATGCCTGATGAATTGGCCGTGCTTAGCAAATTGGGGCGCAAGCAAAATGTAACGCGCGGCCAGACGCTGGTCTGGGAAGGCGATGAATCGCTTGTCGTTGCCAATGTCATTCAGGGCGTTTTAAAGCTGTCGGTATCGACGCAGGATGGCCGCGAACAGATTGTAGGCGTTGTTTTTCCATCAGATTTTATCGGCCGACCTTTTGGCAAGGAAAGCCCGTACGGGGTTACGGCGTTGACCGATGCCGAGGTGTGCATCTTCACGCGCACCGCATTTGATGGCTTCGCGAAGGAGCATCCCGACCTGCAGCACAAGCTGCTCCAACGCACGCTTGATGAGCTCGACCGTGCGCGGCAATGGATGATGTTGCTCGGTCGCAAGACCGCGAGCGAGCGGATCGCCACATTGCTGATCGAAATATCCGACCGCCTTGGCGCTGTTGGGTGCAGTGCCATTGCCCCCTTCCTCGACAAGTTCGAATTACCGATGGATCGCCAACAGATGGGTGATCTGCTTGGCCTCACCATCGAAACGGTCAGCCGTCAGCTTACCAAGCTGAAAGAGGCTGAAATCATTGAATTGCCCGACCGGCGCAGCGTCGTCATCAAGGACCGCCGCAGGCTAGAGAACATCGCAACAGCTGCCTGACGGCAGTTGCAAAATGTGCAAGTCTGATTGCTTGACTTAGGTCAATGCGGACTCGCGCGGTCGTTGCGATGCGCTTTGATGCCAATTCCCCTGTCCAAGGGGAAAAGTAACGGGGAAATATCATGGAAAGATTGATGATGCGGGGCGGGGCTTGGTTGGCCATAGCTTTGGCCTTGCTCCTTGCGGCGGCAGCCAGTGCGGATTGGGCCTTTTCGGTTCATATGAGCATTGCCTGCCTTGCTGCTTTGATTGCCGCCTTTGCCAGCGCAAAGGGATTTGATTTCATCACCCAACGCTATCCGGCGTTGTCGTCACAGGCCGCATCGACCTATGATGACGATCTGATCCGGCTCGGGGTGATTGCGACAATTTTCTGGGGCTTGGCCGGATTTCTGGCTGGCCTGTATATCGCGCTGCAACTCGCTTTCCCGGCTCTCAATCTCAATCTGGAATTCACGACTTTCGGACGCTTGCGGCCGCTGCATACGTCGGCGGTTATCTTCGCGTTCGGAGGAAATGCGCTGATTGCGACCAGTTTCTACGTGGTTCAGCGCACGTGCCGGGCGAGACTTGCCTTCCCCGGTCTCGCCCGGTTTGTCTTCTGGGGCTACCAGCTGTTCATCGTATTGGCGGCGACAGGCTATCTGCTCGGCGTTACCGAGGCCCGCGAATATGCGGAACCTGAATGGTATGTCGACCTCTGGCTGACAGTGGTCTGGGTGTCCTATCTGGCGGTGTTCGTAGGGACGATTCTGCGCCGCAAGGAGCCGCATATCTATGTGGCCAACTGGTTCTACCTGGCCTTCATCATCACCATCGCAATGCTGCATCTGGTCAACAACCTGTCGATGCCAGCCAGTCTGCTCGGCACGAAAAGCTACAGCGCCTTTGCCGGCGTACAGGATGCGCTGACCCAATGGTGGTATGGGCATAACGCGGTGGGCTTCTTCCTGACCGCAGGCTTCTTGGCGATGATGTATTATTTCGTGCCGAAGCAGGCCGAACGGCCGGTCTACAGCTATCGCCTGTCGATCATCCACTTCTGGTCGCTGATCTTCCTCTATATCTGGGCTGGTCCGCACCATTTGCACTATACGGCGTTGCCCGATTGGGCGCAGACGCTGGGCATGGTCTTCTCGATCATGTTGTGGATGCCGAGCTGGGGCGGGATGATCAACGGTCTGATGACGCTCAACGGCGCCTGGGACAAGATCCGTACCGATCCGATTACCCGCATGTTCGTGATGAGCCTTGCCTTTTACGGCATGTCGACCTTTGAAGGTCCGATGCTGTCGATCAAGGCAGTGAACAGCCTGTCGCACTATACCGACTGGACCATCGGCCACGTCCACTCTGGCGCTCTTGGCTGGAATGGCATGGTGACCTTCGGTTGCCTCTACTTCCTTGCACCGCGGCTGTGGAACCGCCAGCGCCTCTATTCGCTGCGTATGGTCAACTGGCACTTCTGGCTGGCGAGCGCAGGGATCGTTTTCTACGCCTCGGCCATGTGGGTCTCGGGCATCATGCAGGGCCTGATGTGGCGCGAATATGGAGCGGACGGTTATCTCGTCTACTCCTTCGTCGAAACGGTCGATGCGATGTTCCCGATGTATTTGATCCGCGCCTTTGGCGGCTTGCTCTACCTTGCAGGTGCCTTGGTGATGACGGTCAACATCTGGAAGACGATCGCCGGTTCGCCGCTCCGTGAGGAGCTGCCGATGACCGAAACACCCCACAATCCTGAAGCGGACCGCCCGGCGGTTGCCGTACCGGCCGAATAAGGAGCAACGACAATGGCTTTCAGAATTATTGAACATGGCAAGCTGGAGCGCAACGTTGCCTTGCTTGGCCTCTTCGCCCTTGTGACCGTAGCGATCGGCGGGCTGGTGCAGATTACACCGCTCTTCTGGATCGACTCGACCATAGAGAAAGTGGACGGGATGCGCCCTTACACTCCGCTGGAGCAGGCCGGTCGCAACATCTACATGCGCGAAGGCTGCTATGTCTGCCACAGCCAGATGGTCCGTCCGTTCCGCGATGAGGTGGAGCGTTATGGCCCCTACAGCCTGGCAGCGGAAAGCATGTACGACCACCCGTTCCAATGGGGATCGAAGCGTACCGGGCCTGATCTGGCGCGGGTCGGCGGGCGTTATTCAGATGAATGGCACCGCGCGCACTTGAAAGACCCGCGCGCGGTTGTGCCTGAATCGATCATGCCACCTTATGCCTTCCTTGCCGAACGCGATCTCAATGCCGGTGATATGACCAAGCATCTGACCGCGTTGAGCCGGGTCGGCGTCCCTTACAGCAAGGAAGCGATTGCCGAGGCGAATGCTGACTTGGTCGCACAGGCCGATCCCAATGCCGACAGCGAAGGTCTGAAGAAGCGCTACGCAAAGGTCCAGATCCGCGACTATGACGGGGATCCGTCACGCGTCACCGAAATGGATGCCTTGGTTGCATATCTGCAGATGCTGGGCACGCTGGTTGACCACAAGAAAGCGGCTGCACAGCAGGTGCCGAATGCGGAGGCAGCGAAATGAATTATGAATCCGCACGCGCATTTGCCGACAGCTGGGGGCTGGTATTTACTGTCCTCCTCTTTCTGGGGCTCGTCGGCTGGACATTTCGCAAGGGGGCAAGCCGCGACCATGACGCTGCGGCGAACATGATTTTCAGGGACGACGACAATGGCTAAAAAACCTGGTGACGACACCCAACGTATCGACCAGCCCACGGGCACGGCCTTTGTCGGCCATGAATGGGACGGTATCGAGGAACTGAATACACCGCTGCCGCGCTGGTGGTTGTGGACCTTTTACCTGACGATCATCTGGGCGCTGGCCTATGTCATTATGTACCCGGCATGGCCGCTGGTTGATAGCGCGACAAAGGGGATGCTGGGCTGGACGAGCCGGGGGCAGTTGGCTGCGGAAATGCAGGCAGCCGATGTGAAGCGTGCGCCGTTGGTGAATGCGCTGGCCGCCATTCCGGTCGAGCAACTGGTTGCCGACCAGAAACTGTATCAGGGTGCAGTTGCCGGTGGTGCTGCCGCGTTCAAGGTGCATTGCGTACAGTGCCACGGCTCGGGTGCGATTGGTTCCAAGGGCTATCCGAACCTGAACGACGATGATTGGCTGTGGGGCGGCGATATTGCCGCAATCCATTATACATTGACGCATGGTATCCGGAATCCGGATCATCCCGAAACGCGGGTTTCGGCCATGCCTGCCTTTGACGGCGTACTGACACCTTCGGAAATCGCGTCGGTTGTCGGTCATGTCCAGTCGCTGTCTGGCAAGGCCAAGCCCAATGCCAAGGGTGCCGAACTGTTCGCCACCAATTGCGCGTCGTGCCACGGTGCCGATGGCAAGGGATTGCGCGAATTTGGTGCGCCAAATCTGGCTGATGGTATCTGGCTCTACGGGGGTGATAAGGCGACGCTGACCGAGACGGTCAAGTATAGCCGTCAGGGCGTGATGCCGCGCTGGAATGACAAGCTCGACGCGGCTACGATCAAGATGCTCGCGGCCTATGTCTATTCGCTGGGCGGCGGTGAAGCCACTCCGGCTGCTGCGGCACCTGCCGCTGCACCCGCAACGATGGAGGCTAAGGCGGCCAATGGCCAACCTTGATGACCTGATTGGGGCAGACAACCCGCTCTACGAAAAGCGCAAGGGCGTCTACCCCAAGTCGGTCGATGGCTTCTTCCGGCGTTTCAAATGGGCGATCATGGCCGTCACTTTGGCCATCTATTATGTCACGCCGTGGATAAGATGGGATCGGGGGCCGCACGCCCCCGATCAGGCCGTATTGGTCGATCTCGCCAATCGCCGTTTCTACATGTTCAACATCGAAATCTGGCCGCATGAATTTTATTATGTAGCTGGATTGCTGGTGATGGCAGGCATCGGCCTGTTTTTGGTGACCAGCGCTGTTGGCCGTGCCTGGTGCGGCTATGCCTGCCCGCAGACTGTGTGGACCGATCTTTTCCAGCATGTCGACCGCTTCGTCGATGGTGACCGCAACGCGCAGATCCGCCTCGAAAAGGCACCGTGGGGGCCGGAGAAAATCTTCAAGCGCTTGGCCAAATGGTCCATCTATCTGTTCATCGCCTTTTGGACCGGCGGCGCGTGGATCATGTATTTTGCCGACGCACCAACGCTGACGGTCGATTTCTGGACCGGTCAGGCGGCACCGGTGGCCTATGCAACAGTGGGCGTGCTGACCGCCACGACCTTCATCTTCGGCGGCTTCATGCGCGAACAGGTGTGCGTCTATATGTGCCCTTGGCCGCGCATTCAGACCGCGATGATGGACGAAAAGTCGCTGATCGTTACCTATCGCGAATGGCGCGGTGAACCGCGCGGCTCTGTGAAAAAGGCAGAGACCCAGCCCGGTGCCTTTGGCGACTGCATCGATTGCAATCAATGTGTTGCCGTCTGCCCGACGGGCATAGACATTCGCGAAGGGCCGCAGATCGGCTGCATTACCTGTGCGCTTTGCATCGACGCTTGCGACAGTGTGATGGAGCAGATTGGCCGCCCCCGCGGTCTGATCGATTATCTGACGCTCGATGATGTCGCGACCGAAAAGGCGGGCGGCACGGCGCATCCGACGCTGAAGACATTGTTCCGCCCGCGCACTCTGGTCTATTTTGGCATCTGGTGCCTGATCGGACTCGCGATGCTGTTCACGCTGGGGCAGCGTACCCGGCTCGACCTTACCGTCCAGCATGACCGTAACCCGCTTTATGTGCAGCTGTCGGACGGCTCAATCCGCAACAATTACACCGTCAAAGTGCGCAACATGGAAACCCGCCAGCGCGAGGTTGAACTGGTGGTCAAGGGGCTGCCGGGCGCCGTCGCATGGACCAGCACCGGAACGCGCGAAACTGCAACCGATAGGGTGAAGGTCTCGGTCGCGCCCGATACGGTGCAGAAAGTTCGCTTGTTTGTCGTCGCCCCGACCGAAGGCTCGGCACGTACCGATTTCGAAATCCAGGCCGTTGCGCTGACGGGTAATGAACGCGGCGACAGCGATAGCGTGCGCTTTGAAAGGCCGGAGACAGGACAATGACAGATATGACGCGCAAGCCTTTTACCGGCTATCATATGGCAGCCATCCTGATCGGCTTTTTCGGAATCGTGATCGCGGTCAACATCTACATGGCGAAGGTCGCCATCGGTACCTTTGGGGGCACCGTGGTCGACAACAGCTATGTGGCCAGCCAGAACTACAATGAATGGCTGGCCGAGGCCGACCGCCAGAGCAAATTGGGCTGGTCGATTGCCGCATCGCGTGTCGCAGGCGGCAAGGTTGCTTTAAAGGTCGCTGACAATGGCGCAGCCGGGCAGGGCTTTGTCATATCGGCGCGCGCCATTCATCCGCTGGGCCGCGCGCCCGAACAGGCGCTACGCTTTGAACCGCAGGGTGAGGGCAATTGGCTTTCCGCCGAGGCGCTGCCTACTGGCCGCTGGACGCTCCACTTCGAAATGCGCCGTGACGCTGACCATTATCGTACAATCACCGACGTGAAATGAACGCACCTGCACCCCAGGCATCGATAAGTGCACTGCCGGAAACGCTGTTTGCGGTGCCGGGGATGCGCTGTGCGGGGTGCATTTCAAAGATCGAAACCGGGTTGACGCAAGTGCCGGGGATTGCTGCTGCCCGCGTCAATTTCACGGCAAAGCGGGTGGCAATCAGCCATCTGCCCGAAACCACGATCCCCGAAATCCAGCGTGCGATTGCAGCGCTGGGCTTTGAATCGCAGCCGCTAGGGGATGAGCTCGCGGGCTTCTCCGATGAAAGCAGCCGTGAGCTGCTAAAGGCGATGGCCGTTGCCGGCTTTGCGATGATGAACATCATGCTGCTTTCGGTCTCGGTCTGGTCAGGGGCTACGGGAGGCACGAAAGACCTGTTCCACTGGCTGTCGGCGCTGATAGCCCTGCCCACCGTCGCCTATTCGGGGCGGCCATTCTTCCGCTCTGCCTGGAACGCGCTCAAGAACCGGCGCACCAATATGGATGTGCCGATAGCAATCGGTGTCACCCTGACGACGGCGCTGTCGCTGCACGAAACCTTTGTCAGCGGCCCTCATGCCTATTTCGACGGCGTCGTGATGCTGCTCTTCTTCCTGCTCACCGGACGCTGGCTCGACAGCGTGATGCGCGATCGCGCGCGGGATGGCGTCTCGGCGCTGCTCAAGCACAAGGCCGCAGGTGCCTTGGTGCTGGCGGAGGATGGCACATCGGGCTGGGTCAACGCCGATGCGCTTAAGACCGGAATGGTTATGCTGGTTGCCGCAGGAGAGCGGTTGGCGGCAGACGGGATCGTCATAAAAGGACGGTCGCAATTCGACCTGTCGTTGCTTACCGGGGAATCGGTTCCGGTCTTGGTGGCGGTAGGTGACATTGTTCACGCCGGAACGCTCAACGTCGATGCACCCGTGGAAGTCCGGATAACGGCCACAGGTGCAGCCACCGCGCTCGCCGACATTGCGCGGCTGATGGAGGATGCCGGGCAATCCAAGTCGCGCTACGTCCGCATAGCAGACCGTGCCGCGCGCTATTATGCACCCGCCGTGCATACGCTCGCCTTGCTCAGCTTCGCTGGCTGGATGCTGGCGGGGGCCGGATGGCACCAGTCGTTGCTGATCGCAGTTGCGGTACTGATTATCACCTGCCCCTGTGCTTTGGGGCTGGCCGTTCCTGCCGCGCAAATCGTCACCGCCGGCGCACTGATGAAAAAGGGCATACTGGTCAAAGACGGCTCAGCGCTCGAGCGGTTGGCGGAAGTGGATCGGGCGCTGTTCGACAAGACAGGAACCTTGACTTTGGGCCGCCCAGAATTGGTGAACCGCGAGGCGCTTCCCGCATCGGCCAAACCTGTCGCGCTGGGCTTGGCGCGCAACAGCCGCCATCCGCTCTCGCAAGCCTTGCGTCGTGCGCTGGAAGCAGAAGGCGTGGCTGCGGCTGACATCACAGATATCCAGGAAATTGCCGGTCAAGGGGTCGAGGCGCTTTACGGATCGGAGAGGGTCCGTCTTGAGCGCCCCGATGCGAGGAGCGCCGGTGCGTCGCTGGCCGTGCAATTCCGGCAGGGCGATGCACCGGCGATTGTCCTGACTTTTGAAGACGGCGTGCGCCCTGACGTGCAATCGGCGCTGCGCCAATTGCAGGCGCTGGGCATCGAAAGCAGCATCGTTTCCGGTGACCGCGCCGAGGCTGTCCAGCCCGTTGCGCGGGAATTGGGCCTGACCGCGCAGACCGGCATGCACCCGCAGGACAAGCTGGACACGATTTCGCGACTTTCCTCCGCCGGTCACAAGGTGTTGATGATCGGCGATGGCCTGAATGATGGCCCTGCCTTGGCAGCCGGGCACGCATCCCTTGCCCCGGCTTCGGCCAGCGATGCGGGGCAGAATGCGGCGGATGCCGTGTTCATGGGCGACAGCCTTTTGCCCGTCACCATCGCGATCCGTGCGGCCCGTGCCACCCAACGGATTGTTCGCCAGAATTTTGTGCTGGCTATTGGCTATAATGTGATCGCAGTGCCCTTGGCGATTATGGGGCTGGTCACGCCACTTATCGCCGCACTGGCCATGTCCGGTTCGTCGATCATCGTTGTCGCCAATGCATTGCGGTTGAAGGGGGCAGCCAAATGACCGGCATCCTCGTTCTGATACCGATAGCATTGGGCCTTGGTCTGCTGGGATTGGGGGCCTTTTTCTGGTCGCTGCGCAGCGGGCAGTTTGAAGATCTTGACGGCGCTGCCTTGCGCATCCTGATCGACGACGAAGGACCAGTCGATGATTGAGCGTCGCGTAAATCCGTGGGTTGCGCTGCTCGCGTCGCTGGCGCTTTCCATGCCGATCCCGGCTGAGGCGCAGGCGCGTTCAATCATGGTGTCCAACTGCATGGGCGGGATGGATCGTATCGATATCCCTGCCGATCCAACGCAGCCCAGCGACCATGGTTGCTGCAACAAGGGCTGCCACGCGGCCAATGACCGGCGCAAAAAGAACCAAACCGACAGCCAAGACGATTGCTGCTGAGTTCGCCGTCTCCCACCACTCATCAGCCTGCAGCCGCACCAGCCCAACAAAAAAGAGGCGGGCTCTTGCGAACCCGCCCCATAGGGAGGAGGAGGTTATGCGGGGTTAGAGCTTGAAGCCCACGCCCACGCCAAAGACGAGCGGGTCAATGTCCACGCCTACGCGCTGCACGCCTGCGGCGGTCGTGTTGAGGCGGGCATTGGTGTCCATCTTGATATATTTGACGTCGAAGTTGAGGAACATCTTCTCGTTCAGATCGATGTCGATCCCGGCCTGCGCCGCCCAGCCAAAGCTGCTGCTCAGATTGACGTTGGTCTGGCCGACAGCGGCTTCAAGGCCGTTCGATGCCTTTTCCTTGTAGAACAGGGTCCAGTTGACGCCTGCGCCGACATAGGGGCGCACCTTGGCTTCGGGTGCGAAATGATATTGCAGCGTCAGGGTTGGCGGCAGCACCCAGGTGGAAGCGAGCTTGCCGATGCCGCCGGTGGTTCCAGTTGTGCCCGATACGCTGTGCTTGGTCGTGGCAGCGATCAGTTCGATGCCGACATTGTTGCTCAGCATATGGGTGATATCGACTTCCGGTGCGACAGCATTGTCGACCGACACGGTTTCAGTCGGGAATGCCGGGGTGATACCGGTCGAATCTTCATTCGGGGCAACGACAATTCCGCGGACGCGGATGAAGGTGTCGCCTGCTTCGGCCATGGCGGGGGTTGCCGCCATTCCAGCCATCAGGAGAGCGAGTGAGGAAATCGTTTTTATCTTGGTGCTCATTATGTAACTCCCTGTGAGCGTTGGGTTATGGTTTTTTGCAGGTGTTCAGTCCGACCAGACTATAGGCCGGACACCAGCGGAAGAGCCCGGTGAAGAGCGGGACGAGCCCCACCCATCCCCAGACAGTTTTCGGCCCGACAAAGACGAGCGAAATCAAAATTATCCCTGCGACGATACGCAGGATACGGTCAGCATTTCCGACATTGGTGGTCATGACTTCATCCTTTCCAGATGGTTCAGCGCGACAACATCAGCGGAATGCGCGACTGCATCGTCAGATAGCGGGTGACGCCGCCGAGCAGCGTTTCACGCAGCCGTGAATGGCCATAGGCGCCGATCAGGATACAACCTGCGCCATGATCAAGCGCGAATTGGTGCAGCACATCATCGGTATCGCGCACGCCAGGTTTCAACTGGTGCAACTCGGTCGCGATGCCGTGGCGCGACAAATATTCCGAAGCGCCAAGCTGAGGAAAGTCCTCGCCGCCATTGCCGATCGAAACCAAGTGCACCGCAGAGGCCGCTTGCAGTGTCGGCAAAGCATGGCGGATTGCGCGTGCGGCCTGTTCCGATGCATTCCAGCCAACGACCACAGGTGCGGTGGGATCAACCCTGTCACAGCCCGTAGGGACAACCAGAACCGGGCATCCGGCATGAACGACGACTGCGTCGACGATGGGCAGTGGATGGGCAATGTCGCCCTTGGACGGACCAGCCTGTCCAAGCACGACCAGATCGGCAAGCGATGATGCGGAAACCAGTGTTTGCGCAACATCGCCGTCAAAGGCCTGCCAGTCCCAGCGGACATCTTCATTGGACAGGCGCTCCTCGATGCGCTTCTGCAGCGCGTCCTGCGTTTTACGCAATTCTTCGATCAACACGCCGCTGGTGAACATGCCGCCTGCTGGATCGAACGTCGCATATGCACCATAAGGCGTCACATGCATGCACGTGAGATGGGCATCATGCGCGCGGCAAATGTCGAGTGCAGCCGACACACGGCCATCAAGGCCGCTGTCGTCGTGGATGTGAACGATTACTGATTTCAGCATTGCAACTTCCCCTGCAATTCCGAGTGGAGCCCAAATGGTACGAGTCGTTGCAGGGTTTGTCCTTGACCGATGACAAGGAAGTTATTGACTGAGATCAAAGCCTGAATGGGCGCCTCTGCTTAGGAGTAGGCGATTATGTGGCCTTACTTCCCGGACCTGTTGGCGCGGCCTGTCCCGCGATATACGAGCTACCCGCCGGCCACCCAATTCACGGATAAGGTCAATGCTGACGCTCAAGCAGAGGCGTTGAACAGCGTTGTTTCGGGAACGCCAATCTCGCTTTATGCGCATATTCCCTATTGTCAGTCGATCTGCTGGTACTGCGGCTGCAACACAGGCGCGGCAGGCCGCACGCAGCGGCTGCATGCCTATCTAGAGGCGCTGGAGGCCGAAATGTCACTGGTTGCCAAATTGCTTGGCGGGCGCGGCAAACTGCAACGCATCGCCTTTGGCGGTGGGAGCCCCAATGCAATCGAACCGGTCGCCTTTGTTCGGCTGGTCGACCGTCTGGTCACGATGTTCGGTGGCAACAGCCCCGACATTTCGATCGAAATCGATCCGCGAGCCTTCACCCTCGAATGGGCAATGACGCTGGCAATCGCACAGGTAAATCGTGTCAGCTTCGGGGTGCAAAGCTTTGACGCCGAAATCCAGGCAGCGATTGGCCGTATCCAGCCGGTAGAGATGATCGAAACCTGCATGGCGTCGCTGCGCGCGCGGGGGATCCGTTCGATTAATTTCGACCTCATGTATGGCTTGCCGTATCAGACCAATGAAAGCCTGCTTGGTACGCTGGACCATGTCGCGCGGATGCGGCCGTCACGCATTGCCCTGTTCGGCTATGCGCATTTGCCGCATATCTTTCCGCGCCAAAAGCGCATCGACGCAGCGGCCTTACCCGGCATTGAGGCGCGGTTCGAACAGGCGGCGATTGGTTTTGAACGACTGGTGTCTGAAGGCTATGTGCCCATAGGATTTGATCATTTCGCGCTGCCCGATGACTCGCTTGCGATAGCTGCCGCCGAAGGCAAGGTGCGGCGAAATTTCCAAGGCTTTACCGACGATCAGTCCGATGTGCTGATCGGATTTGGTGCCAGCGCGATCAGCCAGTTTCCGGATCGCATCATCCAGAATGAAAAGAATCCCGGCGTCTACCGGCAGATTGTCGGTGAACACCGGCTAGCCGGAAGCCGCGGTTTGTTGCGCGATGCCAACGATCGGGTTCGTGCAGCGCGTATCGAACATTTATTGTGCTCGGGCCATGCTGATGCCTCATGCCTGTTGGCAGAGCCCGCCTCGATGGCGTCGCTACATCAGTTGGAAGAACGCAGGCTAGTGGTTCGCGATGGCAGCTTTATCAAACTGACCGAAGCAGGGCGTCCCTATGCCCGCATCGTGGCAGCATTGTTTGATAGTTCGCTACCCGAAGTTGGTGCAGGTTCGCTCGCGGCCTGAACGTCACCCTGCCGTTTTGATCGACCAGATCAGGAATTCGACATTACCCTTGGGGCCGGTGATCGGGCTTTCGGTCAACCCCTTGACCGCCCAGCCGCTATCCTCAAGCCAGGCTGATACCTCTTCGCACACGCGGCTGTGAATGGCTGCATCGCGCACGACGCCCCCTTTCCCAACTTCTCCCCGCCCCGCTTCAAATTGTGGTTTAATCAGCGCAACCATTTGCGCGCCGGGCTTGGCGAATGACATCGGCCTTTCCAGAACCTTGGCAAGGCTGATGAAGCTTGCATCGCAAACGATCAGATCGACCCGCTCCGGAATATGGTCGGCGGTCAAAATCCGCGCGCTGGTCTGTTCGTGAACCACCACGCGCGAGTCCTGCCGCAATTTCCAGGCGAGCTGGTTGGTGCCGCTGTCTACGGCATAGACCTTAGTGGCCCCCTTGCTCAGCAACACATCGGTGAAGCCGCCGGTCGAAGAACCGACGTCGATTGCGACAGTGCCGGTCACGTCGATACCGAACTGGTTGAGCGCATGCGCCAGCTTTATCCCCCCGCGCGAAACCCAGGGATGTTCCTGTCCTTTGACACTGACCTCTGCGTCTTCGGCCACCTGCAGCCCCGGCTTGCCTGCCTTTTTGTCGCCCAGCATCACATGCCCTGCCATGACAAGTGCCTGTGCGCGGGTCCGGCTTTCGGCGAGGCCGCGCTCGACGAGCAGTTGGTCTATCCGGATTTTCGGTTTTGCCATGATGATTTGGGGCCTAGCCCAAAGCCGCACGATTGGCCATAAGGCTGTCTATGCGTTGGAACCATTTGATCCTGTTGCCTTTGCTTGCGCTTGCAGCCTGTGTGCCATCGAAGCCCGAGCCGGTCCCGCAGCCTAAGCCACAGCCAGCACCCCCGGCGGTTGTCGAGGCCCCCAAACCCGTGCGCCCGACCGGGGAGTGGATTGATTGGCCGCTGGCCCCCGGAACTTGGGTATACCGCACTGACGCGCGCGGTTCGCTCGCACTGTTTGGCCCAGCCGGAGCCAATGCAACGGTGACCTTGCGATGCGACAGATCACGCAGCCGCATCTATTTGTCGGTCAATGGCAGCGGACATAGTGGCACGTTCCTGATCCGCACAAGTTCGACAATGAAAGCCTTTGAGCCGGTTCAAGCTTCGAATGAGCCACCCTATGTGGCTGCCGAAATCATGCCACGCGATGCAATTCTGGATGCGATTGCCTATAGCCGCGGCCGGTTTGCGGTTGAAGTTGGCGGATTGCGTCCGCTCGCCATACCGAACTGGAACGAAATCAGCCGCGTGGTCGAAGATTGCCGTAGTTAAACCGCGCATAAAAAAAGGACCTGTGTGGTCCCGCGCAAGAGGCAAGATATTTGCCAGAAAAAAATCGAAATACAAGACTTGTTTCCTTGATTCGCTTGATTCAAATTCGAGTCGCGGAGGGCAAGCAGATGCATGACGCGAACAGTTTTCAACAATCGAAAGGAGGTGATCCGATGTCTCATGGTTCAGTTACGAGGTCGGACATTTCCGTTCGGGGGATCGGCTGCTGATTTCAGCATGAATACCACTCCCGGCAGCGGCACGTCCGGCTGCTGACCCATGTAAGGAAAGGGTCGCTCCCTCCCGGAGCGGCCCTTTTCGCTTATCCGAATAGCAAGTTCGTCGAATCCGTCTGGTAAGCTGGCGGCGGCGCCCTACATTGGCACTAGAAAGTCGAGGATCGAGCATGACATTTATGAGGGGCGTCTGGCGGTTTCTGGTTGGCATCAAGGACGGGCTGGTGCTGCTGTTCCTGCTGGTTTTTTTCGGCATGCTCTATGCGCTGTTGAGCGCCGGGCCCAATCCGGGTGCTGTGCGCGACGGGGCTTTGTTGATTGAGCTAGACGGATTTGTTTCCGAACAACCCGCTGCCATCGATCCGGTTGCCGCCTTAATGTCGCAGCGTGCGCCGATGCGCGAATATCGGCAGCGCGACATTTCCCGTGCGCTCGAACTGGCGGTAAAGGATGATCGCATCAAGGCGGTGGTGCTCGATCTCGATCGCTTCATGGGCGGCGGGCAGACGAGCCTCGCGGCAGTAGGCGAACGGATTGACGCCGTCCGCAAGGCAGGCAAGCCGGTCTACGCCTTTGCCACCGCTTATAGCGACGATGGCTATCAACTGGCGGCGCATGCCAGTGAAATCTGGGTCGATCCGCTGGGCGGCGTGCTGCCGACCGGGCCGGGCGGCTCGCGGACTTATTATAAGGGCCTGTTCGACCAGCTCGGTATCAAGGCGCATATCTACCGCGTGGGTACCTTCAAAAGCGCGGTCGAGCCGTATATGCGCACCGACCAGTCGCCCGAGGCCGAAGTCGCGATGAAGGCGCTGTATGACGAGGTGTGGGAGCAATGGCGCAACGATGTCGCCAAAGCGCGCCCCAAGGCTAAACTCGATGCTCTACTTGCTGATGCACCAACAGCTGTCGAGGCAGCAAAGGGCGATTTGGCGCAGTTGTCGCTGACAAACGGGTTGGTCGACAAGCTGGGCGATCGCATCGCGTTCGGCAAATATGTCGCGGCCAAGGTAGGTGAAGGGCGCGAGGAGAAAATTGGCACTTTTGCCGAAACCCGCCCGGCAGCCTTGCTGGCCGCGCACAGTCCATCGCGCGATGGTTCGCCCGTTGGGGTCATCACCGTCGCCGGTGAAATCATCGACGGTGAAGGTGGCCCGGGCGTGGCGGCGGGGGATAGTGTATCCGAATTGATCTACGACGCGCTCAAAAATGTTGAGATCAAGGCGCTGGTCGTACGGGTCGATTCCCCTGGCGGATCGGTGACCGCGTCGGAGAAAATCCGGCTGGCATTGGCTGAAGCCAAGAAGCGCAAAATCCCTGTCGTCGTCTCGATGGCCAATCTGGCCGCGAGCGGCGGTTACTGGATTTCGATGCCCGCCGATACGATCTTTACCGAGCCATCGACCATCACTGGCTCCATCGGTATTTTTGGCGTGCTGCCTTCGGGTAAGGAAGCGCTCGCCAAATGGGGCGTGACCACCGATGGCGTGCGCACCACCCCGCTATCGGGCGAACCCGATGTGCTCGGCGGCATCAGTCCTGAATTCGACCGGCTGGCGCAATCGACGGTCGAAAAAGGCTATCGCGATTTCCTGACCCGCGTAGCGGCGTCGCGCAAAAAGACGGTCGAGCAAGTCGATGCCATTGGCCAGGGCCGCGTTTGGGCGGGCGGTACTGCACTACAATTGGGACTGGTTGACCGGCTGGGCGACCTGGACGATGCTTTGGCAGAAGCGGCGCGGCTGGCCAAATTGGAGAAAGGCGACTGGCACCCGCTTTACATCGAACCCATGCCCGATTTTGCCAGCACCTTGCTCGGCGGGCTGATGCCCGAGCCGGCACAGGCGCACGTGCCGACCGATCTTTTCGGCCGTGCGGCGTTCGAGCAGCAATTGCTGTTTGACCGGATTGCCGCTGACATGCGCTTGCTATCTGGCATTCAGGGCGCGCAGGTGCGTTGTCTGGAATGCGGGGCGGTTGCGGGGGTGCCTGCACGGCCTGAGGTCGGTCATGACGACGGCTGGTTCGCAATGCTTATCCGGAGCATAAGCTAAGCGTCGCCCCGGCGAAGGCCGGGGCCGCCTAATGTTTATACTGCTTTGTCTGCGCAAACCGCCAGCGGCCCCAGCCTGCGCTGGGGCGACGGTAAAGCCTCACCCACTCCGGAATGCATTGGTAATCGGATAGCGCCGGTCACGGCCGAAATTGCGGCTGCCAAGCTTGACGCCGGGAGGGGCCTGGCGGCGCTTATATTCGGCGATGTACAACAATCGCTCGATCCGCTCGACAACTTCGCGAGGGTGGCCACGCGCGGTGACTTCATCGACCGACAGTTCCTGTTCGACCAGCCCGAGCAATATATCGTCGAGCACCGGATAGTCGGGCAGGCTGTCACTGTCCTTCTGGTCGGGGCGCAATTCGGCGCTGGGCGGGCGGGTGATGATTGCTTCTGGCATCACCGGTCCGTCGGGACCAAGCCCAATGCGCGGCTTGTGCTTGTTGCGCCAGCGCGAGATGGCAAACACCGTCATTTTGTAGGCATCTTTGAGCGGGTTATAACCGCCCGCCATGTCGCCATAAATGGTCGCATAGCCAACGCTCATCTCGCTCTTGTTGCCAGTGGTCAGCAGCATGTGACCAAATTTGTTCGACAATGCCATCAAAGTGACGCCGCGGATACGCGACTGGACATTTTCTTCGGTGATGTCGACTTCTTTGTCGGCAAAGCTGCCCGCGAGCATCTCGTCAAACGCCATGACCGCCGGATTGATCGGGATGGTATCGAGGCGACACCCGATCATTTCCGCACATTCTTTGGCAAGGTCGAGACTGAGCTGGCCTGTAAAGCGGCTGGGCAGCATCACACACCATACGCGGTCCGGCCCTAGCGCATCCGCCGCAATCGCGGCGCAGATTGCGCTGTCGATCCCGCCTGAAAGTCCCAGCACCACGCCGGGGAAGCGGTTGCGATCTACATATTCACGCAGCGCTAGCACCATTGCCGAATAGATATCCGCGGGATGGTCTTCCCATTCGGCCAGTTCGCCGCCTTCGCAGACCCATCCATCGGCCTGCTTGTGCCAGCGGGTAATCCGCAAATGCTCCTCCCAATCGGGCAGGTGGTGCGCGGCAGCACCATTGGCGTTGAGCACGAAAGAGCATCCGTCGAACACCAGCTCATCCTGCCCGCCAATGCGGTTTAGAAATATCAGCGGCAGGCCGGTTTCGGCGACGCGCGCGGCAAACACCTGTTCAAGCCGCCGGTCGTCCTTGTCGATTTCATAGGGGCTACCGTTCACCGAAATCAGCAGTTCGACGCCTTGTGCCTTGAGGTGCGAGCAAACCGTGGGCAACCAGCCATCTTCGCAGATCGGCAGACCCAGCTTGGCCCCGCGGAACTCTACCGGTTCCGGCAGAGGCCCCTGCGCGAAAATGCGTTTCTCATCGAAAGTGCCATAGTTAGGCAGCTCGTGCTTCTTGCGTACAGCCGCAACCTTGCCGCCGTCGAGCAACGCAACAATATTGTAGAGACCATCCGCCTCCTTCAGTATCGATCCCACCAGCATCGCCGGGCCGCCATCTGCGGTCGCCGCCGCAAGCCGCTCCAGCTCCTGCGCAGCCGCCTTCTGAAAAGCGGGTTTCAGGACAAGGTCTTCGGCTGGATAACCGATGAGTTGCTGTTCCGGAAACAGCACCAGGTCAACGGTCCCGGCCTTTTCCCGCCATTCGAGCATCGCATCGGCATTTCCTTTGAGGTCACCCACACGCTGGTTCAGCTGGGCCATGGCGATTGTCAGGGTATCGGTCATGCCTTTCTTCCTATTGTCCACAACCGGTGCGGGCAAGGCGATTGTCAGCGTCGGTGGCCTTCGCTAGGGCGTCGTCACGATTCTCCAATGCGGCGATGAAGGGGTGGCGCGCATGAAATTGATGACAGGCAATTCGAACCTTCCGCTCGCAAAGGGTATCGCCGAATATCTTGGCCTGCCGCTGACCGATGCCAGCGTCCGCCGCTTTGCCGACAATGAGATTTTCGTCGAGATCCACGAAAATGTCCGCGGCGAGGATATGTTCGTCATCCAGTCGACCAGCCATCCGGCGAATGACAATCTGATGGAACTGCTGATCATGATCGACGCGCTGCGGCGTGCATCGGCCAAGCGCATCACTGCGGTACTCCCCTATTTCGGCTATGCCCGGCAAGACCGTAAACCCGGCCCACGCACCCCGATTTCCGCCAAGCTGGTTGCCAATCTGATCACCGAAGCAGGTGCCGACCGCGTGCTGACGGTCGATTTGCACGCCGGCCAGATTCAGGGCTTCTTCGATATCCCGACCGACAATCTATTTGCTGGGCCGGTTATGAGCACTGACATTCTCGACCGCCATGGCGACAAACCGATTACCGTTGTTTCGCCTGACGTGGGCGGTGTGGTCCGCGCGCGCGGGCTGTCCAAGCGCATCAACGATGCGCCGCTCGCCATCGTCGACAAACGCCGCGAGAAAGCGGGTGTTTCCGAGGTGATGAATATCATCGGCGATGTGAAAGACCGTTTTTGCATCCTGATAGACGATATCGCCGACAGCGCGGGCACGTTGTGCAATGCCGCCGATGCACTCAAGGCGGCAGGGGCCTCTGACGTTGTCGCCTATATCACCCACGGCGTGCTGTCGGGCGAGGCTGTGAACCGCGTCAATGCGTCGAGCTTGCGCAAACTGGTGATCACCGACTCGATCATCGCCTCCGACGCTGCGCGCGACAGCGCAAAAATCCGCCAGCTGCCGATCGCGCCGCTGCTGGGCGAAGCGATCAAGCGCATCGCCGATGAGAGCAGCGTATCGAGCCTGTTCGACTAAGGCTTCTGCCACACCAACATCCTGATATGTAAAGCCATGTTGCGCTTTGCCGAAAAGCAGGGCAGGGAAATTTACATGATTGGGGCAAGGGAGATTGAATTGGCGGGGCGGCTCGCCGATGTGGCCGGGGGCGTGATACGCCCGTTTTTCCGAGCCAGCTTTGACCATGAAGCCAAAGCAGACTCTACGCCGGTTACAGAGGCTGACCGTGCGGCTGAGGCTGCCATCCGCGCGATCCTCGATGTGGAATGCCCAACCGATGCGATTGTTGGCGAAGAATATGGCGAGAAGACAGGCACCTCGGGGCGCACTTGGGTGATCGATCCGATCGACGGTACCATAAGCTTCATGGCCGGTCGCCCGATTTTCGGCACGCTGATCGCACTGCTCGAAGATGGCTGGCCCGTACTCGGCCTGATTGACCAGTGCGTCAATCGTGAACGCTGGATCGGTGTGACAGGTCAGGGGACGACATTGAACGGCAAACCGGTTTCGACCCGCGCCTGCCGTGAATTGGCGGCAGCCTCGCTGGCCACAAGCGGCCCGCAATATTTCAGCCAGCATGATGGCGACCATTTCATGGCACTCGCCGCGCAGACCGCGCACAAGCGGATGCTGTTTGGCGGCGACTGCTACAATTACGCGCTGCTCGCTTCGGGCCACATCGACATCGTTGTCGAGTCCGGCCTCAAATTACACGACTTTGCCGCGCTGGTGCCGGTCGTTGAAGGCGCGGGCGGAATGATGTGCGACTGGAATGGCGAGATGTTGCACGCGGGTTCCGAAGGCCATGTCATCGCGCTGGGCGATCCGGCGCGGATGGAAGATGTTGTCGAGGCGCTGGCGTGCAATCACTAAGTTCGGTCGGCGATTATCGATTCATTCTGCCCGCGCCTGAACTCAGGCGCTATTTCAGCAGCTATTATTTCGTCGAGATCGCGACGCCGGGGGGCATCGAACTTGATGACCTGCTCTATCCTGAATGGGCGAGCGCACGCTTCATGCTCGAAGGGATGATCCCGGCAAGTTTGGTTCCTGATCCAGTGGCGCCGGTGCCGCGGGCATCCATGACCGGGCCTACTGGGCGAGCCTGTCACGTGCGCTGCTCGTTTGCGCGCATGGCAGGTATCGGCATTCTGCCTTTGGGTTGGAGCCGATTCGTAGGCGAAAGCGCGCATCTCTACGCTGATGCTGTATTCGATGTCGAAACCGAACCGACATTTGCCCTGTTCGGCGCAATATGGGCAGACATCCAAGATCTGCAAAATCATCGCGATATTGCTGACGTCTTCGACCGGCATTTACTGGCAGCACTCGGCCCAGCAGAGGACAGGGAAGCAGAAATAGAGCGGGTACATGGGGCGCTGGCCGATCCAGAAATCACCGATGTTTCGCAACTTGCGGACAGAGTCGGTTTGAACAGTCAGTATGTCGAACGGTTATGCCGCCGCGTCTTTGGATTCCCACCCAAAAGACTTTTGCGCCGCCAAAGGTTCTTGCGCTCATTGGCGCCGCGGATTTTCGATCCAGCGCTGAAATGGGTCAAGGTGCTCGACGCGAGTTATCACGATCAGGCACATTTCAGTCGGGATTTTCGTGATTTCATGGGCATGTCGCCAAGGGCCTTTCTCGATATGCCCCGTCCGATCAGCAAGGCGGCATTAAGAGCGCGGGCCGAGGCGTTAGGCCAGCCGCTGCAAATATTGCAGGGCCCTACGGGTTAGTCCCTGCTTGACGCAGGAAAATCCTGCAGCAATGAAAGCTTACATGCAGGGGATGGTAGAATGACCGGGGCAGATGGCCTCAGCCATACGCGATTTATCGCCCCGCATCCGCGTTTGCAGCCTTATCTGTCGGTCTATTATTTCACTGCGATTGACAGTCTCGATGGCGAGCCCGTGCGCGACTGGATGAACCCTGAATGGGCGAGTGTTCGTTTTCGCTATAGCGGCGACACGCTGGGCGGGTTAGTCGGGCAAAATCTGCGCGACATTCCGCCAGCGCATTTTGTCGGGCCGACCAGCCTTGCGGGGCCTTTTGCTGCGCGGCATGCACGGATTGCGAGTATAGGCTTCCTGCCAACCGGTTGGAGCATGTTTATCGACGAACCCGCTGATCTGTGGGCAGATCGGCTCGATGATGCCTCGCTGGTCAAGACGCCTGTAGCTTTTGCCGACATGATGCAGGCAGCGGTGTCGTCGCAAAATCTTGACGAAATGGCGGCTCGTTTCGATGCCATATTGCTCGACGCATTGGATAACCGTCCGCTGATCGATGCTGCCACCGAACAGCGGGTGCGCGCGGCACATGTGGCGCTGATGGATCCCGAAATCGCCTCGGTCGCCCAGTGGGCGGGGCGGTTGCAACTCTCCATAGCCCAGTTGCAGCGCTTCTCTCTGCGCATATTCGGCTTTTCGCCCAAATTGCTGCTGCGGCGGCAGCGCTTTGTGCGGACTTTAGCGGTGATCATGCGCGATCCGGAGAGTAACTGGTCCGACGCGCTCGATGCGAACTATTACGACCAAGCGCATTTTAACCGCGATTTCCGCCAGTTTTTCAAAATGAGTCCGCGCGAATATCGTGCCCATGCGCATCCAATTATCGGCGCGGCGTCCAAGGCCAGGATGGCGGCGCTTGGCGATCCGTTGCAGGCGTTGCAAAAGCCTGGGGCAAGTAACGGGCATTGAATCGGCCTTCGCGCTTGCATTTCCGCACGAATCCCGCTAGGCGCGCGCCTTCCGAATGAGCGGGCTGGCTAAAAGGGCTGCCATGTTTGCTCGATACGGACTCTCTTGGAGAGGTGCGGCACCAGCCCACGCCCCCACCCGGCCACCCAAACAGGGTATCGTCATGGGTGGCCGGGTGGGGGCGTGGGCCGGTACCGCCTCCATGCAAACAAAGGAGACCAAAATGCCCAAGTTGAAGACCAAGAGCGGCGTCAAAAAGCGCTTCAAGCTCACTGCCACAGGCAAGGTAAAGCACGGCGTAGCCGGCAAGCGCCACCGCCTGATCAGCCACAGCGGCAAATATATCCGCCAGAACCGCGGCACCGACGTGCTTAGCGATTCGGATGCGGGTCATATTCGCCAATGGGCGCCGTACGGCTTGAAATAAGGAGCGCTGAACCATGGCACGCGTCAAAAGGGGTGTAACCACCCGCGCCAAGCACAAGAACATCTTGGAGCAGGCAAAAGGCTTTTATGGCCGTCGTAAAAATACTATCCGCATCGCCCGTCAGGCTGTCGAAAAGGCCGGCCAATATGCGTATCGCGACCGCAAGGTTAACAAGCGCAATTTCCGCGCTCTCTGGATCCAGCGCATCAACGCCGCTGTCCGCGCCGAAGGCTTGACCTATGGCGTGTTCATGCACGGCCTGAAGCTGGCTGGCGTCGAACTCGACCGCAAGACGCTTGCCGATCTTGCCATGAACGAGTCGGCAGTGTTTAGCGCCATAGTTGCGCAGGCGAAGGCAGCGCTGCCGAAAGCAGCATAAGCGACACTTCGAAACATGCGCAAATGGGCGTGGGCGGCACTTGCCGTTCGCGCCCATTTGCTTATGCGGGTTCGGGATGTCGACAACCTTCGACTCTTCAATCACTCGTCACCCCCGCGCAGGCGGGGGGCCATCACCGGAAGGATAAATTCAAGCGGCGGGTGATGGATTCCCGCCTTCACGGGAATGACGAGCGGGGGGATCGATGCACGAGAACTTTCAGCCAACTGTTTACATTATGACGAATAGAAAGCAGGGGGCGCTTTACACTGGAGTAACCTCTGATTTGATGAATCGCATCCTGCAGCATCGGGAGGAAATGTTCGAAGGGCACAGCAAGCGGGTGGGCGCGAAACTGCTGGTTTGGTATGAACAACATGGAACGATGGAAACGGCGATACTAAGGGAAAAGCGGATCAAGAACTGGAATCGGCAATGGCGGATAAACCTGATCGAAAAGGACAATCCTGACTGGAGGGATTTGGCCATCGAAATGGGCTTCCGACCATTATGGACAACAAAATAGCTCTTCCCATTGGTCGTCACCCCCGCGAAGGCGGGTGAGCAACTCCGGTGGTGTAAATTTAGGTAGCGGGAGTTGGATTCCCGCCTTCGCGGGAATGACGAAGATGAGTGATATTGAAGTATTGAAATCCAGCTTGTTAGCCGCCATCGACGCGGCAGACACGCCCGACGCGCTTGAAGCCGTCCGCATCGACGCGCTCGGCAAGCAGGGCAGCGTATCCGCCTTGCTCAAAACGCTGGGGCAGATGTCGCCAGAAGAACGGCAAGTGCAAGGGCCTGTGATTAATGGGCTGCGCGAAGCTGTGACCAGCGGCATTGCTGCCAAAAAGGCCGCTCTCGAATCCGCGATCCTCAATCAGCGTCTGGCGACCGAGCGGCTCGATATGACGCTGCCAGCGCCCGAAAGCCCGCGCGGCACGGTTCACCCAGTTTCGCAGGTCATGGACGAGCTCGCCGAAATCTTCGCCGATATGGGCTTCGCTGTCGCCGAGGGTCCGGAAATCGAGGACGACTGGCACAATTTCAGCGCGCTCAACATTCCCGACACGCATCCCGCCCGCGCGATGCACGATACCTTCTATTTCCCCGACCAGATGGCCCAAAAGGACGAAAACGGCGATGGAAAGAAAATGTTGCTGCGTACGCACACTTCGCCAGTGCAGATCCGCACGATGACAAGCCAAGAACCGCCGATCCGCATCATCGCGCCTGGCCGCGTCTATCGTTCGGATAGCGACGCGACGCATACGCCGATGTTCCACCAGATCGAAGGTCTGGTGATCGACAAGGGTATCCATCTCGGCCACCTCAAATGGACGCTCGAAACCTTCCTCAAGGCGTTTTTCGAGCGCGACGATGTCGTGCTGCGCCTGCGCCCCAGCTATTTCCCCTTCACCGAACCTTCGGTCGAGGTCGATGTCGGCTATTCGGTGGTCAAAGGCAAACGCGTGATTGGCGGCAGTGAAGGCTGGATGGAGGTGCTCGGCAGCGGCATGGTCCACCGCAAAGTGATCGAAGCCTGCGGGCTCGACCCCGATGTGTGGCAGGGCTTTGCCTTCGGCACCGGCGTCGACCGTCTGGCAATGCTCAAATATGGCATGGACGATTTGCGCGCCTTCTTCGACGGCGACAATCGCTGGCTGCAGCATTACGGGTTCAACGCGCTTGATGTGCCCACGCTCAGCGGAGGAGTAGGCGCATGAAATTCTCGCTCTCCTGGCTCAAATATTATCTCGAAACCGATGCGACCATCGAGCAGGTGGCCGATTGCCTCAACCGTATCGGGCTTGAGGTTGAAGGCATCGAAAACCCGGCCGATAAACTTGCGGGCTTCTGCGTTGCAAAGGTGCTGACCGCAGTCCCCCATCCGCAAGCAGATAAGCTGCAGGTGCTGACCGTCGATTCCGGCGACGGCAATCCGCTGCAGGTCGTGTGCGGAGCGCCCAATGCCCGCGCTGGGCTGGTCGGCGTGTTCGGCGTTGAGGGCGCGACCGTGCCTGCCAATGGCATGGTGCTGAAGAAAACCGCCATCCGCGGCGTCGAATCGAACGGCATGATGTGCTCGGTCGCCGAACTCGAACTGGGCGACGATCATGATGGCATCATCGAGCTTCCCGCCGATGCGCCTATCGGCATGGCCTTCGCCGAATATGCGGACGCCAATGATCCTGTGATCGACGTCGCCATCACCCCCAACCGGCAGGATTGTATGGGCGTGATGGGCATCGCACGCGATTTGGCAGCGGCTGGCCTTGGCACGTTCAAGCCGGTCGAAGTGCCGACGATAAAGGGTAGCTATCCTTGCCCGACCGAGATCCGTACCGACGATCCAGAAGGTTGCCCCGCCTTTTACGGACGCGTCATTCGCGGCGTCAAAAATGGGCCATCGCCCGACTGGATGCAGGCTCGACTGAAAGCTGCCGGGCAGCGCCCGATTTCGGCGCTGGTCGATTGCACCAACTATCTGATGCTCGCCTGCGGACGCCCGGCGCACGCTTATGATCTGGCGCAATTGAACGGTGCGGTTGTGGCCCGCCGTGCGAAAGACGGCGAGATGGTGACTGCGCTGAATGGCAAGGAATACACGCTCACCTCCGAAATGACGGTGATTGCTGACGAAAGCGGCGTGCATGACATAGCTGGTATCATGGGTGGCGAACATTCGGGCTGTTCGGATGATACCACCGACGT
Organism: Sphingorhabdus pulchriflava; assembly: GCF_003367235.1. Taxonomy (GTDB): domain Bacteria; phylum Pseudomonadota; class Alphaproteobacteria; order Sphingomonadales; family Sphingomonadaceae; genus Sphingorhabdus_B; species Sphingorhabdus_B pulchriflava. Next base: position 418,943 of record NZ_QRGP01000002.1, read on the forward strand.
GTTGCTCGAAATCGCCTACTTCACGCCAGAACGCATTGCCAAGACCGGACAGGCGTTGGCGCTGACTTCTGACGCGCGCAGCAGGTTTGAGCGGGGTGTTGATCCCGCTTTCCTCGAAGATGGCCTTGCGCTGCTCACCGATCTGATCGTCCAGACCTGTGGCGGCGTGCCCAGCGAAGTCATTCGCGCCGGACAACCGCCTTTGGAACGTAAGACAATTGCCTATGATCCCGCGCGTTGTGCGGCGCTGGGCGGCATAAATGTGCCTGCGGACCGCCAAAGGGCGATTTTGGAATCGCTCGGATTCGAAGTTGCAGCCGACTGGGCGGTAACCGTTCCGACATGGCGCCGCGACGTCGATGGCTGGGCCGACATTGTCGAAGAAGTTGTGCGTATCGTCGGCCTCGACAATGTGGTGTCGACCCCGCTGCCCCGCGCCGATGGCGTCGCCAAGCCGACGGCAACTCCGCAGCAAAGCCTCGAACGCAAGGTGCGCCGAGCAGCAGCTGCGCGCGGATTGAACGAAGCGATCAACTGGTCGTTCCTGCCGCAAAAGGAAGCCGACGCCTTTGGCGGTGGCATCTGGAGCCTCGACAATCCGATTTCGGAAGACATGAAGGTCATGCGTCCCTCGCTGCTCCCCGGTCTGCTTTCCGCGGCGCAGCGCAATATGGATCGCGGTGCCTCTTCGGTGCGGCTGTTCGAAATCGGACGCCGCTATCTGGCCGACAGTGAGCGGCTGACGGCTGGAATTGTGCTGGCGGGTGAAAAGACGCCGCGCGGTTGGGCAACGGGCAAGGCTGCGAAGTTTGATGCCTATGACGCCAAGGCAGAAGCGCTGGCACTGTTGGCGGCGGCTGGCGTTGCCACCGATGGCCTGATGGTGATGGGTGAGGCGGAGGATCATTATCACCCCGGCCAATCTGCCACATTGCGCATGGGCCCTAAAAATATCCTTGCGGCCTTTGGCACATTGCATCCGGCTACTGCCAAGGCATTTGACCTCGACGGTACCGTCATCGCCGCCGAGATCTTCCTGGACGCAATCCCGGCGAAGAAGGGGACGGGCTTCATGCGCCCGGCCTTCACACCTCCGGCGTTGCAGGCGGTGACCCGAGACTTTGCCTTCCTCGTTCCCGATACATTGGCAGCGGGTGACCTCGTTCGCGCCATCCGTGGTTGCGACAAGGACAACATCGTCGCCGTCCGCCTGTTCGACCGCTTCGCGGGGCAGGGCGTACCTGAAGGCCAGGTCAGCCTCGCTATCGAGGTTGCGCTCCAGCCCAGCGATAAAAGCTACACCGACGAGGAGTTGAAGGCGATCAGTGACCGGGTCGTTGCAGCTGCTTCCAAACAGGGTGCGGCGCTGCGCGGCTGACACCCGGCAAGTTGTTACTTGCCTGTCTGCCTGCTCTCATGCTGTTAAGGATAGATAGATGGCTTTGGCCATCCCGTCTTTACAGGGAGTTCGCGTTCGTGCGGAAAAAGTCGCTTAAAAATCTGGTGATCATTCTGGCCGCCGGTGCCACGGCCTGTGGCGGAGGCGGCGGGAGCGGTTCGGGCGGCGGCACGGTCATTGTACCGCCAACCAGCACGACCCCGACCCCACCGCCACCGCCAACGGCATGCAGCCTGCGCGGACGTCAGGATTTCGCCTTTTCGGTTCTCAACGAATGGTATCTGTTTCCGGAAACGCTGCCGGCATCGCTCGATCCTTCGCCTTATAATACAGTGGACGCCTATATTGATGCGCTGACCGCGACTGCCCGTTCGCAGGGACGGGATCGGTTCTTTACATACATCACCTCGATTGCTCAGGAGAATGCGTTCTTCTCGTCAGGCGCGACCGCCGGTTTTGGCGTGCGCTTTGCCTTTCAAGGTAATCGGTTGTTTGTAATCGAAACCTTTGAAAATGCCCCGGCGCTGACCGCCGGGATTGATCGCGGCACGGAAATACTCGCGATCGGAACGTCGGACAGCAATCTCGTTCCGGTCAGCGACATAATTGCGGCGCAAGGGTCGGCGGGCGTCAGCAATGCTCTTGGGCCCAACACGGTCGGGACGACGCGCGTGCTGCGCATCACAAATGCGGGTGGAACGCGCAACGTCACTATCGCCAAGGCTGACTACAATATCGATCCGTTGTCCTCACGCTATGGTGTGAAAGTGATCGACGATGGCGGGCGAAAGGTCGGCTATATCAATATGCGGACCTTCATCACGACCGCCGATAACCAGTTGCGCACCGCCTTCGCCGATTTCCGTGCACAAGGCATCACCAACATCGTGATCGATTTCCGATATAATGGTGGCGGGCTGGTATCGACCGCTGAGTTGATGGGTGACCTGATGGGTGCAAACCGCAGCACGAGCGATGTCTTTTCGCTGACCCGGTTCCGGGCGTCGAAGGCGTCGAATAACGATACCCGCCGCTTTGCACCGCAGCCGCAATCAATAGCGCCTGTCAAAGTCGCCTTCATCACCACCAATGCAACTGCATCCGCAAGCGAGCTGGTGATGAACAGCTTCGTTCCCTATCTGGGTGTCAACGCGGCGCTGATCGGCAGCAACACTTACGGCAAACCGGTCGGGCAGATTGCCGTGGACCAGTCCGCTTGTGACGACCGGATCCGTGTTGTCGCATTTGCGACCGAAAACTCGGCCGGTCAGGCGGGCTACTTTGCCGGGCTCGCCGACACGATGCGCACCACCTGCGCGGCGCCCGATGATATTGCCCGCCCGCTTGGTGACCCGCAGGAGGCATCGCTGCGCTCGGCGCTCGATTTCATTGCCGGTCGTTCGTGCACCCCGGTGATTGCTGGACAACAGCAACAGGCCGATAGCCAGAGGACCGAAAGGCGCGTGCTGCCGCTTCCCAAGGCCCCCAATGTGGCGCAGCGTGAAGTGCCGGGATTGTTCTGACCGTTCCAACAACAAAAAAGGCCGGGGCGTTAACCCCGGCCTTTTCGTTTCACTCCTGGGAGAGGGTAGGAGTGGAAATCAGAAACGATATTCGATGTTGAACGTCGCGGTGCGCGGCGGGCCATAATAGCCGATGATCGAATTGCCAAACAGCGCGCCCGGGAAGTTGTACCCGCCGACGCGATAGCGCTCGTTGGTCAGGTTGCGCAGGTTGACCGAAAGCTTGAATACGTCATCCGGCGAGGTCCAGGCTGCCGAAGCATCGACCAGGAAATAGCCGTCGGGATCAAGCGCCGGGGTCGGGATTTCGAACATATAGGCATCGCTGCGCAGCGAAACCGCCGGGGTGAACGAAATCGTTCCGCCCAACAGGTCGCCCGACGCCGTTGCCGAAACGCTGGCGGTGAATTTCGGCGTATTCTGGAATTCGCGTGCGTTGGATACATCGACCGGGGTGGTGCCGCCGGTGATGAAGGTCAGGAATTCCTTATAATCGGCATTGGTGTAGCCGACTGCTGCATTCATCGAGAAGTTCGGCGAAGGTACTGCGCGCAGTTCCAGTTCCGCACCCCAGATGTCACCACGGCCCGCATTGTCGACAAAGCTGGCAATGCCGCCTGCAAGGCTCGGGACCTGCACGGTGACCTGCTGGTTCTTGTACTTCGACTTGAACACCGCGACATTTGCGAACAACTTGCGGTCGAGCAGCGCGCTCTTCACGCCGACTTCAAAGCTGTCGATGGTTTCCGGCTCATAGCCGTTGACCGTGGTCGGCGTCAGGATGGCGTCGCCGCGCATGTCGAAACCGCCCGATTTGAAGCCCTTGCCATAAGAAGCATAGAGGTTGAGATCGTCGTTGGGCTGATAGCTCAGCGAAACACGCGGCGTCAGTTTTTCAAAGCTGCGGCTGTTGGTATAGTCCGAACGGATCAGGCCCGGAACCGCCGTTGTATTACCGAACAGCGGACTGCGGATGCCGGTATAGTTGCGGCGGAATACGGTGCCGGTCTTGTCGTCCTTGGTATAGCGCAAGCCAGCCGAAAGCTTGAACTGATCGGTTACGTCGAAGCTGACATCGGCGAAGGCCGCATAGCTCTTGGTCTTGACCGTGCCTGAGGTCAGCGTGGTGAGATTGAGGCCGCCGAGTACTGTGTCGAATGCACCGCTCGCACGGGCGTCGAGATAGTAGAGCCCGGCAACACCTTGAATGCGGTCGCCTTCGAACAGCAACTGCAGTTCCTGCGTGAACTGGCGGTCATCATAGAATGCAGGCACGTCGAGGACGGGACCTGCAGTGTTGTCGAAATCGATCAGCGTGTCGGTATGGCCGTCACGATAGGCCGAAATCGTCTTGAAGGTCAGTGTATCCGACAGGCCAAATTCGCCAGTCAGCGATACGCCCTGTGTCTCGACCTTGTTGTCGTCACCAATGCCTGCGCGGGTATCATAGACGCTGGCTGTAGGCTGGAATGCGGCCAAACCGCCATTGCCGACCAGACGGGTGCCGTGGCGCGGGTTTGACTTGTCGATGATCTTGTCGGCTGCGACGCGGATGAAGACATCTTCAGACGGAGCAAATTCCGCCGAAATACGGCCAGCCAATACATCCTTGTTATAATGTTCTGCACCCGTGGTCAGATTTTTGCCGAAGCCATCGCGCTGATACCAGGCAACTGCTCCGCCGATCGAGAAGGTATCGCCGATCGGAACGGTGATCTGCCCGATCAGGTCGATCTGGTTATAGGCACCATAAGAGGCACGCACCTTGCCGCCAAACTCATTGCCCAGCTTGTTGGTTACATATTTGACCGCGCCGCCGATGGTGTTGCGGCCATAGAGCGTGCCCTGCGGCCCACGCAGCACTTCAACGCGTGAGACGTCAAAAATGTCGAGCACCGCACCCTGCGGGCGGGCGACGTAAACGTCATCGACATACAGGCCGACGCCGGGTTCAAAGCCCCAGAGCGGATCCTGCTGGCCAACGCCGCGGATGAAGCCGATCAGGGTCGAGTTCGAACCGCGTGCGATCTGCATCGTCATGTTCGGCGCTTTGTCCTGCAGCGCGGTGATGTCGACCGCGCCCTGGGCAGCAAGAGTGTCGCCCGAAATGGCGGTCATCGAAATGGGAACGTCGATTAGGCTTTCTTCGCGGCGACGTGCGGTAACGATGATTTCGCCGCTGGCGTCTGCTTCGTCTGCTGCTGCCTCATCCTGCGCCCAAACAGGGCTGGACAAAGTGGTGACGCTGCCAAGGGCGATTCCCGACAACAGGATTGCGCGCGTAAATGATTGGAATTTCATGATATCCTCTCTTCCGTACATCCAAATATGCGGCTGTCCCGCTATTTTCTGCTTGCCCCATACTGAAAGTTGAACCATCTTTCAACTTCTGGAAGAGGAATTTTGCAAATGGTCGCCGTGCGTGGCATGGATGCAACAATGACGGGGGAAGATAAGGCACCGCGCACCGAACGCGGCCGGCGCACATTGCGTGCGTTACTCGATGCTGCCCGCGCCGAATTTGGCGAAAAAGGCTTTCATGACAGCTCGGTCGTCAGCATTACCAGCCGCGCCGGGGTCGCGCTCGGCAGCTTCTACACCTATTTCGATTCGAAAGAATCGCTGTTCCGCGCGCTGGTCAAGGACATGTCGGGGCAGGTGCGCGATTATGTTGCACCGGTGCTGCCTGGCGATGGGGACCAGATTGATGCCGAAGGACGGGCGCTCTCCGCCTTCCTGTCCTTCGCGCGGCAGCATAAGGAAATCTACCGGATCATCGACGAAGCCGAATTCGTCGCGCCCGACGCCTGGCAGGCGCATTATGGCACCACCGTCGACCGCATATTCGAACGTCTGAAGGCTGCCGAAGCGCGCGGTGAAATCGCAGGGCCGGTCGATGAAGCCCATGCCTGGGCGATCATGGGGATGAACGTCTTTCTCGGGCTGCGTTATGGCGTGCTGGGCGAAGAGCGTGCTGTCGGCGAGATCACCGATGTGGTGAACGCTATGCTGCGCGACGGTTTGACCAAACGCTAGAAAGCCCAGCGGCGGATCAGATTGTGGTACAGCTTCGTTAGCCGCAGAACTTGCGCATCATCGCCGCCGCGCTCAGCGGCCAGCGCTTGGACCGACTGATCGAGATCGAACAGTGCCTCACGCGCGCCACCGTCGCGAACCAGCGATTCGAGCCAGAAGAAACTGGCGATACGCTCACCGCGCGTTACCTCGGTCACATGGTGCAGGCTGGTTGAGGGGTAGAGCAGCATGTCGCCCGCCTCCAGCTTATACGCCACTCGCCCGAAATCGCCTTCGATCGATAATTCGCCGCCGTCATAGTCTGCAGGGTCGTTGAGGAACAAAGTTGCCGACAGGTCGGTGCGCATCTGCGTGCCGTCGGGCAATAACCGGATCGCATTGTCGACATGGTCGCCAAAGCCTTCGCCTACGCCATAACGGTTGAACAAAGGCGGGAAGATCCGCTTGGGCAGGGCGGCGGACAGGAAAAGCTGCGACCGGGCGAGCCCTTCCTGCACCACCATCCGGGCATGGGCTGCGGCTTCGCCAGCCTCGGGCAATTGGCGGTTGCGCTTGGCGAGCGCGGCCCCGGCGCCGCTGGTCACATTGCCGTCGACCCATTCCGCAGCGGCTATCGTGCGGCCGAGAGCCCTTGCCTGTTCGCGGTCGAGCAGCTGCGGAATGACAATCAACATCGCTCGTCCCTACATCTTCACAGCAAGCGTAAGGAATGCTGACCGTCCGGGGGCGATATAGGCGAAGGGGCTGCCCGAACGATAGATCGCATCATAATTGCGCTTGTCGGTCAGGTTGTTGACGTTCACCCGCGCTTCGAGCCATTCGGTCGGCTTGAAACGGGCGACGGCATCCAACCGGACATAGCCGGGCACATGGGCATTGCCTGCAGCCAGGCTGCCGCCGAAAATCTTGCTTTGATAATGCACCTGACCGCCGACCTCGACATGATCGCCCAGCATCACCGTCGCCAGCAAATTGGCGCTGTGCTTCGGGATGTTGGCGAATGGCCGACCGACATTGGCTGCATTTACCGATTCGACGATCGTGGCGTCGGTATAGGTGTAGCCGCCGAACAGTTGCAGTACGTCGAAAAGCGCGCCGTTGACGCCCAGTTCGACGCCGCGTGAGCGCAGCTTGCCAACCAGTTCATAGACATTGCCGCCGATATTCTCGCGCGCATTGGCCTTGGTGATCTGGAAAGCCGCAGCCGTCAGCAGAAGGTTACCGTCCGGGGTTTCCCATTTCACCCCGCCTTCCCATGCACGGTTGCGTTCGGGTGCCAGATTCTGCGTCTGCGCAGCTATGCCGTCATAGGAGATGCCGTTGCCGTCCAGCTGTTCGCCGGACGGGTTTGAGGAGGTGGCGAAGGAGGCATAGAGCGTCAGCAATTCGCTCGGCTTCCAGGTCAGACTGCCCTGATAGTTGGCAAACTGCACATTGTTGCGCAACACAGTTGCGGTGGGCAGGCCGTTGCTTTGGTATCGCAGCGAATAGCCATCGAGGCGGGCGCCAATCGTTGCCCAGATTTGCGGCGTGAATTTTATGGTGTCGATGACATAGGCCGACAGTGATTCGACCGAAACTTTGGTCGGGCCATTCGCCGCATTGGCATAGACCGGGATCGTGTAGCCGAGCACCGGGTCGGGGTTGAGCAAATTGCGGATATAGGTTGTCGGTGTGGAGATGACATTGCCCGCCGAATCCTCGACAAAGGCGTCAATCAGAAGCGGTAGCGTGCTGACTTTTTCCTTCGCATATTCGCCGCCAATCACGAGTATATGTTTGATGCCGCCGGTATCGAAGCGTGCCGTGGCATCGGTGACATTGGCGATATAACGGTTGGTACCGAAACGGCGCTGGCCGCCTGCAGTGATCGTGTAATTGGCCTCTCCCACATCAACGCCGGTCGCGGGGCATGCGCCCGTTGCGGTTCGGGTAAAGCGGCAAACCGACCCGGGGGGGGCAACCAGATAGCGGTTATAGGTTTCGCCCATCCGGGTGACCGAACGGAAGCTTAGATTGTCGATGGGATCGAAATCGATGCGGATCGTTCCGACGTCCGCACCATTTTCGATGAAATCGCGGCCGATCACGCCGTAGAAATTGTCGCGGTCAACCTTGTAGGGCTGCTGCGTTGTCGTATCGAACGGATGGCCGAAATCGGGGATGCCCTGCATGCGGTAGAGATAATAGTCGGTGGTCAGGCTCAACGTATCGGTCGCCTGCCAGAAGGCGGAGATCGCACCGCCATATTTTTCCTGGTTCACATAATCGCGGCCCGGTGTGTCGCTATTCTGGTACAGGCCGTTGACGCGAACAGCCACGCGATCATTGAGCGCGATGTTGATATCGGCGGCACCGCGCCAGTAATTTTCGGTTCCGATTCCGGCTTCGACATGGGTGTAGGTGTCGGTGACCTGCGGGCGTTTGGATTCGAGGCTGACGAGGCCGCCGGTTGTGCCGCGTCCGCCGAAGCTGCCCGATGGGCCCTTCACAATCTCGATCTGCTCGACCGCGAAAATGTCGCGGCTGGTGACGCCGGGGTCGCGCAGGCCGTCGATATAGACGTCGTTGCGCGCTTCGAACCCGCGGATGAAGATGCGGTCGCCAAAGGCATTGCCGCCTTCGCCGGTGCCCAAGGTGACACCGGGGGTCGAGCGCACGACTTCGCGAAAGCTGTTTGCGCCCAGATCCTCAATCACTTCCTTGGGGATGGCGATGACGGTTTTCGGGGTGTCGCGCAGCTCTTCGGTGAATTTGTCATTCTGTGATTTTTCGACCTTATAGGGTGCATTCGGATTGGCATTGGGGTTGGCCGCCTCAATCCGCGAACCCGTCACAATAATCGGCGCACGGCCCGATGCAGCCTCTTCATCCAGCATTTCTGCATGCGCCGCCGCAGGGACGATCGCCGCCGACAGCACCGCGCCCAGCAACGCTCCACGCTCCAGCCGCGCGGGCTTGGCTGGCGGTATCGAATTGGCGCGAACGGACGTTCCGGTTGTGGACACGGACATGACTTCCCCTTTGTTGAGATTGAATTGCAATAGCGACGCAATTGCGAATCATTCGCAATTAGTCAACCCAAAAAGGACCCGAGACTCCCAAAAGGAACAAAACATAGGTCAGGTGTTTCTGGATTGTTGCCGCCAACCCCGCTATGCGCCCCGCCTATGACGACTGCACCATGGGCCAAACGCCGCACCTTTGCGATCATCTCGCACCCTGACGCGGGTAAGACCACGCTGACCGAGAAGCTGCTGCTGCAAGGCGGCGCTATTCACTTGGCTGGCGAGGTCAAGGCCCGCGGTGCCGCCCGGCGCGCCCGTTCGGACTGGATGAAGATCGAACAGCAGCGCGGTATTTCCGTCACAAGTTCGGTGATGACCTTCGAGAAAGATGGCATTGTCTTCAACCTGCTCGACACACCAGGGCACGAAGACTTCTCGGAGGACACCTACCGCACTCTGACCGCTGTCGATTCTGCCATCATGGTAATAGACGCCGCCAAGGGTATCGAGCCGCAGACGCTGAAATTGTTTGAGGTCTGCCGCCTGCGCAGCGTTCCGATCATCACCTTCGTCAACAAGGTCGACCGCGAGGGTCGCCCCTGCTTCGAAATCCTCGACGAGGTTGCCGACAAACTGGCATTGGATGTTTGTCCGATGAGTTGGCCGGTCGGCATGGGTGGCGAGTTTGAAGGCATTTTCGATTTCGCCAGCGGCAGGCTCACCCAGCCCAGCGGCGACAGCAAGGCCTATGAAGGCAAATCCAGCCAGCATAGCGGCATCGACGATCCGTCGCTTGCGGAGAAATTGTCGGCCCAAGGCCTCGCCAAATTCCGCGAGGAGGCCGAACTGGCGCAGGCAGGCTATGCGTCATTCGATCTGGAGGCTTATCGCCATGGTGATTTGACCCCGGTCTATTTCGGCTCGGCGCTGAAAGAATTCGGTATTGAGGAAATGATCGCCGCCATCGCCAGATTCGCACCGCCGCCGCGTCCGCAGCCGAGCGAGGCGGGAACGATTACGCCGGACAATAATGAAGTCACCGGCTTCATCTTCAAGGTGCAGGCCAATATGGACCCGCAGCACCGCGATCGCATCGCTTTCATGCGGTTGTGTTCGGGCACCTTCAAGCGCGGCATGAAGCTGACGCCGTCGGGGCTCGGCAAGCCGGTGGCAATCCACTCGCCCATCCTGTTCTTCGCGCAAGACCGCGAGATTGCCGATACGGCCGAACCCGGCGATATCATCGGTATCCCCAACCATGGCACGCTCCGTGTCGGCGATACGCTCTCCGAAAAGAACAGCGTGCGCTTCACTGGCCTGCCCAATTTTGCGCCGGAAATCCTCCGCCGCGTGGTACTGCGCGACCCCACGAAGACGAAGCAGTTGAGGAAGGCACTAGACGATCTGTCCGAAGAGGGCGTGATCCAGGTGTTTTACCCGGAAATCGGTTCGAACTGGGTGGTCGGCGTGGTTGGCCAGCTTCAGTTAGACGTTCTGATCAGCCGCCTTGAGGCCGAGTATAAGGTGGACGCCTTTCTCGAGCCCGCTCCGTACGACACCGCCCGCTGGCTGAACGGCAGCGATGCCGCGCTAAGGGCCTTTGCCCAATTCAACGCCGGCAACATGGCCAAGGACCGCGATGGCAATCCGGTCTTCATGGCGCGCTCGTCTTGGGATGTTGGCTACCAGCAGGAAAAAAATCCTGACCTGACCTTTAGCGCAACCAAGGAACGCTAGGCCGCAGGCCGAACTTCCACCGGCACCCCTGAAAAAGCAGCGTTGCCCGACAAGGGGTCTAGCGCATCCTCCTCGGTAAGGTCGTTGATGCTGGCACCTGCATGTGCCTGCGCGACCGCCATCGAAACGCCCGGCAGATTATGGCCCCAGCCATGCGGGATCGAAACCGTCCCCGGCATCATGTCATCGGTTACCTCGACCGGCAGCCGGATCGCGCCACTTTTCGATGCCACCTCTGCCAGCGATCCATCGCCCAGATTGCGCGCGCGGGCATCGTCCGGGTGGATCATCAAGGTGCAGCGTTCAGGCCCCTTCACAAGGCGAGGGCTGTTGTGCAGCCAGCTGTTATTTGAACGCACATGCCGCCGCCCGATCAGCCGCAGTCGGTCATCTTTGGCTTGCGCCAGTGTCTCGTGCAGACGTTCGAGATCAGCAATCAGATTGGCAGGGGCGCAATCAATGCGCTTGGTTGGGGTGCGCAGCCTCTCCGGGAAGCGCCCTGCCTGCAACGGCCCGAAGTCCTTGCCGCTTGGCTCAGCCTCCACCTCCGCCAGCGAAATGGCATAGGGCCCCGCCTTGAGCAGATTGTCGAGCGCCTCTCGCGGCGTGGCCCGTTCAATCGGCAAGCCCGAAATCGTTTCGGCCAGCTTGCGGATGATCTGCCAGTCGTGCAGCGTCCCTTCCTCTGCCTCGAACAACGGCCTTGAGAATTTCCCGAAATTGCGGATAGCGATGGGTAGCAGGAACAGCCCATAATGCTCGCGTTCCAGCGGTCCCACCGGTGGCAGGATGTAATGCGCGCGGCGGCTGGTCGCGTTGCGGTACATATCTATCGACACCATCAGCTCCAGGCTTTCGAGCGCCGCATCGAGCCTTCTGCCATTGGGCGTCGACAACACCGGATTGCCTGCGACGACGAACAGCGCCTTGATCTGCCCTTCGCCTGGCGTTTCGATTTCCTCAGCCAGTGTCGCCGCCGGAAATTCGCCCATCACCAGCGGATGGCCAGACACGCGCGAATGACGACGACCGATTGATCCGGGGCCCGCCATTGCGACGGTATCGACCAAAGGTGTCGGGAAGAGCAGCCCGCCCTCGCGGTCCAACTGGCCCGAGGCGATGTTGATGAGTGCGATCAACCAGGCGTTCAATGTGCCAAAGCTCTGTGTGGCCGCGCCGATGCGCCCATAAAGTGCCGCAGGCCCGTTCACCATCCGGTCTGCCAGCCATTTGATGTCGCCAAGCGGAACACCGGTCTGCGCTGCACAAATGGCGCTATCAAAACCCGAAAGCGTATCGGCGACCGCATCCAAATTATCGATATAATCGGGAAGCGCAGGGCGCGCCGGATGCGCCAGCACAGCCTTCAGCAAAGCGACCAGCAGCAGTCCGTCGGTTGCCGGCCGGATGAACAAATGCCGGTCGGCGATCTTCGCAGTCTCGGTCCGCCGCGGATCGATGACCACCAACTGCCCGCCGCGCTTTTGTAATGCCTTTGCCCGGTTGCGGAAATCAGGCACGGTCCAGACGCTGCCATTGGATGCCATGGGATTACCGCCCAGGATGATCATCGTTTCGGTACGGTCGATATCGGGCACGCCCCACAGCCCCGAATGGCCGAAGAGGGCGAGGTTGGCGACCATGTGCGGCATCTGGTCGACAGTGCTGGCAGAATAGATGTTCTTGAGGCCAAGGGCCTTTTTCAGTTCGCCCGAAACCAGCGAATTGGCATAGCTGTGGGCGTTGGGATTGCCGATGTACATTGCCGCGCTCTCGGCATCGCGCGCAAGAATGTCGCGGGTGCGCTCACCAATTTCGATGAAGGCCTGCTCCCAGCCAATTTCCTCCCAGCTATCGCCATTGCGCTTCAATGGCTTACGCAACCGATCCGGGTCATTCTGCAAATCTGCGAGCGCAGTTGCCTTGGGGCAGATATGCCCGCGCGACAGTGCATTGTCGGGATCGCCCTTGATCGAGATTATGTCGCGTCCTTCGGCAGTGACGATGATCCCGCAATTGGCCTCGCAAATGCTGCAGGTGCGGTGGTGGGTAATTGGCATGTTCGACTCTCTCCTCGACGGACAGGCTATAGCGTTTGTATACGGATGCAAGCTTCGGGGCAGCGCTTGACGCCTGCGCCGGCATCCCGCAAATCGCTTTCAAAGGGAGAGAGGCATGACCGACCATATCCTCGTCATCGACGAAGGTACCACGTCCACCCGGGCGATGCTGTTCGCGAAAGACGGCAGCTGCCTAGGCAGTGCGCAGCGGCCGTTGACACAGCATTATCCAGCGCCAGGGCTGGTCGAACATGATGCCGCGGAAATCTGGGGCCTCACCCTCGAATGTGCGCGCGAGATGGTCGCGCAGGCGGGCGGGGCGCACGCCATTGCCGGTATCGGCATTACCAATCAGCGCGAAACTGTGGTCTTTTGGGACAGGCGCACCGGCGAGCCGCTGGCACGCGCGATTGTCTGGCAGGACCGGCGTACCGCGGAGATGTGCGAGGCGCTAAAGGCGGTGGGCCATGAGGCAGACGTGCAGGCGAAGACGGGGCTATTGCTCGATCCCTATTTTTCGGGATCGAAAATCGGCTGGGCGCTCAAAAACTGGCCGCAATTGCAAGAGGCGGGCGAGCATCTCGCGGTCGGGACAATCGAAAGCTATCTGGTCTATCGCCTGACTGGCGGGAAGGCGCATGTTTCGGACGCCAGCAATGCCAGCCGCACCGCGCTGATGGCGATTGGCAGTGGCGATTGGGACGACGGACTGTTGAGTCTGTTCGGCGTTCCGCGCTCGATCTTGCCCCAAATCTGTGACAGCGCAGGCCAATTGGGGATGACCGACGCCAGCCTGTTCGGCGCGCCGATTGCAATCACCGGCATGGCAGGGGACCAGCAGGCGGCACTGATCGGTCAGAGCTGCCTCGAACCCGGCCAGACCAAAGCGACCTTTGGCACGGGTGCATTTGTGCTCACACAGACGGGTCGGACTTTGCCCAAATCGACCAATCGCCTGCTGGCTACGGTGGCGTGGCAGCTTGGTGGGGAACGCCATTATGCACTTGAAGGATCGGTCTTTGTCGCCGGCAGCCTGATCCAATGGCTGCGCGATGATCTGGGACTGATCGATGCCTCGCCTGATACCGAGCCGCTGGCGAGGAGCGTTGAGGATAATGGCGGCGTCTATCTGGTTCCCGCACTTTCGGGCCTTGGTGCGCCGCACTGGCAGCCTTCCGCGCGCGCCGCAATCCACGGTCTGACCTTCGCCGCGAAAAAGGCGCATGTCGCCCGCGCTGCGCTGGAGGCGATGGCGCACCAGACCCACGACCTCAAAACCGCCTTCGCTGCCGATGGCGCCGACTGGGCCGAGCTGCGCGTCGATGGCGGCATGGTGAGTAACGGCTGGATGGTGCAGGATCTGGCGGACATTTTGGCAGTCGAGGTTGAGCGTCCCGATTTCGTCGAGACCACAGCATTAGGCGCGGCGATGCTGGCAGGCGTCGGGGCAGGGCTGTACGGCTCGCTCGCGGAAGCTTCGGTGATGCGCGGGAAAGTTGGGCGGTTCAGCCCTGCAATGGATGGCGCGGCCCGCGATGCAAGGCTCGCCGGATGGAAGGATGCGCTGGGGCGGGTGCTCGCCTGAAACGATTTCGGTAGGGAATGCGCCAATAGCTGTTACCCTTGGTAACCGGTCGTGACTTCACGAATGCCGGATGGCCGGGGGAGGCGCAGATGAATCCGAATAAGGCATTGTGGGAAAAAGGCGATTTCACCCAGATCGCCGATTGCATGCGCGAAAGCGGTAGCGATCTGGTCGACTCACTCGGCATCAATCCGGGAATGCGCGTGCTCGATCTGGGCTGTGGTGACGGTACGACCGCGCTCCCGGCAGCACAAAAGGGTGCGGACGTCACCGGAGTGGATATCGCCGCCAATCTGGTTGCGGCGGGCAATGTGCGCGCGGCAGCGGCTGGCTTGGCCAATCTGAAGTTCGAAGAAGGCGACGCCTCCAATCTGGAGAATATCGCTGACGATGCTTTCGACCTTGTCGTCAGCATTTTCGGTGCAATGTTTGCGCCCCGTCCCTTTGATGTCGCACGCGAAATGGTGCGGGTGACCAAGCCGGGCGGACGGATCGTTATGGGCAACTGGATCCCCGGCGACCCGACGCTGGTTGCACAGGTTCTGAAGATCAGTGCTGCCTATACGCCGCCACCGCCGGAGGGATTTGTCAGTCCGGTGACTTGGGGGCAGGAGGCGCATGTAGTCGAGAGGTTTACAGCTGCAGGTGTTTCACCCGACAATGTCAGCTGTCGCCCTGACACCTACACCTTCCGCTATGATGGCCCGCCTTCAGAGTTTCTGGCGCGGTTCCGCCACTGGTACGGCCCGACGATGAATGCCTTCGAAGCGGCGGCAAAGGAAGGCCGCGCGGATGCGCTGCAGGCAGAGCTCGAAGCCCTGTTCAACGCGCAGAATGCCAGCGGCAATGCGGAGACGACGGTGATCCCGGCCACCTGTTTACGGGTTGAAGTGACTGTACCCTGATAAGGCGTTTGGTTTAACGCCCCATCTTCTTCGCGCGCCGCCGTTGCACACTAGAACCAATCCCCATTGCCTCGCGATATTTGGCGACGGTTCGGCGGGCGATGTCGAAGCCTTTTTCCTTCAGAAGATCGACGAGCGTGTCGTCGGACAGGATATCGTCGGGGGCTTCGGCATCGATCAGCGTCTTGATGGCAGCCTTAACCGCCTCTGCCGATGCACCATCGCCGTCGGCTGAACCAACCCCGCTCGAGAAGAAATATTTGAGGTCGAATAGCCCGCGAGAGCAATGCAGATATTTGTTGCTGGTGACGCGACTGACCGTGGACTCATGCATGTCGATCGCTTCCGCCACTTGCCGCAGCGTCAATGGTTTCAACCGCGAGACGCCTTCGCGGAAAAAGCCGTCCTGCTGCTTCACGATTTCCTGCGCGACCTTCATGATCGTGCGCTGGCGCTGGTCCATCGCCTTGATCAGCCAGTTGGCGTCGGCCAAAGCTTCGTTGAGCCAGTTGTTCGCGGCCTTGTTACTGCCACCGCCGCCCATTTCGGCATAATAGGTCCTGTTGACCAGCAGTCGCGGCAGGTTGGCGCTGTTGAGCTCGATCGCCCAGCCCTTGCCTTGCGCGGTCACGAAAAGGTCCGGAGTCACCGCCATGGCCGCATCGTCGCTGTCAAAACGCAGGCCGGGCTTGGGATCATAGCTGCGCAGCTCGACCAGCATGTCGCGCAAATCTTCATCGTCGACCCGGCAAAGCCGCTTGAGCTGGTCGAAGCTGCCGCGCGCGACCAGATCCAGATTATCAATCAGCCGCGCCATGCAGGGGTCATAACGATCGGCCTCTTTTGCCTGCAGCGCAATACATTCGGCGAGGTCGCGCGCCCCGACGCCGGTGGGATCAAAGGTCTGAAGGACGGCCAGCGCCTCCTCCATTTCAACCATCGGCACTCCCAACCGATAGGCAATACCCATCAGGTCCGCGCCCAGCCAGCCCGATGGTTCGATATGCTCAATCAATTGCTCGACCAGCAGCAATTGCTTCCCTGAACAGCTGGCGCCCGCCTGCTGCATCAGATGTTCACGCAGCGAAATGTCAGGCCCTGCAAAGGCATCGAAGTCGGGACCGTCACCAAAATCGGAGCCGCTCGATGCAACGCCGTTCATCCCCAGCATCCCGTCGGCCCCTGCACCGCCACCCTCGCCGGGTTCGAAGATCTCGGTCGAAAAATCGGTGTCGAGCGCCTCACCCCCGGTGCCGAAATCGCCATCATTCATCAACTGGTCGCTGCCGAGATTTTCGGTTGAAGGAGGTGCCTCGGCGATGTCTAGGGCCTCCGCTTCGCCAGCGCTGTCGCCCGATGCCATTTCGAGCAGCGGATTGCGTTCCAACTCCTCGGCGATGAAGCTTTCAATCTCGAGCGAAGACAGCGCCAGCAGCTTGATTGCCTGCTGCAACTGCGGCGTCATCACCAGCGATTGGGTCTGCCGAAGATCAAGGCGGGGGGCTAAAGCCATATAAGGGTCAGCCGGTCAGGGATGCAGTCAGGCGCGCCACCAGCGCTAACTCACATCTCAAACCCTTCGCCGAGGTAAAGCCTGCGTACATTGGCATCCTTGACCAGATCCTCGGGCGATCCGGCGAACAGCACCTGTCCGCCATAGATGATGCAGGCGCGATCGACGATGTCGAGCGTTTCGCGGACATTATGGTCTGTAATCAGCACGCCGATGCCGCGGTTTTTAAGCTCCTTCACCAGATCGCGAATGTCCGAAATCGAGATCGGATCGATGCCGGCAAAGGGCTCATCAAGCAGCATGATCGACGGGTTCGCTGCTAGCGCGCGTGCAATTTCGCATCGCCGCCTTTCACCACCCGACAAGGCCATTGCGGGCGAACTGCGCAGTCGGGTGAGTCCGAATTCTTCGAGCAATTGCTCTAGCCGGGCTTCGCGTGCCGCCTTGTCAGGCTCCGCCATTTCGAGGACTGCGGTAATGTTTTGCTCGACTGTCATCCCACGGAAAATCGAGGTTTCCTGAGGTAGATAGCCGAGTCCTAAAATAGCGCGCCGATACATGGGTAGCCGGGTGATGTCTTCGCCATCAAGCATGATGCGGCCAGAATCGGGTTTCACCAGACCCATTATCGAATAGAAACAAGTGGTTTTGCCCGCACCATTGGGACCAAGCAGCCCGACCACTTCACCCTTGGCAACAGACAGCGAGACATCGGTCAGCACGGCGCGCTTGTCATAGCTTTTCGCAATCGACACGACAGCAAGGCCGGACTGCATTGCACCTTCGGTCAACGCGCCGGTTATCGGTTCGTCGCTATGGGCACCCGGGCCATTGTCGTGGGTCAATACCATCCGGCGTTCATCCTTTGCCTGCCTGATAGTGAACTTAGTCGCGCCTGCCCGACAATAAAAGGAGGCAATTGCTCCAATTGGCAGGATTTATGCATGGAGCGCGGAAAATGCGCCGAAACGGATCAGTTTTTGCGTTGAGGAACCGTGAATGTTCCCGTGACGCGACCGCCTCTGCTGGTCGTTCCCGGTACCGCAGCCCCTCCGCCCGTAATCGTCGAGCGGCCGGAATTGAGGTCGATGACGATCCGCCCGCCATTCAGCCGGTTGGCCCCTTGGGTCAGCCGCACATTGCCCAGCAGCGTGATCAAACTGCTGTCGAGATCATAAATCGCCGAGTCGCTTGAGGCGCGCAAATCGTCTTTTGTGATGTTCACGCCACCAACAGCATCGAGCCGATTAACGTCTATTCCGTCGTTGCTGCTATAGGCTGCGGTCACGCGTGAAGCTTTCAATGTCAGCCCGGCTTGCGTTGCAGTGACGCCACCGGTCAAGATGACGCGATTGGCCTTGTCCTGCAGTTCGATCGCCCCAGCGTCGAAATCGACCGGGGCCGAGCTGTTATGATTGCGGATCACCTGTGCGGGCGCCGCAACCGAAATCAGGACGCCTGTGACCAGCGCACTTGCGGCCATGATCGGGAAAAAGCCTTTGCTCAACATGCGTGCTACCTAATCTTATTCTGGTCGATGCGCAAATGTGCGCCGCCTTCGAGTCTGACAATCCGTGCATCGACATCAGCCCGGAGCTTTCCGGCGCTGAAGCTGCCTACGTTCATGCTACCATTGACGGGACCGAAACTTTCAATCTGCCGGGTTTTCATGGCAAATTCTACATTGTCAGCAGTCAAACTAAAGCCATCGCTGCCCTTGAACGAAAGCGGGCCGACCACGCGGACACGTTCGGTTTCCATGTCGTAATAGCCCTGTCCGGCGACAAGGCTTGCGGGGCCGCTGGCCATCATCATCTGTGCCGAAAGGTCGTTCAGCTGAATACGGGGTTCAGCACTGCTTTTCTGCACCGCGCTTCCGCCACGCAAAGAAAATGGGCGGCCTTTGCTGTCTTCTCCGCGATATAATGCTTCGGTCAGCCGCATGCGTTCCCTGGCGAGATTCACTTCATCCTTCGCCAATACAAAGCTCATTTCCTGCGTGTTCGAAAAGGGCGCGACGGCCAAAACCGCAAGCAAGGCGCCGATGATGCTCGGCAGGGCGACCCGCAAAATCCGGACAAGGCGATCATGCGCACCCCCGGGAGCGGCAAGATATTGCCGCTTGGTTCGTTCGCGATCTGCCAATTCAGACATAGCCGGTTGTTGCGCCTACAATGTGAACGTCGGGTTAGGCATGCGCAAAAATATCGGTTTCCGGCCAGCCCATCAAATCGAGCCTCGCGCGATGTGGCAGGAAATCAAAGCAGGCCTGGGCAATTGCGGTGCGACCTTCACGTTCCAGCCGACCGACAAATTCAGCGTGCAGACGGTGCAGATAACGTACATCGCTTGCCGCATAATCCTTTTGCGCTTCGCTCAGCACCGGCCCGCCCCAGTCACTCGACTGCTGCTGTTTCGAAATGTCGGTCGCAAGCAACTCCTTCACAAGCTCTTTCAGCCCGTGCCGATCGGTGAAAGTCCGTGTCAATCTCGAGGCAATTTTGGTGCAAAACAACGGAGCGGCCACGACACCTAGATAATGTTCGATTGCGGCTAGGTCGAAACGGGCGAAATGAAACAGCTTCAGCCGTGCAGGATCGCCGATCACCCGTTTCAGATTGGGCGCTTCATAGCTACTGCCAGGGGCGAATCGGACAAGATGTTCATCGCCGCTGCCATCCGATATCTGAACCAGACAAAGCCGATCGCGCAATGTTTGCAGACCCATCGTTTCAGTGTCGATGGCAATCGGCCCTGTGCCGCCAAGGACATTGTCGGGAAGGTCTTCCTCATGAAGAAAAACGGCCATTCGTGCTGCTCGATCCTGCTAGTCTGTGATATGCATTCCGCTGTGCCCGACTGCGCCATTCAAGGCAAGTTCCCTGGCAATTTACGTCCCGCAATATTTGCTATCGCATCGGCGGGCAATGCAGTATAGCTTTTGTGCGGCAGAGCGGTTGGCAATGCGCGGGAAATGCAGGGTATTCGTCCTATCCTGCATGGATCGAAAGAGGCGGGCGACGAGAAAGTATTAATTCGAACATGAGTTTCAATGACAAGCGTCGTGGCCGTGGCCGTGACAAGCGTGATCGTTTTGGCGACGATAATTTCGGCTTTGAGGCCCCTTCATTCCCCGGCGAGTTGCGAGCTGGTGAGCGCTCTGGCGGCGGCTTTGGCGGCCCCCGCGGTGGCGGTGGTGGTGGCTTCGGCGGCGGTGGAGCAGGCGGCGGCGGTGGCTTCCGCGGACCCCCGCGTGGCCCGGCAATGCCCGCTCAGGTGATCGGTTCCGGCAAAGGAATCGTCAAGTTTTTCAACGGTCAAAAGGGTTTTGGTTTCATTCAGGTCGATGATCGTCCTGATGATGTCTTTGTCCATATCAGCTCTGTCGAACAGGCTGGCCTGACCGGATTGGCCGAAGGTCAGCCACTGGAATTCACGCTAGTGGATCGCGGCGGCAAGGTCTCGGCAACCGACCTCGTCATCGACGGTGACCCGATCCCGGTTCCCGAGCGCGCCCCGCGTCCCGAACGCAGCGGTTTCGATCGTGACCGCGGCGGTGACCGTGGTGGCTTCCAGCGTGGCGGCGGTGATCGTGACGCCGGGTTCCAGCGTGGCCCGATGCGCGAATCGACCGGCGAACGCGCCAATGGCACCGTCAAATTCTTCAACGACATGAAGGGATTCGGTTTCATCCAGCGTGACGATGGCGGCGAAGATGTGTTTGTTCACATTTCTGCGCTTGATCGTTCGGGTGTCGGCCAGGTGACCCAGAATGACCGTCTGGCTTTCGACATCGAAGTCGATCGTCGCGGCAAATACTCGGCCACCAATGTAGAGCGTCTCGCCGAATAAGGGTTGGCTTATCGCTGATACGAAAAGGGCCTCTGTCGAGGCCCTTTTTTGTTGGTGCAACCAACCTCTGGTTTTCGTCGAAAACCATAAGGGTGTCGGCCCGATTGGAGTAGTCGTTTGGACAGTTATCGCGTCGGGACCGGCACTTCACCGCTATAGTCATAAAAGCCGCGTTTGGTCTTGCGACCGAGCCAGCCAGCTTCGACATATTTCACCAGCAACGGAGCCGGCCTGTATTTGGAATCACCGGTGGTGTCGTGCAGCACCTTGATGATCTCGAAACAGGTGTCGAGCCCAATGAAATCAGCGAGCGTCAGCGGGCCCATCGGGTGATTGAGGCCAATCTGGCAGGCCATATCGATGTCGCGGATCGACGCGACGCCTTCGCCCAGCGAAAAGCAGGCTTCGTTGAGCATCGGCATCAATATGCGATTGACGATAAAGCCTGGAACATCCTCGGCAAAGACCATCGATTTGCCCAGCGCGTCACCGAACATTTTGACTTTTTCAACGGTCTGTTCCGATGTGGCAAGCCCGCGGATAACCTCGATCAGCCCCATGATGGGCACCGGATTGAAGAAGTGCACGCCAATAAAGCGCGCCGGATCGGGTGAGGACTGCGCCATGCGGGTAATCGGAATGGATGAGGTGTTGGTCGCCAGAACCGCCTGATGGCCTAGAACCTTGCCCACTTCGTCGAAAATCTTGCGCTTGATGTCCTCACGCTCGGTTGCGGCTTCGATCACCAATCCGGCGGACGCCATGGGCTCGTAGCTGGCAACGGGTTCGATGCGCGCAATGATTTGCTCGGCTTCGGCGGCTCCGATCTTTTCGCGTTCAACAAGGCGATGGATCGCCCTTGCAATACCATTCTTGCCCGCCTTCGCACGGTCCAGATCTATGTCGGACAGCATCACATGATAGCCCGCTGCCGCGCTGACCTGTGCAATGCCCGCACCCATCTGACCTGCCCCGATTACTGCAACTGACCGCATGCTGACGACCCTTTCGAATATGTTCGGCGCCCCCCTAGCGCAGCAGGCTGGTTCACGATAGACTGTTTGCCATGAACTTGCTTTTTGCCAGAGCCTTATTGGCCGTATCGTTCGTGACGGTGCCTTCGCAGGCTGCGCCGATTGAACTGGGTAAGCAATTTTTCCATAAGGACTGGGCCGCCGCCTGCGACAATACGCTGTCATGCGAAGCCGTTTCATTGATGAATGACAGTCAGGATGATTCAATGCCGACCATCAGCCTGTCGCGCGCAAGCGATGCTGCCGGATCGGTGCAAATCAAAATCTCGATCGCCGAACCCAAAGGTGATCGATATCGTTTGCTGGTCGATGGCCGTCAGATCGACAACGGAATGCTCGCCAAGGGCGAGTTTCCAATCCGCCTTGAGGGAGCGGCAGCGATGAAGCTGGCCCGGGCCATGGGGCGTGGACAAAAACTGATTGTACGTGGAGCGGACAATGTAGTTTTGGGGCAGCTGGGTCTCAACGGTTCTGCGGCCGCATTCACACATATAGACACTGTCCAGAACCGGGCTGGCACACGCAATGCGTTGTTCGCGAAAGGAAAAAGGGCATTGCGCGCTAAAACCGCCCCGTTGCCGGTGATTTCAGCCAGGCGCATCGGCAAACAGAACATCATTCCCGATGCCGGTGCTATTGTCGGACTCGTCGAAGCCTCGGACTGCGTGGAAGCAAGCTCAGGCGTAACCGAAAATTCTGCATATAGTCTTGGCAAGCATGAAGGCACTTACCAGGCGCTGGTGATGCTCAGTTGCGGCAGCGGCGCATATAATTTCTCGTCTGCCCCCTTTATCGGTAAGTCTGCCAATGGAAAAAAATGGAGCTTCGCGCCTGCCCGTTTTGATTATCTGGCAGACGGGAATCCTAGGAAAGACGGCGTCAATCTGCTCGTCAACTCCAGTTGGGATGCTGAAAATCAGCAGATAAGCAGCTATGCTAAAGGTCGCGGTATCGGCGATTGCGGCAGCGCTGAAACCTATGTCTGGGACGGTGCAATGTTTCGGCTGGTTCTCGCCTATGCGATGGATGAATGTCGCGGTTCAACCGACTGGATGACGCTGTGGCGCGCCAAGGTTGAGTTTCGCGACTAACCCTTACGCGCTTTGAGCAATAGTTCGGCGACGCCATAGGTCCGTTCATTGTCGACATCGATGGCGAACGCGCCATCGGGGGTGATTTGCGGCACAACCCGAACGCCGAAACGGCGCGATATCGCCTTGAACGCCTTTTCTAGTGTCCACCAGCCAAGACGGAAGCGGATCAGGTTGAAGATGCCGAAGGCCTTGGCGATGCGTGCGCGGTTCTTCGCAAATTGCCCGCCTTCGCGGAATGCTTCGGTTGCTTTGAGCGCTTTTGCATTGCGTAGCCAGAAGACGTTGCAGTTCGAAATCGCGACATCACTGAACTCATAAAATTTGCGTTGTCCGTCCGGGTGTGCCGCGCGGATGGACTCGCGGGTTGCGAGGACAACCACGGCATCGCCTTCACTCGCCAGCGCATCACGGTGCACGCCTTGCAGATAACCACTTTCGGCTAGCACATTGTCGGCGGTGGTGATCAACAGCGGAAAGGCCGCATCTCCCCCGGCGAGAGCGATTGCATGCTCGACGCTTTCAACGATTCCAGCCTGCGCCTCGCACAACACCAGTCGACCGCTGTCGGCTAAGTCAGCGACAGCGGGGAGATCGGCAATGACCGCCGGATCGTGGATCGAGATAAAGACCTTGGCATCGGGGAACGCTGGTCCGACAGCTTCCACCACCCATTCGAGCAACGGCTTGCCGTTGATCGGAACGCGGCATTTGTGGCTGACGCCTGCCCGTTCAGCGAGCGGATCGAGTTTCCCGTCGCGCTTACCGGCGAGGATGAGGATGGTCGGTTGGTCGGTCATGCGCCGCCTCTTAGCATCCGCACAAAATCGGGCAAGCTTAGGCTGGTCAACTATCCGTTTTTGCACTAGGCGCGGCGGCGAAAAGGAATTCGGGATTTCTATGGCAAACGCGCTTCGCATAGGACTGGCGGGACTGGGAACAGTCGGCACTGGAGTGATCCAGCTTATCGAGGAAAACAGTGCGCTGATTGCGCGCCGCGCTGGCCGACCGATTATCATTACGGCCGTCACTGCGCGGGATCGCACCAAGGACCGAGGCGTGGACCTGACGCCCTATCGCTGGGTTGACGATATGGGCGAATTGGCAACTGCAGCAGACGTCGACGTGGTTGTCGAACTGGTCGGTGGGTCGGATGGGCCTGCGCTGACTTTGGCCCGTGAAACAATCGGGGCGGGTCGCGCTCTGGTTACCGCGAACAAGGCGATGATCGCGCATCACGGTGCTGAGCTGGGCGCGCTTGCCGATGCCAAAGGCGCGCCATTGAAATTTGAGGCCGCGGTTGCGGGCGGTATCCCGGTCATTCAGGGGTTGCGTGACGGTGCAGCGGCAAACCGCATTGACCGTGTTTACGGTATTCTAAACGGCACCTGCAATTTCATCCTCTCCGCAATGGAGCGCGATGGCCGTGATTTCACGGATGTGCTGGCGGACGCGCAAGCTAAAGGCTTTGCCGAAGCCGATCCTAGCTTTGACATTGACGGTGTCGATGCGGCGCACAAGCTGTCGATCCTCGCATCGCTCAGCTTTGGTGCCGAAATTGACTTTGCCGGCGTCGATATTCGCGGCATCCGCAAGATTATCGCAGCCGACATCGCCCAGGCGCAGGCTTTGGGGTATCGCATTCGCTTGATCGGACTCGCTGAGGTTGACGGTGAAAATGGCGGGGCCTCGCTTTTCCAGCGGGTTCAGCCATGCCTTGTGCCGCTCGACCATCCACTCGCCAATGTCACCGGCGCAACCAATGCGGTTGTCGCCGAAGGCAATTTTTCGGGTCGACTGCTGTTTCAGGGCGCGGGTGCAGGTGACCGGCCAACAGCCTCTGCTGTTGTCGCAGATCTTGTCGATATCGCGCGCAAGGAAACCGGGCCGGCGTTCTCGATACCCACGACCGAGCTGGAAAAACTGCCGCGCGCCACTGCGGCGCACCGGATCAACAAAACCTATTTGCGCATGCTCGTGGCTGACCGCCCGGGTGTGCTCGCCGAAATTGCGGCGGCGATGCGCGATGCGGGCCTGTCGATTGAAAGTCTGATCCAGCGCGAAGTGGCCGATGGCTCTGCGCTGATTGCCATGGTCACACACGAAGCACGCGAGCAGGCGGTTTCCGATACGCTAGCGGCACTTGCTGGATCAGACAGCCTGCAAGGCGAACCGATGGTCATGCATATTTTGGCGAATTAGTCAGCCAAGCGCCGCGACAAAATTATTCTTCCGGAACCACCATGTCCGGCTCGGGCAGACCTTTCAGTACTTCTTCCAAGGGGATAGCTGGCGGTGGAACGTAACCGAAAGGCATACTTACTCCGCCAGTGAAGGGTGGTATGCAGCCGGTACCCGGCACACACGCCGCCGCGCGCTCGGTTGACACGGCTTCGCCCCGAATGATGCGGTCGGGATCTATCTCTCCATCCTTGAAGACGCGCTGGCGTCGTGAGTCTTCGCTTTCGCCGCAGACGACAATGATGGATGCATCTTCCGGTTTCAAACAACCATTTTTGTCGGATGCTGTCAGCCGCTTCGACGCCGCGATCATCTCTGCAACTTTTGCATCGGGCGATGGTTGCGCAGTAGCGATTACATTCGCGCTCGAAATCAAAACGCATGCGAACGCGAAGGAACCAAATCGATGCAAGATTTTTTCCCGCCAGTGGAGATGGGAGTCATAGCTAGTCATTGCGACGGTAACGCCGGATGAACAGATGGGCTAAAGTTCGTCGCGATTGCCGCTAATTTGCTTTTCCATATTGTCAGCGGTTTCGGCGGCAATATCCATTACCACCTCAAGCTGCTCTGCCGACAAAGTGTCGGGCAGTTTGATGACGAAATAGAGCGCATCGAGTTGCACCTCCCAACTACCAAGCTTGTTCCGCTGGCTGTTGTTCAGCAATAGCAGCGCTTGCTCGGATCCGATTCCATCTTTGCCCAGCCGTGCTGCCGGCGAAAAAATCTCGCGGATGACCAGGCCTTTGACGGTCTCGCTCTTGCCCCGCACGAATACCAGTTGAGATCGGCCTTCGTCCCTATAGGCATAGGTCACCTTGAAATCGCCATCGGCGTCAATTGTGTATTTCAATCCACGATCATCAAGCCGCGCGCGGACCGCTTCATCTACGACCGGCAGTTCGGCACCTGACTGCGATGCAGCGGTCGCGGCAAATAAGTATAGCGAAGCAAATAAGGTCATCGACACCTCCGTCCCCGCATTCGGCGAGGGTTCAGCGGAATTCAAACATTAAGCGAGCCTAGTGCATATTAGCACGCTCGACATTATGCCCCGGCCTGTCTAATCGTCGCCGCAATTCCGGTTAGGGAGCAAATTTGGATGACTCAGCATAGCCAGACCATGGACCGCGTCCTGGTCCTTGAAATGGTCCGCGTGACCGAAGCAGCAGCCATGGCCGCGGCCAACATGATCGGACGCGGTGACGAAAAAGCCGCTGATGCGGCAGCCGTGGAGGCGATGCGTGCGGCGCTGAACGAACTCTATATGGACGGTACAGTCGTTATCGGTGAAGGTGAGCGCGACGAAGCGCCGATGCTGTTCATTGGTGAAAAGGTTGGCAACGCTCCCGGCAAAGGCCCGAAGATCGATATTGCACTTGATCCGCTTGAAGGCACGACGATCACGGCAAAGGCAGGCCCGAACGCAATGGCCGTGTTAGCTGTCGCAGAGGAAGGCAACCTGCTCAATGCACCCGACGTCTATATGGAAAAGCTCGCCGTCGGCCCCGGCTATTCTCCCGGCATTATCGACCTGGCGAAGTCTCCAACGGAAAACGTCCTTGCAGTTGCGAAAGAAAAGGGCGTTCCACCTGAAGAAATCATCGTATGCGTGCTTGATCGCCCGCGCCACGAAAAGATGATCGCTGAACTGCGCACTCTCGGATGTGGTATCATGCTGATTCCCGATGGTGACGTCGCAGGCGTTATCGCGACCACCGACCCCGACACGACGATTGACCTTTACATGGGTTCAGGTGGCGCTCCTGAGGGTGTACTCGCGGCGGCTGCATTGCGCTGCGTTGGCGGCCAATTCAAGGGCCGCCTGTTGTTCCGCAATGATGACGAGCGTCTGCGCGCGCGCAAATGGGGCATTGAAGATCTCGACAAGATTTATGATCTGGAAGAACTGGCGAAGGGTGACTGCATTTTTGCTGCGACTGGTGTGACCAGTGGTTCGCTGCTCGAAGGTGTGAAGCGCACCCGTGATGGCAAGATCACCACCGAAAGCGTTGTGATGCGCGCCTCATCTGGCACCGTTCGCTGGGTGAAGAGCGAGCATCGACGGGGTTGATCTCTTCGCAGTTGCAAAAACTGCAAAACTACAGTGAATTTACTGAATTGGTGACCTGCAGTGGTGAGGTTATGTTGCGTTGCACAAAAACAATGCATCCTCTCCACGAAAGGCTCATGCCATGATTAAGAATCGTTTTGTTGTCGCTGCTGTGACCATGTTCGCGATTTTGGGCACTTCTGCCCAAGCGGGAGACTATCGTACGTTCAAACGCGATGGTGTCACCTACACCTATCGCGTGATCGACAAGGGTGACAAGCGTATCATCGTCGGCAAAAGCGAGAAGTTCGGCTTCAGCCAGAAATTCAGCCTCACTGTGAAAAACGGTCAGGTGAATGGCAATGTCGGCGACAGCCGCGTCGCATTTGCAGCGACCGATGCGTCCAATTCGAAAGTGTTGCTCGCTTCCGATTGATATAGTGATTGCGGTTTTATGCCGTACTCAGCTCTAGCGGCGCTGGCGATTCTGGCCTGACAAGGTCAAAAAATCCCCAGCGCCAAGCCTTCCGCCATGGCTGCGCCCAGATCGCTCGCCTTGGCGAGGTCTTTTTCCCTGATCGTCTTCACAGCAAGAATGGCTTCTGGCGTTTGCGCTTGTGTGCAGACGATGAGGTTATCCGCGATGCGCTTCAGGCGCCAACCGGTTGCAATGCGTTCGGCCTGACGTGCGGCATTGCTGCCATCCGATCCTGCACAGATGAGCAAGGCATAAGGCCGCCCCTCGATCTGCGCTAGGCAGGGATAATAGCTGCGATCAAAAAACGCCTTCATCACTCCGCTAATCGCTGCAAGATTTTCAGGAAAAGCGAAGAGATAGCCATCGGCGTCGAGCAATGTTTGTGGGGTAGCTGCTTCGGCATGGAGCAGCACGACTTCCAGGCCCTCCGTCGCCCGCGCGCCCATTGCGGCGGCTTCTGCCAGTGCTTGAGAGCCGCCGGTCATGCTGTGCCAGATTATGGCCAGCCGCTTCATGCCGGTACGGTTTCGTCGAGGCGGGGAATATATGCAATCTGAGGATTGTGGTGCCAGCTATCCAGTACCCTCACAAGTTCGGCTCCGGAAAGGCCAAGTGAGGCTGTGTTGCGCAGCGGATGCACCCAGACGGTCGCTGCTTCGGCCAATTCGCGATCCAGCACAACCCGCACGTCACCACCGTCGTCATTCATTGCGCCCAGCGGTGTTACCGAACCCGGCGTCAGTCCCAACAAGCGAAGTAAATCATCCGCCTTGGCAAAGCTCAGGCGTTTTGAGCCGATGGTGTCGGGTAGCGCCTTCAGGTTAACCCGGATATCGCCGGGCACCGTGACCAGCCAGAATTGGCCGGCATTGTCTTTCAGGAACAGGTTTTTGGTATGTGCGCCCGCAAGTCTGGCGTTCACATCCCGGCTTTCATCGACGGTAAATACCGCTTGATGCTCCTCGACTGCGTAAGCAATGCCGAGGAGCTTCAAGTTATTGTAAAGCTTTGTTTCCGCGTCCAATTCAGGGCATGCGGTACATGGCGCAGACTTTGTTGCCTGCCGGATCGCGCAGATAGGCGAGATACAGCTTCATGGCACCGCCGTCACGAACGCCCGGCGGGTCTTCGATTGCTGTGCCACCATGCGCAAGGCCAGCGGCATGCCAGGCATCGCATTCTTCGGGCGACTTGGCCGCGAAGCCGATCGTACCGCCATTGGCGCATGATGCCGGATTGCCGTCGATTGGGATGCTGACCGAAAAAATGCCGGTGGGCGTGAACCAGAATACCCGGCCCTTGTCGTCTTGCGTTCCAGCACCATGGCCCAGCGCGCCTAGTGTGGCATCGTAAAAGGCCTTCGCTTCGCCGAGGTCATTGGCCCCCAGCATGATATGGCTAAACATAGTCTCTCTCCTTGGTTGAAACTCAATAGACCACGACGCTGCGGATGCTTTTGCCAGCGTGCATCAGGTCGAATGCCGTGTTGATCTCTTCGAGGCCCATAACATGGGTGATCATCGGATCGATCTCGATCTTGCCCTGCATATACATGTCGACGATCTTCGGCACGTCCGTGCGTCCCTTTGCCCCGCCAAAAGCCGTGCCGCGCCAGTTGCGCCCGGTGACGAGCTGGAACGGGCGGGTGGCGATTTCCTTGCCCGCTTCGGCCACGCCGATGATGATCGAGGTGCCCCAGCCGCGGTGGCAGGCCTCGAGCGCGGTGCGCATTACCTCGATATTGCCGGTGGCGTCGAAGGTATAATCAGCCCCGCCATCGGTCATCTCGACGATCTTGGCGACAACATCCTCACGACTCATACCCTTGCTGTTGAGAAAGGCGGTCATCCCGAACTTGCGGCCCCATTCTTCACGGTCGGGGTTGATATCGACACCGATGATCGCGTTGGCACCGGCAAGGCGAGCGCCCTGGATAACGTTAAGCCCGATGCCGCCGAGGCCAAAGACCACGACATTGTCGCCCACCTGTACCTTGGCCGTGTTGATCACTGCACCAACGCCGGTGGTCACGCCGCAGCCGATATAGCAGCTCGACTGGAAAGGCGCGTCTTCGCGGATTTTGGCAACCGCAATTTCGGGAAGGACGGTGAAGTTCGAAAAGGTTGAGCAGCCCATATAATGGAAGATCGGCTGGCCCTTATAGCTGAAGCGCGTGGTGCCGTCGGGCATCAGGCCCTTGCCCTGCGTTGCGCGGATCGCTGTGCACAAATTGGTCTTGCCCGAAAGGCAGCTTTTGCACTGGCGGCATTCGGGGGTGTAGAGCGGGATGACATGGTCGCCGGCCTTGACCGAAGTCACGCCAGCCCCAACCTCACGCACAATCCCTGCGCCCTCATGTCCGAGGACGCTCGGGAAAATGCCCTCGCTGTCAAACCCGTCAAGCGTATAGGCATCGGTGTGGCAGATACCTGTCGCCATGATTTCGACCAGCACTTCGCCCGCCTTGGGCCCTTCCAGATCAAGCTCGACAATCTCGAGCGGTTTCTTGGCTTCAAAGGCGACAGCAGCGCGGGTCTTCATCGATGGTAACTCCCTATTCTGTCCTTGGCCTTATTCAGCGAAACGGTAGTGCGCAACACCCGAATGCTGCTTTTGGCATCAAGGAACCAGCACCATCTTCAATGCCCCCGCCTCGCGGCGGTCGAACATGTCATAGGCATCGGCGCCTTGGCTCAATGGCAGGCGATGGCTGATATAGCGTTCGGGCTTTAGGCGGCCCGATTGCACCAGCGGAAATAGTGCGGGCAATTCCTCGGGCACCGAACAGGTGCCGACGCGGAAGGTCAGGCCGCCGGCAAAGGCGCGCTCAAGCGGGAAGGGGAAGCGGCGGGATTGCTGCACGCCGATCACCGACACCGTCCCGCGAACCCTTACACAGCGTAGCGCGAAATCGACGGTTGCGTCGCTGCCTACCACCTCGACGACACAATCGAGCCGACGCCCCTTGGTGTCTTCCTTGATGCGCTCCATCGCTTCGTCGGGATGCAGCGCAATCGCGCCGACCGCCTCCGCCAGAGCCCGCCGTTCGGGGATAGGATCGATGGCATAAACCACATGCGCACCCATCACGAAGGCGGCCTCGACCGTCATCAAGCCAATTGGCCCAAGTCCGATCACGCCCACGCTGCTACCGGGGCGGATATCGGCGTTGCGCGCGCCGAACCAGGCGGTCGCCATCGCATCGGTCATCATCAATGCTTGGTCTTCGCTGATGCCTTCGGGGATTTTGACAGCATTCATATCGGCGGCAGGCACGCGGAAGGCCTCGGCCTGCACGCCCTGAAGCCTTGCTGAAAGACCGTAGCAGCCGCTCGCATTGTTCTCGCAATTATTGACCACGCCGGAAAGGCAGGAACGGCAGGCACCGCAGCCGACGGCGGCGGGCATCATTACCTTATCGCCAACCTTAACCCGCGTCACAGCGCGACCGACCTCGACCACTTCGCCCACTGCCTCATGTCCGACGCAGAAGCCTTTGTCTTCGGAAAAGCCATGGCCGTGATAGATATGCAGGTCGCTGCCGCAGATCGAACAGGCGGTCATCTGGACGATGGCATCGCGATCGGATTCGAGTTTCGGGTCGGCTATGTCATCATGGCGGATGTCGCGTTCGCCGAAATAGCGCAGGGCCTTCATGCCAAACCTTCCAAACGATAGAAGCGGGCTGCTGTGCCCGCAAACAGGTCTGCCTTTTCCTCCGCAGAAGCGCCCGCCGCGATGCGTTTGAACGCATTCCACAATGTCGGATAGTCGGCACCCCAGCGGTCGACGGGGAAGTTGCTTTCGAACATGCAACGGTTGGCGCCGAACAGTTCGATGCAGCTTTCGATATACGGTTTCCACGCCTGTGCCAGCGCTTCGGACGACGGACGTACATCTGGTCCCATGCCTTCAAAACCAGGGAAGGGCATGCCGAGGCCACCCAGCTTCATATGGACGTTGGGCAGCTCAGCCAGCCTTGCCATACTGGCCTTCCATCCGGCGAAGCGTTCATCGCGTTTGCCGGAATAGCGGCCCAGCCCGACCGGTGTGCCCACATGGTCGATCACCATCTGCACGTCAGGGAAAGCACGAGCCAGTTCAACGGCTTCGGGCAGTTGCGGCTCGACCACCCAGATATCGAGTGAAAGCTGGCGCTTGGCAAAATGCTTCAGCGCCGAGCGGACCTGCGGTGACGCACACAGATTGGGGGCGGCATGGGCAAGGGGACCAAGCACCGCGCTGTCATCATCATGCGCCATCATGTGGCGGATGCCGCGAAAGCGCCCGCCTCCTGCCGCCAGATGCGCGTCGAGCACTTCGGCCACGGCATCACCAAGACCAAGGTCCGCATGGCCGACTATTCCGGCACACGCCCGGGTCGCACCGTAGACGCCGCTTGCGGCCATTGCAGCAACACCATTGACGAACTCGGTCTCGCCCACCGGCTGCATCGCTTCGGGCCCATCGGCGCGGTAAAAGGCACCGCATTGGACATAGACGGTACCGACTACATTATGCCCGCTGCCGGTGTCGGCGAGCAACTCGTCGAGCAGGTAGCGCGGCGACTGGCGCAAGATCGCCTCGAACGGGTGCGACATTTCGGCAGGCAGAAAGGGCAGGCGCGAACGCCAGTCCCACAAATGATGATGCGGATCGATGATCGGCAGATCCGGTTCGAGTATCGCTTCGTTCATATCCTCCGCTCCCGTCCTTCCCAAAAGGGTTCGCGCAACTTGCGCTTGAATATCTTGCCCGAATCCTCGCGCGGCAGGCTGTCGGCAAAATCGATCCGGCGAGGCACCTTGTATCCGGTGAGCACCTTTTTGAGTTCGGCCTGCAGCCCTTCGGCGGTCAGCGACACGCCCGGCATCTGTTGCACGACCGCCATCACGCTTTCGCCAAACTCCTCGTCAGGAATGCCGAACACCGCGCAGTCGGCGACGCCCGAAAGCTTGTGCAACTCCGCTTCGATTTCGGCAGGATAGATGTTCGCACCGCCGGAAATGATCATGTCGTTGATCCGGTCGCACAAATAGAGAAAGCCGTCAGTGTCGAAATAGCCCATGTCGCCGGGCGTAATCAGACCGTATTTCTCCATCGAAGCACGCTTTTCGGGCGAGTTCTGATAGGTGAAATTGGTGCCGTGGCGGCCCTTTCCGATCACTTCGCCAATTGTTCCCGGTTGCACGTCATTTCCCTCAGGATCGACTACGCGCAAAGTCACTCCGGGCTGTACCCGCCCGACCGAACCTGGATGCGCGAGCCATTCTTCCGACGACAGGCAGGTGACATTGCCCATCTCGGTCGAGCCATAATATTCCCAGATCACCGGCCCCCACCATTCGATCATCGCACGTTTGACCGGCGGCGGGCAGGGCGCGGCGGCATGGGTGACATATTCGAGGCTGGACAGGTCATATTTGCGCTTCACCTCTTCGGGCAAACGCAGCAACCGGTTGAACATGATCGGCACCATGTTGAGGTGCGTGATGCGTTCTTTTTCGATGAGAGCGAGCAGCGCCTCGGCATCAAAACGCGGGCAGATGACGACATTGGCGCCGACGCGGATCGAGAAGGACGAATGAGCGTTGGGGGCGCTGTGATAGACCGGCCCGATCACCGCCGTGGTGATCGTCGCCGGATCGCGCTTCCCGGCCAGCACATCGGTATAGCCATAAGACCAGCCAAGCATCGTGTTGACCGCCTCGGCCTGTTCCGGCGTGAAGGCCGCGCGGCGCACACCCTTGGGCCGACCGGTGGTTCCCGATGTGTAAATGATGGTGCTTGGCGCCATTTCGGCCTCGCCCGAAAAGGGGGCTGCCGCATTGACCAGTTCATGCCAGCGCGGCAGCCCTTCAGGCTGAGGGGTCTCGGTTAGTCCGTAAGCTTCGCGGATTTCGGGCGGGGTTTCGACGATGATGACCTGCAGGCCAGCCGGGATTGCTTGCTTGATCGGTTCATAAAGATCGGCATGGATCAGAAGCAGCTTCACACCGCTGTCAGTCAGCAGGTAATTGGCCTCATCCGGCGTGTAGTGCCAGTTAACAGGTACGGGGTAGATGCCCAGCATCCCCGCTCCGAAAGCCGCCTCGAAATAGGCAATGTCGTTCCGCAAATAGAGCGCGATGCCATCACCCGCTTCGACCCCTAAATCCTGAATGACGGTCGCCGCGCGCCGGGCGCGTTCGTCAAACTCCGCTGTGGTCAGTGTGCGCTCGCCGCTTTTGATCCTGCCCATCGCTCTCTCCCTCGCAAACCTCAGTAGATGGTGTAGCCCCCGTCGATAACGATGGTGTCGCCAGTGTGGTTGCGCGAACCCCGGCTGGCGAGATAGACCGCGATGGCCGCGAAATCGGAGCCATCGAGCCAGTCGCCGGTCGGTACGCGGCTGATCACTGCTTCGTTGAACTTGTCCCATTCCTGCAAGCCAGCCGTCATACCCGAACGGGTCCAGCCCGGCAGTACGCTGTTGACGCTGATGCCATAGCGGGCGAGCTCGACCGCCATCGCGCGGGCCATTGCGACGACCGCGCCCTTTGTCGCGGCATAATGTTCGTTGCGCGCCGCACCGTGGATGGCCGAAGTCGACGAGATTGCCACCAGCGAGCCTCCCCCATCGCCCGCCTTATGCCGCTCGATCATATGCCGTGCTGCCTCACGCAAGGTGAAGAGCACGCCGTGGATATTGACGTCCTCAATCCTTCGGAAATCCTCAACACTGATGTCGAACAGTCCCTTGCGCGAGATCGAGATGCCGGCATTGGCGATGGCCTGATCAAGCCGACCGAATTCGGCGATGATATCGGCCACACCCTTGGCGACGGCGGCCTCATCCGACACATCAATTTGTGCCGAACGAACCTCGCCGCCATGTGCGCGCAGCTTTTCAGCCGCCTCTGCATTGCGTTCGCCATTGGTGCCCCAGATGACTACCGTCGCCCCATGCGCGGCAAGGCCATCGGCCATGCCAAGGCCGATGCCGTTATTGCCGCCGGTAACGAGCGCGACTTTTCCGGTCAGGTCAAAAAGCGATGCCATGTGCCTCTCCTCAACGCTCGTTCATCGAGACATATTCTTTGATTTTCGCCTTGCCGAGCTGGCTCATATGCACCTCGTCCGGGCCGTCGGCGATGCGCACGAAGCGGTTCAGCGTGAAGAAACGCGCAATCGGCGTATCGTCAGAGACGCCCATCCCGCCATGCGCCTGGATCGCGCGATCGCAAACGGTCTGCGCCATTTGCGGAGCGACCACCTTGATCGCGGCGATCAGGTCTTTTGCGACCTTGTTGCCATAGCGGTCCATTGCATCTGCGGCCTTCAGCGTCAGCAAGCGTGACATTTCGATCTCGCAAAAGCTTTTGGCGATATCCTGCCGGATCGAAGACTGGTCTGCTAGCTTCTTGCCGAAGGCGACGCGGCTGTCGACGCGGCGCGCCATGATCTCAAGCGCGCGCTGTGCCTGTCCAATCGAGCGCATGCAGTGGTGGATGCGGCCGGGCCCGAGGCGGCCTTGCGCAATCTCAAACCCGCGGCCTTCGCCGAGGATCAGATTGCCCTTGGGAACACGGACATTTTCAAAACGCAGTTCGGATTCGCCGCCCGGCGAATTATGCGATCCGAAAACGGTCTGGTGGCGAACAATGGTGATGCCCGGAGTGCTGGGCTCGACCAGGATTTGCGAATGCTGGGCGTGGCGAGGGGCGTTGAAATCGGTCTTGCCCATCACGATCCAGATGTCGCAACGCGGGTGCATCGCGTTCGAAATCCACCATTTGCGGCCGTTGATGACATATTCGTCGCCATCGGGCGTGATCGACAGTTCGAGGTTGGTCGCATCCGACGAAGCAACCTGCGGCTCGGTCATCACATAGGCCGACCGGATTTCCCCGTTTAGCAGCGGCTTGAGCCATTTTTCCTGCTGTTCGGGCGAGCCATATTTGGCGAGCACTTCCATATTGCCGGTGTCGGGCGCGGAGCAGTTGAACACCTGGCTCGACCAAGGCACCCGGCCGAGCAGCTCGGCAATCGGGGCATATTCCAGATTGGTCAGGCCGGGCGAGAATTCGCCATATTCGTGCGGCAGGAACAGGTTCCAAAGATCCAGTGCTTTCGCCTTGGCCTTCAGATCCTCCATCTTCGGCCATTCTTTCCAGATATTGGCCGGGTCGGTCACGAAACGGTGATAGTCTTCCTCATTGGGATAGACATGCTCGTCCATGAAAGCTTGAATTTGGGCAAGAAGCCCTTTGACCTTGTCGCTATGTTCGAAATCCATGGGAAAGTCCTTTCAGAGGGAAAGCCCGCCGTCGACGATCAGCGTATGACCGGTGACATAAGAGGCGAGCGGGGATGCTAGGAAAATGGCCGCGCCCGCCATGTCGACAGGCAGGCCCATGCGGCGTTGCGGGATATTGGCGAGCGCGCCGGCGAGCCGTTCGGGGCTTTGCGTTGTCACCTTGGTCAGCTTGGTATCGACAAGGCCGGGCGCGAGGCCGTTGACGCGGATGCCTTCGGGGCCCCAAGCCTGCCCCAGAGTCTTGGTGAGGCTGATCGCACCTGCCTTGGAAGCAGCATAGGCCGGGTTGCCAATATTGGCCTTCAGCCCCGAAATCGAACTGACGATGATGACGCTGCCTTTGCTGTCGAGCAGCTGCGGTTTGAATTTGCGCGAAATGTGCATCAGGCTGTCGAGATTGACCGCCATCACATGATCCCAGCCGGGACGCTCAAATTCGCCGCGTTTGTAGACGACTGTGCCTTGGCAAAGCACCAGCACGTCAAGGGAATCGAAGGGGGCAGCTGCCGCTTCGATCGCGTCGGGATCGCTGACATCGACGCAGGTATAGCCCAGCCCGCTCAGGTCGGAGCCATCGGCTGGGTCATAGTCGGAGGCATTTGCGCGAGTGCCCCAGACATGCACTTTGGCCCCGCGTTCGCGAAAACCATGTGCGATGCCATTGCCGATCCCGCTTGATCCGCCGACGACCAGCACATGCTTGCCGGTGAAATCGGTGTCGTTGGCCATAGAGGATATTCCTTTCAGCTGATGCGCCGCAGCGCACGTTCAAAGAGGTGGATGGTGTGAGCGTGCAACCGATCACCGGTTTCGCGGGGCGCCTTGCCTGCGCAGGCGCGGGCATGGGTGCCTTCAAGGATGATGCCCAGCTTGTAGCAGGCGAGCACCGCGTACCAGTCAAAGTCCGACAGATCGCGACCGGTCAGCGCCGCGTAGTGAGCGACCAGTTCGTCAGGTGTGGCAAAGCCCTCCCATGGGGTGATCGCCACGTCGGTTGCGTGCGGGTTGTCATTCTCCGGCCAGGTCGCCACCAGCCAACCGAGATCAAGCAGCGGATCGCCAAGGGTGCACAATTCCCAATCGACCACCGCCGCCAATTCGCCGCTGTCGTTGCGGAACAGCACATTCGCAAAATGAAAATCGCCATGGATGATACCGGGCTGGAAGTTTTTCGGACGATGTGCATCGAGCCACTGAGCGATCTTGTCCACGCCGGGTATCGCTTCGGGCCCGGTCCAACCCGGCATTTCTTCATAGCTCGCCAATTGTGATGCCCAGCGTCCGACCTGCCGCTCGATCCAATTGTCGAGCTTGCCAAAGCCTTCGAGACCGACCGAGTGATAATCCACCTGGCTGAGTGCTGCGATAGCTTCCACCATCGCCAGCCCCATGCGGTGCCGGATCGCAGCGTCGCTTGCGTGAAGCGCAGGCAACCCCTGCGTCGCATTGAACCCTTCAATCGGCTCCATCAGATAGAAAGATGCTCCGATGACATCCTCTTCGGGACACGCGGCTATCAGTTCGGGGTGCGGAACGTTGCTTCCTTTGAGTGCGGCCAGCGCACGCGCTTCGCGACGCATGGTTTCGTTCGAATTGGCGCGCAAAACGGGTGGCGGGCGGCGCAAGACATAGAAGCGGCCAGACCTGCTGAACCTCAGCAAAATGTTCTGTGTGCCGCCCGCCAATGTGGTGGCATCGGCAATGGGCCCCTCTCCAAGCCCTTGCCCATCCATCCACTGTTCGAGTGCTGCAAGATCGACGCCGTCGATCATCTCCAACGAATCCTCTCCAATATTATCCAAATGGATAATGCAGTTGACGTAAATATGAGTCAAGCCTAGGTTCTAGCGATGGCCGATCCCGCCCCGAAAGTGCGATCTGATGCTGCGGAGCATTTGAAAGCAGAGGCCTTGCGCCTGTTTGCCGAGCGCGGGATTGATGGTGTGACGGTGCGGCAGATTGCAGAGGCTGCGGGCCAGAAAAATCATGCCGTGGTGGGTTATTATTTCGGATCGAAAGAGGCTTTGGTTCGCGAACTCATCGTCGATGGTGCCTGCGCAATCGACATACGCCGAAATGCCTGGCTTGATGCATGCGAAGCAAAGGGCGGGCCGCATTCTGTCGCTGAAGTGATCGAAGGCATGATAGAAACCTCGCTCGATCCCGACGCAAATCCGGGAGACGAGAGCTTCAATCGCTTTTTCACTTTGCTCGGCCTTTCGCACCGCGCCTTCTTCATGGATTCGCTCGAGGGGCGTTGGAACACGGGTTACCAGCGTTGCCTTGAACACTTGCGTCGGTTGATGCCCGAAATGCCAGCAGCGAAAAAGAATGAGCGCTTTGTTTTTCTGGGATCCACTTTGGGTGCCATTCTGGCATCGCGCGAGAGCGAGTTGTCTGACAAATCCCGCCCGCACCGCATGTGGCAATCGGGCGCGACGCTAAAACATGCGGCAAAGGTGATCGCCGCGATGATTGAGGCCCCTTTTCGCTAGGGCTAAAGTCGACAGCAGCTTTGGATGAAATGGCGGAGACGGAGGGATTCGAACCCTCGATGGGCTTTTGACCCATACTCACTTTCCAGGCGAGCGCCTTCGACCACTCGGCCACGTCTCCGCATCCTGGATGGCGCGCCCTATCGTGAGAATGTTGCTTTCGCAAGCGCCGATGCTTTGCAATAAGGTGCAGATGATCAAAAAGCCTATGTTGCTCGCATGCGCTGCCGTCTTTGCCGCGCTCCCGCTTTCCGCCGAGGATGCGAAACCGGAATATCCGTCACCGCCCGAAATCGTTGCCAAAGCGAAGGCGGAGGAATGGGTAGCGATTGCGCCGTCGGACCTGCTGGTGATGGACCTTGCGCCTGATGCCAAGGGCAATTCCCGCCGCGTGGTCATCCAGCTGATGCCACCGCCGTTCAGCCAAGGCTGGATCGGCAATATCCGCAAGCTGGCGGCGGCGAAGTGGTGGGACGGGACCGCCGTCGTCCGGGTGCAGGACAATTATGTCACCCAATGGGGCGACCCGACCGAGAAGAAGGCTTTGCCTGAGGGTTTGGCGAATGTGTCTGAGGCTGACTATGTTTATCCAAAGTCGCTAGCTCGTCCGCGTGCGCTAGACGGACTTTTTGTTCCACCAAATGAAGTCTCGCGATGGACAAGCTTTCATCAAGGATTCCCGGTCGCAGGGGTCGGCACGCCCGACAGCGAACGCAATTGGCCAACGCACTGCTACGGCATGGTCGGCGTGGGCCGCAACTTATCGCCTGACACTGGCACAGGTGCAGAACTCTACACCGTCATCGGCCACGCCCCGCGGCATCTGGATCGCAATATTGCGCTGGTCGGGCGGGTGATTGAGGGAATCGAGCATCTTTCCAGCCTGCCCCGCGGAACCGGGCCGCTAGGCTTTTATGAAAAGGAGGAGGAGCGGGTTCCGATCAACTCGGTGCGCCTCGGCAACGAAATCGCCGATCTGCCCGCCTTTGAATATCTCTCCACCGAAAGTGCCAGTTTTGCTGCTTATGCCGATGCGCGCGCCAACCGGCGTGATCCATTCTTTATCACCCCTGCGGGTGGGGCAGATATCTGCAATATTCCGATTCCGGTGCGACGGAAGGCATAGTGACCGCGGAAACTATTACAATCACCGCGGAACTTTGGATCTGGACTAGCGCCGAAGCTCCGGCGAACTGGTATTTCCTGACCATTGACGGCGAAACGGCCGAAGCGATCCGCACCACCGCGCTTATGCGGCGGCTGGAGGGCGGGCAGCGGCGCGGTTGGGGCTCTATTCGCGTTATGGCGACCATCGGTGACACCAACTGGCAGACGTCGGTCTTTCCCAGCAAGGAAAGCGGCGGCTATCTGCTTCCGGTCAAGGCAGCAGTTCGTAAGGCCGAAGGCCTGACCGCAGGAGATGCGGTCACCGTCCGGGTCGAATATTAAATGCGCTTAAAATGCTTTAGCTTTTGCTGGGATCCCTGTCGGTCAACACCGCGAACAGCATGATGACCGCAAAAGACAGCACCATTCCGCTAAATACTGCGACAGGAAAAATCGACAGATCTGACATTGCAAAACCTCGTTCAACTTTGACAGGTTCGTCATGCCTTGCTGCATTCCAGCCGTCCTTGATTTTGATCAAAGCGAATTTACAATTTACTATATCTTTGGATTTAGCAGCTTAGTTACAAGAAACACAAAAGGTCGCCTGCAATTTTTGGAAACTCTCCAGTTTAGCCCTGGGATGAGGAGCGGCATATGAGTGATGACAGCGAAAACCGAAACGCGAGCGGTCGGAGGAGTACCTCTGACCGGCGATCGGGTGGCGATCGCCGCCAATATAGTGACCCCGCATATTCAGGGCCTGAGCGTCGTTCTGGAAATGACCGTCGCTTTACCGGCGACAGGCGCTCCGGGACTGATCGCAGGTCAGAAAGCCGCAGCGATAACGATTAGTGTGCGTGCCCGGCCCAGGTCGCACTTGCGGAAAAATCCCGCTTGGCCGATGTCGCGACCATGAATGCCTATCAACTGGACACCTGCTCGGCTGACATTGCAGAGGCTTTTGGAGCGCATGCCGGGCCCGATCCATGGCAGGGTGGGCAAGTCTCGGTAGGACAGTTCGCGCCGGTCGTTGTTCTATCCGGTCGCACCGGTGCCAAGGTGATGCGTCCGATGCATTGGGGTTATCCTACGCCTGGCCAATCCCCGGAAATGACAGCACCTGGCCAGATGCGCTGGGTATCTTCTGTGCGCAACCTCGGTAGCCCTTTCTGGGTTGGGAGTTTACGACATCGCGAGCTTCGCTGCCTTGTACCGATGACGGAATTTCTCCTGCCCGCTGGCCGATCCAAAGCAACGCAAACATGCAGACTGACATCCGCTAAATGTTTTGCCGTAGCCGGAATCTGGCGCGATTTGACCGACATGCCGGTCTTCGCAATTTTAACAACCGAGCCTTCGGCAGCCTTCTATCCGGTTGAAGGCGGAAAGGCACCAGCATCGGTGCCAGCAATATTGGCAAAGGCGGATTGGTCGCGCTGGCTGACAGGCGACTGGCCGGATGCGCGCAGCCTCATTCAACCATATCGCGCAGCCGATCTGGCTGTCGATTAACTGACTATTCCTCGGCGAACAGCAGGTTAATCATCGCAGTCAAACGAGGCTCGCCGGTACGCTCGTCAGTTTGCGGTATGAACATCGCATCGATGCGCAGTGCGACATAACCGTGCACCATTGACCAGAACGCAATGGCGCGACTTATATTCGTTTTACCTGAAGCATCGAGCGAGGTTGCTACGAGCAGTTTTTCATAAAGCCTGTTCATCGTCGTTTCGAGATCAGGATCCTTCATGTTCACCAGATCGCCGCGCCACAACAGCCGGAACCGGTGCGGGTAAGTCAACGCATAATCGAGGAAGGCTCCTGCGATGCGGTGCAACCGGTCGGTGGTACCATCTTCACTGGCATGAACTGCTTGCGTCACTCGCCACGTCAGATCGTAAAAGTCGCGCATCGCCAAAGCTGTCAGCAAAGCCCTTCGGTCGCTGAAATGGTTGGCAGGGGCGGCGTGTGACACGCCCGCCAGTCGCGCAACGGCCCGGATCGTTAAATGGTCCACGCCCTCATGATCCAGAATCGTGCGCGCAGCGTCGAGCAAGGCAATCCGCAATCGCCCGTGGTGATACTGGCGTTCGGTATCTTCTAACATGTGCTAGTCCATGCGGCCTTATATTGACAGCGTCAATATAAGAGTTAGCCGATGTGCAATTCCCTCAAAGCCTGGCGAAAGGAATAATGTGCCGTGGTTCGAAAATTGCTCTTCACGCTTGCCATCCTGACTTTCGGATTGTTGACGCCGATCCTTGAAATCAGCTCTACCCATGTGTTCAACCCGGATTGGCCGGGCCATGCGCGGCTGCACAATTTATGGCAGTTGATAACGCATAGCATGATTGCGCTCTACCTCGGTTGGATGGTGTGGCGGCAGAACCGTTTGCGCGAGGCCTGCCTGTTTGCGCTGCTGGTGACGACCGGATTCCTTGCAGCCCATTTTCTGAGCCCGCTTTATGGCGGAACGATGAAACATAGCGACGGCAGTGAGCTTGTCTGGGCGGGTATCAATAGTGCGGTGATTGTGATGGTCTTGGCAACTACCATTTTGGGCTGGCTTTTTGTCACTACAAAGCGCGACATTTTGCAAAAAGGCTCGAAAGCCTGAGCCTGTTGCGCCATAGCCCATGGCATGTGTGTCGTCGCTATCGCAGTGGATTGCCATCCACGCTGGAAGCTTGCCCTGGCGGGCAATCGCGATGAATTTCATGCACGTGCCGCAGAACCGCTCCATCGATGGAGCGAAGCACCGCATGTAATCGCGGGGCGCGACCGGCAGGCGGGGGGTGGATGGCTGGGCGTGTCGAGCGACGGGCGACTGGCTGTTGTCACCAACATTCGCAATCCGGACGGGCCAGACCCGACAAAGGCCTCGCGCGGGGCGTTGGTCGGAAACTGGCTCGCCGAAGGTCGCGCACCGCTCATGGACGCATTGCCCGGCTATAATCCTTTCAATTTGCTATTGTACAGGCGCGGCGAGACTGTGCTGCTGTCGAACCTGCCGCAGCCGCAACGACAATTGCTCGATGCCGGGATTCATGGCCTGTCGAACGGTCATCCCGGAGAGCCCTGGCCGCGACGCAGCACTGCGGAAATGGCATTGTCGGACTGGGCCGCAAGGGACGGTGCGCCCGCTGACTTGTTCGAAATGCTCCGCGATGAGAGCTTGCTTGACGACGGAGGCGTCCCGATTTTCATCAATGCCCCTGTTTATGGAACGCGGTGCAGTACGGTTGTGCTGGTCGACAGCGACGGACAGGGTATCATCAGCGAGCGCCGCTTTCATCCTGACGGCAGTAATGCCGGGGAAACTTCGGTCGAGTTTCAATGGCCGGAATGACCAAGGCGATAAGGGCAGGGCTTGCCTATTTCGCGCTGGTTTTTGCGGTCGCATTTCTGCTGGGGACAGTTCGAACCCT
Organism: Sphingorhabdus pulchriflava; assembly: GCF_003367235.1. Taxonomy (GTDB): domain Bacteria; phylum Pseudomonadota; class Alphaproteobacteria; order Sphingomonadales; family Sphingomonadaceae; genus Sphingorhabdus_B; species Sphingorhabdus_B pulchriflava. Next base: position 461,790 of record NZ_QRGP01000002.1, read on the forward strand.
TTGGATTGCGCCAGCATTGGGCGCAACAAATGCGGTACTTGTCGAATTGCCCGTGATGCTGGCGGTCAGCTGGTTCATTGCCCGGTGGCTGGTGCCACGAGAGGCCATCAATTCCGCCGCAGAGCAATTGACGATGGGCGTGACGGCATTTGCGACGTTAATGTTCGCCGAACGGGGTTTGGCGGTCCTGCTTCTGGATCAATCCGCTGACCTGTGGTTCAGAGAATTGTTCGGAATTCCAGGAATTCTGGGACTATTGGGGCAAATCGGCTTCGGCGCCATGCCGCTGCTCGTCGGTCGCCGGATTTAGCCGGCCGACCACCAGCCACCGCCGATCGCCAGCATAAGGCCCTGCAGCGCCGCAATGCCGTGCAACTGGACGCTAAAGGGCTGTTTGCGGGTCTTGTGTCGAAAGATCGCGCGGCCTGCATAGGCTCCCGGGCTACCACCGGCCAGCGCGATCATCAGCAAGGTCGATTCCGCAATTCTCCACCGCCCGGCTTCGGCCTTCATCTTGTCGATGCCGAAGGCTGCGAATGTAACGAAGTTGATGCCAATCAACGCGGTTATCCCATTTGCAGCGGAGGCAATATCGCTGAAAACCACTATGGCCGTTCAGAATTTGCGGTTGAAGCGGAGCGCGAAGCCCAGATCGTCCGAAGCTGCCTCGATATGGCCCGGTTCGCTGCGCCAATATCCATTCGCAGACAGATAGCCGCCGGCAAAGGGCGTCGCATAGGCCGCCTCAATGTCGCGCTCACGTCCCGTGGGGGCGAGGGACACAAATTGGCGGCTGAAGCTGGCGGTCAAAGTCGCATAGTCATAGCTGACCGGGAGCGACAGGTTGATGCCGCCTCTGCGTACGCGCAAGGGCTGGGCTAAGCGCAAGGCAAGGCTGTCATTTGATCCGAACAGACCGAGCCGGGTAATGTCAAACGACCAAGCGTCGCTTTCGAGCCAGTCGGTACTGTTGCGCAGGCCCCCTGCTGCCATGCGGGTCCATCCGCGCCGGTAGCTTGCGTTGATCGCCCAGTTGCGTGCAAATTTGTAATTTGCATTGGCATCCGCGAACCAGCTTTTCGCACCTTCGCTTCCGGTCCACATATTCCCGGTTGCGCCAAGAATTGTTTCGCGTTCGTCCAGCAGCGCGCCGGATAGGTCGAGACGCATAGCTCCGATCGAACGGTCCAAACCAACCCGCGCCAAGCGGTAACCATAGCCGCGATAGCGGCTGCGCAGCGGGTCGCCGTCGACATCCGACCACACACGGACTGCGCCGTTTTCACCGCTAACGGTCAAGCCTATGGTGCCGAATTGCTGGCGATAGGCAAAGGCCGATTGCGGCTTGGCATAGAAACCGGCTGACTCTCGTGCGGAATCGGCGACGATGAAAGAGGCCGCCCGGTCGACCGCCATCTGGTCGATCAGAGCGCCGCTGCTGCGGGCGATTCCGATGGCCATTTGCCGGTCGGCGCCCAGTCTGGCGATGACCGAGCCTGCGACGGCGCGTGCTTGTGCCCGTTCGCGGGGGCTAAGATCGAGGCGATCCGGACCCACACCGTCGCGTCGTTGTGCGACCGACAATGTCACGGCCAGATTGGGATTGGCGACGATCCGTGTTTCAGTTCCCCAAGCCAATGCCGGGGCGAGTTTGGGCGATCGCTGTGCGACCCTCATCGTACCAGAGAAGTCGGCACGGAATGCCCGACCATAGCTGTCGAGGACGATCGCTTCGGGGCCACCGCTGCCGGTCGCATCCCCCATCGGTCCGGACAGTGCACCTGTTGGTCCGGTCGGAACCGGAACCGGCGTGCCCGCAATCGATTGTTGCCCCTGTGGCTGAAAGGCCCGCGCCAGATTGAGTTCGCCGCGGCCGAAGATGCTGTCGGTTCCCGCTACCCCAAGGTCAGTTGCGGTTGTTAGCAGGAGATCGACAATCTGCCTGCCGGTCAAATTGGGGAATGCCTGCGCCAGCAATGCAACAGCCCCCGACACAATGGGTGCCGAGAAACTGGTGCCGCTCCAGAGGAATTGGGTGCCTGTTTCGTCAGGTGCCCGCACCCTGACGCCTAGTGCGGTCAGATAAAAATTCTGCCCGGTACCAGCGCGGTTGGAAAATGCCGAAATTTGCTGACTGGAATCGGTCGCGCCAGCGATGATGATCTGGCCGCGCGCTATCGGATCCAGAGCGGTCAGGGCCATAGGATCGGGGTTGATTGCGTTAGTCGGATCGGTATCAAATTCATTGCCAGCCGAAATTACAAACACAACGCCAGCGGCAGTCGCGCGGTCGACGGCAGCACGTAATGTGGAATTCATCGGCGATCCGCCCAGCGACATGTTGACGACGCGTGCACCGACTGCAACCGCCCGGTCGACAGCGCGGGCCATATTATTGTCATTGTGCGTACAACCGGCATCGGGATCGGTATTGGCGCAGCTCCCGGCAGTGTCGGTGCGCAACACCAGCAAAGTCGCCCCAAAAGCGACGCCATGCGTGTCGAGATCATTTTTGGCGCCTAATAGTACCGACGACACGGCAGTTCCGTGACCGCCCTCATCCTGCAACCCGCGTGTTCCCGCAAAGTCGGCCGACTGGGCATGGATTTTTCCGGCAAATTCGGGGCTGTCGACGTCGATACCGCTGTCTATCACGCCTGCAATCACACCGGTGCCTGACGCCCCTGCATTATATGCGGAAATGGCCTGCGCCTGGGCGGCACCATTTGATCGTTGATACTCAACGGTGTTGAAGTTTGACGTTGGCGGGGGAGGTGGCGGCGGTGGCGGTGGAGGTGGTGGAGGAGCAGGCGGCACAATTGCAGCCGGCGGCGCGGGTGTCGAACCGACCCCACCGCCACCACCACCGCTTCCGCACGCTGACAATGTCAGCGCAAAAACGATTGATGTGCCAATTGCAATGTATCGACCTGTGCCTGCTTTGGAATCTGTTGTGGCCATTTCACTCCCCAATATGCCGTTAGTGATACTGCCACGGCAGCGCTTACGCCACCATTAACACAGATGAAACTTGCGGGATTTGACACCTGTAGTTAACGGGACCGCGATGGCCCCGCCGCTTCCTCATGTCGATACTTGGATATTCGATCTCGATCTGACGCTCTATGCGCCCGAGCATAATATCATGGAGCAGGTGCGGAATCGTATTGCGGCTTATGTCGAAGATTATTTCAAGGTCGATCAGGAACGCGCGCACCAGATACGCTATGATTATTGGCGCAAATATGGCACGACGCTGGGCGGTTTGATGGCAGAGCATGGCGTCGATCCGCACGGCTATCTGGATTTCGTCCATGATGTCGACATGTCGCTGTTGCAGCCGTGCGAACGGTTGCGGGCGGGGATAGAGGCATTACCGGGCCGAAAGCTCATATTCACCAATGCCGATGCCCCGTATGCGCAGCGCGTGCTGGTTGCGCGCAGTCTTGACGGGGTTTTTGAAGATATCTTCGATATTCACCGGATGGCGCACAAGCCGAAACCGGCGACGGACAGTTATCATGCACTGTGCGCACAGATGGGTATCGAACCGGCGTCAGCATTGTTTGTTGAAGACTCGGCGCATAATCTGGAACCGGCCAAAGCGTTGGGGATGACGACCATTTGGGTTAATCATAGCGGCGATGCCGAATCTGGCGATGCACGCCCGCATTATGTCGACCATGAAATAGCAGATGTGGCCAGCTGGCTGGCCGGAGAAAAGGAATAGAAATGACCGAAGCACTGCAAGCGATCATCGAAAAGGCCTGGGAAGAGCGCGACGGCATCACCATCGGCACCGGCGGCGAAGTGCGCGCAGCTGTGGTCGAGGCGCTGGGCTTGCTAGACAGCGGCCAGCGCCGCGTGGCGGAAAAGGTCGATGGCAGCTGGCAGGTCATTCAGTGGCTGAAGAAAGCCGTGCTGCTCTCCTTCCGCCTCAACGACATGGAAACCATTCCCGGCGGTCCGGGTGGATCGCATTGGTGGGACAAGGTTCCGTCGAAATTTGCTGGCTGGGGCGAAAACCGTTTCCGCGATGCGGGATTCCGCGCCGTTCCAGGCAGCATTGTGCGTCATAGCGCGCATATCGGCAAGGGTGTGGTGCTGATGCCCAGCTTTGTGAACCTCGGTGCCTATGTCGATGAAAACAGCATGGTCGATACCTGGGCGACCGTGGGCAGCTGCGCGCAGATCGGCAAGAATGTCCACCTGTCGGGCGGCGTCGGCATTGGCGGCGTGTTGGAGCCGCTGCAGGCTGGGCCTGTTATCATCGAAGATGATTGCTTCATCGGCGCGCGTTCTGAGGTCGTCGAAGGCGTCATCGTCGAACAGGGGGCGGTTCTCGCGATGGGTGTGTTCCTGTCCTCGACGACCAAGATCATCGACCGTTCGACTGGAGAGATTTTTGTTGGTCGCGTGCCAAGCTATTCGGTCGTTGTACCCGGTGCGTTGCCGGGTAAGCCATTGCCCGATGGATCGCCTGGCCCAAGCCTCGCATGCGCCGTGATCGTTAAGCGGGTCGATGCCCAAACCCGTTCGAAAACAGCGATTAACGAATTGCTGCGCGACTGACCGCGCTTTTATTTCGACGAACCGTGTCCGGTTTTGCTTGCAATAAAAGAGCGAATCACTCTAATTTACTTATGCGGACCGGGCCCCTCTGGCGCTCGCTTCTTCGGAAGGAACGTGATGTCGGCCGCATCGGATGTTTCCGGTGCTTGGGTTGTGCGGTCCCTGTTTCCCCCGAATACCCTCTTCCCGGCATCGGAACATCCGATTGAACACCAACTGTTCAAGAGGAGAAAGACATGTCGGAACGAACATTCCGCCTGATGCAATATCACCAGAAACTCGATGAAGAGCTGCGCGCCGAAATGCGCAGCAACTGGCCGAGTTTTGCCCGAATCCAGCGGCTGAAACGCATGAAGCTCGCCGTAAAGGATAAGTTACAGGCGCTGGTGGCCAAGGGACGCAAGACCCCCAAACCAGCCTGATCTCAGACTGGCTGCGCTCGCCGCCCTCTCCCAAATTTGGCCCAAAGCCGAATGGCGAGCGCAGCCAACAACAGCGGCGCAAAAATACGCCCCTCGAGATGGTAGGCCGGGTCCGCATGAAAGGCCCGGCTGCCATAACCGACAAGAAACACCGCCCAGGTCAGGTGCATGCCTGTGCTGTGCAATTGCTTCCAGCGAAGTCCTAGTCGTCTCTTCCATCCGTCGGTCGAGGTAATCGCCATCAGATAGACGAATAGGTAAGCGAACGCCCCACCCGCCAGCGACAGCAGCGGACGCGGACGATAGAGGGTTATGTTTATCAGCAGCGCGACCAGATGGATGCTGTGCGCCAGCGCGAAAGCCAGCCCCCATTGCCGCCGTTGCCGCAACAGCGCCCGCGTCACGTCATTCGGCGTAAGCCGGTAAACGCTGCTCGCCAAATAGGTGAGCAGGAATATCGGCAATGCCGCCCGCGCTGTCCAGCGCGCGACCAAAAGTGCGTCGTCAGATGGCTTGGTTCCCATGTAGAACGCTGCTGCTATCGCAAACGTCGACAGAAGCAGCGCTATGATAAACGGAATGAGCCGATTTGCCGCCAAGGCGTTAAGTCAATTTTGCCCGGGCTTCAACAAATCGAGCACAGCGGCGGTCATTGCCTCTACGCCCAGACGCACCGATGGTTCGGGATCGATCTTGAACAGCGGCGAATGATGCCCGGCAACCGGCGGGCCGCCATTTTTTGCAGCCTTGATCCATTCGGGATTGGTGCCTCCAACACCGAAATAATAGCCCGGAATGCCAAAGGAAGGATCGACAAAGAAGGCGAAGTCTTCGGCACCCATATTGGTCTGACGGAAGGGAACGACAACATCCTTGCCAAGCGCGTCACCAATGGCCGTATTGAGGCGGCGGGCGAGCGCGGCATCGTTCACAGTCACCGGCGTAGTCTCGGTAGCCTTGACGATGGGCAGTTTATCTTCGGGCAGGCCATTGGCGCGACCGATACCAACCGCAACGCGTTCGATCGACGCAATCAATTGGTCGCGCACCTCTTGGCTGTTGGCACGCACCGTAACCTGTAGGTCAGCATATTCGGAAATGATGTTGTGCTTTTGCCCCGCATGGAAGGCGCCGACCGTAATCACGCCGGGTTCCAGCGGGCCCTTTTCGCGGCTGATGATCGATTGCAGACCAACCACGATCTGCGATGCAATATAGACCGGATCGCGACCGAGGTGCGGTGCCGCGCCGTGCGTTGCGATGCCGGGAACGCGAATGTCGACGCTGTCGGCAGACGAATATTGGATACCTTCCGACGCGGCAATCTTGCCTGTTTCCAGTTCGGCGGCCACGTGGAAAGCCAGCGCATAATTGGGCTTCGGAAAGCGGGTGTAGAGCCCGTCCTTGACCATGGCGGCAGCACCGCCGACACGTTCTTCGGCGGGCTGAACGATGAACAACACGGTGCCCTTCCAGCGATCTTTCATCCGCGCCAGTTGGCGAGCCGTTCCGACCAGAGAGGTGATGTGTACATCATGGCCGCAGGCGTGCATCACTGGCATCTCAAGGCCATCGACGCCAACCTGACGCACGGTCGAGGCATTGGCATAGCCGGACCGTTCCTGCACCGGCAGCCCGTCCATATCGGCGCGGACCAATACCACGGGGCCATCGCCATTTTTGAGGACGCCTACCACGCCGGTTTGCCCGACCTTTTCAGTCACCGCCATTCCGGGGATAGCGCGCAACTCCTGCGCCATCCGCGCTGCGGTCTTGAACTCGCGGAAAGACAGTTCGGGGTTGCGATGGAAATGGTCCCAAAGCGCGCCCAATGACTTGTCATAATCCGCTTTAACATCGCCCGCATAATCGGGCTTTGCCGCTGCTGGTGTCGCAATCACGGCAAGGGCCGCAGAAGCGGTGAGCAAGAATCGTCCGATGTTCATGATTTCCTCCCTGTTTCCGTGAAGACTATCACGGACAGGTTTCAAGGCAATGGCCGATAGGTGTTTCTGCGGGGACCATGGTTACATATTGGGCGAAGCCTTTCCGGGTTTCCGGATTGACCCACAGGCCAGCGCGCAGAGCATAAGCTTCGCCGACATGGCCTATCCATAAAGCGCCAGCGGAATCCTCATGGATATGCACGCCCAGCCCATAGGCCTTGAAATAGCCCCGGTCATCGTCACCATTCACGCCGTTGAAGCGCCATTGCAGTCGTGTCATTTCAGCAAAGGCTTTGCTTGAAAGCAGGGGGCGGCCGCCATTCAACATAAGTTGCCCGACCTTTGCCAGATCATCTGCTGAAATGCGCAAGCCGCCTTGCGGGCTGAAAGAGGAGCCGTTTCTACCGAGCGGGTAGCGACGCAGATCGCAACTGCCGTCGGCGGCGGCGAGGACAGGGCACGGATCTGAGCCCTTGATAGCGGCGTCGCGTGCCAGATCGCCGTTGGTACGGAGCAATGTCACCGCTTGTGCCCGCCGACCGGGGCTGCACCCCGCACCCCAATTGAAACAGGCGTCAATTTTCAGCGGAGCAAGCACAGTCTTTGCAACCAGCTTGTCGAACCGCTCACCCGTCGCAGCCTCAATCGTCGCCGCAATGATTGGGGAGTTCAGATTGGCATAGCTGAAATAGATGCCGGGGCGGTGCTTTGAATCCCACGCCGCCGCGTTCGTCATCACCGCCTCGACTTGGCCATCGAGTGGAATCAGATAGTCAATCTTGTCGCGCACGCCCGATGTGTGGGTCATGAGGTGACGAAGCGTGATGTCCTGATCCGGAAAAGCCGGATTGCGGATCTGAAATCCCAGATACTCTGAAATATCCCGATCCAGATCGATGCGGCCCTGATCGACAAGTCGCATCACCGCGATTGCCGTTACCAGTTTCGAAATCGAAGCAACCCGAACCGGATCATTCGCGCTCACGGCGCGACCACGGACGCCAGCCTCCCCATCAGCCCGAGACGCCAAAATCTTGCTACTGTCGAAATCGATCCTTACGACCGCGGGCCTTGGCAAAACAGGTTCGGCAGAACTGGCGATTGGAGCGAATGCCAAAGCCGCTATGGCTAGTGCAATCGCTGCTTTAGCGACGATCACTCGTCCCCCCTGCAGCTACCTTCATGCTTCCCGGTCATCGTGCCATCCAGCTTGATCTTCCCAGCGATGGGAACATGGACGACCAATTTGGTGTCGAACCGGAACTCGGTATCACCGACCGTGCCGTCAAGATCCATATCGGCCTTGCCCATGCTGCCCATGCCACAGCTTAGCTGCATGCTGACCCGATTTCCGGCAATGTCGAATTTGCGATAGTTGCAATCTTCCGCACCTTCGCCGCCGAAAAAGTCGGGGCCGGGTTGCGCGGCATTGGCTTCGCTCAGGCACGATATTCCCGATGCGCCGGTCGACAGCTCTTCCCTAATCTGTTCCTTTTCCTTGTTGCCCAACCGAGGGACGTCAATCTCGGTAAAGGCAAAGCTGGTGCGCCAGCGCCCCGGCTGCATGGCAAGATAGCCGTCACGCCGCATTTCATCGGCGCGCTCATTGCGCGAAACTTTGCCATCACCGTTCACGTCCGAATTGTCGGAACATGCCGCTACGGTCATTGCCGCACCCAATATGGCGAGAATTGAGGTTTTACGCATATTCATGGCTCAAGCCGGGCAGTCGCCCAGACGCTTGCCATCAATCTTGCCCTTCATGGTCATTTCACCCATCGGTGTGCCTGATGCTTTTTGTTCCATCGTCATCGAATAGCTTTCGGCTTCAAAGCTGCCTTCCATTTTGCTGGCTATGACCATCTTGTCCTGCGGCTTACAAGTCATCTGGACACTCATTTTGTTGCCCGAACGGTCAAGCTGCTCGAATGTGCAGTTTGCGCTGGCATCTCCACCAAAGAAATCCGCTCCCGGCTTTTCGGCCTGTTCTTTGGTGAGGCAGGATTTCACGGACATGCCGCTCCCCATTGCCTTGGTCATCTGCGTTTTCGCGGCTTCGGGCATGCCAGGGGCATCGATGCTGTCAAAGCTGATTTTGACTTCCCACATGCCGGGCTTCATCGCCATTGCGCCGCCCTGCGACAATTCCTTTTGCGCTTCGTCGGCGCTCACTTTGCCATCGCCATCCGCATCGGCACCTTTGTCAGAGCAAGCCGAAATCGCGAACATGCTGGCGGCAACGCCTGCCAATAGAAATTTACGCATCTGTATCTCCCTTAGACCAATAACGGCTCCTGCCCTTGTTTGTCGTCTAATCGTATAATTGGCAACCGTTTTGGCATAGCTATTCTTCGTTCATGACAAGGACAGCACGAATGGCTAAGGAGACGCCAATCTACTACAAATGGTTCGACAGGAGAGTCTTCCAGCATGTTTCGTTTTGTTACTTTTCTGTTGGTTACGCTGTTCGGCGTTTCGACTGTATTCGCACAAACAGCAGAGGCCCCAGCCGCTGCACCCGCAGTTGCTCCGGTCATCGATGAGGCGGAGAATGTCCTGCATCTTGACCTGTCGACCGGCGGTCGGGTGAGCATTAAAATGTTCCCGGCGGTGGCTCCCGCGCATGTCGAACGCATCAAGACGCTTGCGCGTCAGGGCTTTTACAACGGCGTGGTTTTTCATCGTGTTATCGAAGGTTTCATGGCGCAGACCGGCGATCCTACGGGGACTGGTACCGGCGGTTCGCCGCTGCCGGATCTGAAAGCTGAATTCAACCCGACCCCGCATTTGCGAGGAACGGTATCGATGGCGCGTGCCGCAAGTGTGGATAGCGCGAACAGCCAGTTCTTCATCTGCTTTCAGCCGCGCTTCGCCCTCGACAACAATTACACTGCGTTCGGGCGGGTGATTGCAGGCATGCAATATGTCGATGCTATCCAGCGTGGAGAGCCGCCGGCGACGCCGGACCGGATTTTGCAGGCGTCGATCGCCGCAGACAATGTGCCGTTGCCGGATTTCGCGGCTGTGGCGAAGCCAGCCACTCCCATTGACGCGCCGGTTACGCTGAGCGACCTCAACAAGCCATTGAACTGAACCAGCGCTCCAGAAAGCCATTGTGCGCGTAGACTTGTTCGATTTCGAGCTTCCGCCCGAGCGGATAGCGCTTCGACCGGTGTCGCCGCGTGATGCGGCGAGGATGTTATGCGTTTCGGGCGACGGCTCGATGCATGATGCGCAGGTTCTCGATCTACCGCAGCGGCTGCGCGCGGGCGATTGCCTTGTCTTCAATGACACGAAGGTGATCCCGGCCCAGTTGGAAGGCGTGCGTCGCACCTTTAAGGGCGATGAGGCCCGGATTGGCGCAACGCTTCACAAGCGGATAGATCTGCGCCGCTGGCAGGCTTTCATCCGCAACGCCAAAAGGTTGCGCGCGGGCGACCGGATCGAATTCCCGGCCGATGTCAGCGCTATCGCGCAGGAAAGACTGGAGGATGGCAGTTTCATTCTGGCCTTTGAAGGTGAAGAGCCGGTCGAACTGCTGCTCGAACGTGCAGGGCAAATGCCGTTGCCGCCTTATATAGCGGGGAAGCGTCCGACCGACGCGCAAGACCGCAGCGACTATCAAACAATGTTTGCAGAAAAAGAGGGAGCCGTAGCGGCGCCGACAGCATCGCTACATTTCACCCCGCGACTAATGGCAGCGCTGGCGGAGGCAGGTATCGGCCATGAAACGCTTACGCTGCATGTCGGTGCGGGTACGTTCCTGCCAGTTAAGGCCGACGATACCGACACGCACAAAATGCACAGCGAATGGGGGCAAATCGACGCCGCGACCGCGGCACGGTTGAACGCCTTGCGCGCCAAGGGCGGACGCATCATCGCGGTCGGCACCACTTCGCTCCGCCTCCTCGAAAGTGCGGCGGGCGAGGACGGGCTGGTTCAGCCTTTTGAGGGAGACACAGCGATATTCATCACCCCGGGATACCGTTTCAAAGCAATCGACGGGCTGATGACAAACTTCCATTTGCCCAAATCGACCTTGTTCATGCTTGTCAGCGCGCTGATGGGGCTGGAGACGATGCAGGCAGCCTATGCCCATGCCATCGCGCAGGGCTATCGTTACTACAGCTATGGGGACAGCAGCCTGTTGCTGCCATAAATAGGGACAGTCCCTATTTAATGCCCCTTCAGTTCGTCTCCGGTCAGGCGGACGACATGGAGCACATTGGTTGAACCCGGTGTGCCAAACGGAACGCCCGCCATCATGATCAGTCGCGCGCCCGCGCTGCCCAGATGATAGCGCAGCGCCATGCGTTTCCCTTTGGCGACCATTTCCTCGAAGCTGCCAATATCCTTGGTGGTGACGGCAAAGGCGCCCCATAGCAGGCCGAGCCTCCGCGCGGTCGAGCGCGAAGCGGTTAGCACCAGCAAGGGTACCGATGGCCGCTCGCGCGAGATGCGACGTGCGGTGGATCCGGACGATGTGAAGCAGACAATCGCGCTGGTTTCGACCGTGTCGGCGATCCGCCCGCTCGCCTCGGCCAGCGCGTCGGCGGTGGTGGCATCGGCGGGTGTTTCGGTGAAATGGATGCGCTTGAAGAAATCGGGGTCGCCTTCGACCTGCTGCGCGATCCGGTCCATGATCGACACTGCCTCAATCGGCCATGCGCCCGCTGCTGTTTCCGCCGAGAGCATCACCGCGTCGGCACCATCGTAAATCGCAGTCGCAACGTCCGAAACTTCGGCGCGGGTCGGGGTGGGGGAGACAATCATCGATTCGAGCATCTGTGTGGCTACGACTACCGGTTTGCCCATTTGCCGTGCGGTTGAGACGATCTTCTTCTGCAGCGGCGGAACCTGTTCGGGCGGCAGTTCGACGCCCAGATCGCCGCGCGCGACCATCACGCCGTCGGCAATTTCGAGGATTTCTTCCAGCCGGCCAATGGCGGCGGGCTTTTCGATTTTCGCGAGTAAGGCCGCCTTGCCACCAATGAGTTTCTTGCCCTCCGCCACATCCTCGGGTCGCTGCACGAACGACATCGCCACCCAATCGACGCCCTGTTCGAGCGCAAATGCAAGGTCGGACCTGTCCTTGTCGGTCAGCGCGGCGATTGGCACTACCACGTCGGGGACATTGAGCCCCTTGCGGTCGGAGAGCATGCCGCCAACCTCGACTCTGGTGTCGATATGGTCGGGGCTGATGTCGGTGACGCGCAACACCACTTTGCCGTCGTCGAGCAACAGGCGGGTATCGATTTCGAGTGCGGCGAAGATTTCCGGATGCGGCAAATGGACGCGCGTTGCGTCCCCTGCCTTCTTGTTCGTATCGAGACGGAAGGGCTCGCCCGTCTTGAGTTCCACCTTGCCACCCGCAAATGTGCCTACGCGCAGCTTAGGCCCTTGCAAGTCAACGAGGATCGTTGTTGGACGGTTGTACGCCTTCTCAAGCGCGCGGATGTTAGCGATCAGCTGGGCTTTTTCGCCCTGTTCGCCATGGCTCATATTGACGCGGAAAGCATCAGCCCCGGCGCGGAACAGCTTTTCGATCATTTCTGGCGTGTCGCTTGCCGGGCCCAAAGTGGCGAGAATGCGGACTTTGCGCATGCGCGGCTTATGATATTGCATCTGGGAAGGCTCTTTCGCGCTCTGGATTTTGTCTCTCTTGCCTCCCATAACGGGGAGGAACCGGAACGGGAAGGGAGCATAGCTATGCAAATTAGTGATCAGGCAGCAGCAGCGGCATTCAGGCGGCTGGTCGCGCACTTGCAGCACCGCCACGATGCCGAGAATATTGAACTGATGGGCCTCGCTGGATTCTGCCGCAATTGCCTTGCGGATTGGGTGATGGAGGCGCAGCCAGAGCTTTCGAAGGAAGAAGCGCGCACCCTGATCCATGGCATGCCACCTGCGGAATGGAAGGCGAAATATCAGAGCGAGGCGACGCCCGAACAGTTGCAGCGTATGGAAAAAAGCTTGGCGAAAAACGCCGCGCACAACTAGCCTTGTAAAATCGAATCTGCGGGGGAGAGAAATTATGAAGCGCGCAATTCTGGCGGCCACTTTGCTGTTGGCGAGCACACCACTCGCTGCCCAGTCTGGCAGCACGACCTATATCCACGCCGGACGACTGCTCGACCAGCCTGGGCAGGCTCCGCGCGGCGCATCGACGATCATTGTGCGCGACGGCAAGGTGGCCGAAGTGCGCGATGGCTTTGTCGCGCCAGAAGCTGACGCACGGCTCGTTGATCTCAAGACGCAGTTTGTCCTCCCCGGACTGATCGACATGCACGTTCATATTTCCAGCGATGACAATCTGCTGCGCAGCCGCCTGGAAGGCCCAAGCCGTGATGTCGAAGATGTTTTCGTCATTGCCCAGAATAACGCCCGGTTGACGCTGGAGGCGGGATTCACCACCGTTCGCGACCTCGGCGGTGAGGGCCGCGCCACGGCAACGCTGCGCGATGCGATCAACAATGGCGTGATTGTAGGCCCGACCATCATACCAGCGGGTACGATGGTGTCGGTGACCGGCGGTCATGGCGGCGTCAACGGGCTGAACCGCGTCTTCACGCATGCCGTCGCCGCCGAACGCACCAACATCTGCGACGGGCCGGATAGCTGCGCCAGCGCAGTTCGTGCACAGATATCCATAGGCGCGGAAGTCATCAAATTCGCTGCGACCGGCGGGGTTCGCTCCAATGTTGCGGGCGGGTTGGGCAAACAGATGACCGACGCCGAGATGAAGTCCATCGTCGATACCGGCCACAGCTTTGGTCGCAAGGTCACCGCCCATGCGCATGGCAAGGAAGGCATCGACGCCGCACTTCGCGCCGGGGTGGACAGCATTGAGCATGGCAGTTTCATCGACGATGAGACTGTGAAGCTATTCAAGGCCGAGGGGGCCGCGCTTGTTCCGACAGCGGTTGCACCCATTGCCGCGCTGGCACAGGCGCGGCGCGGTGATGCACCTGCGCCGCAACTCGCCAAGGCTGAGGAAGCTGCGGCAGCGCATGCGGCAAGTATGGCCCGTGCGGTCAAGGGCGGGGTTCGCATCCTTTTTGGCACCGACAGTGGCGTCGCCCCGCACGGTGATAACGCCAAGGAATTTGCCTTGATGGTCAAGGCGGGCATGACGCCAGCACAGGCGATCAAATCCGCTACCGCCGACAATGCCGCCGAACTCGACCGCCCCATCGGCGTGATTGCGCCGGGCCGCGATGCCGATATCATCGCAATAGCGGCCGATCCATTGGCGGACGTAACGGCACTGGAGAAAGTCGATTTTGTGATGCGGCGCGGCGTCGTCCATAAGCTGGGCGGGAAACGCCAGCCTTTCCCACCCGAATGAACAAAGTCTTGGCGCGGCACCGGCACTGCGGCTAATCGCAGCCATTATCGATTCGGGGCTTCCCGCCCCACCAAACACCACAGGAGACCAGAATGTCCGAAGGCAATATCGCCGCCGACCAGTTGCGCCTTTTCATTGAACGCATCGAGCGCCTGGAAGAAGAGAAAAAGGGCATCGCCGACGATATCCGCGACGTTTACAGCGAAGCGAAGAGCCAGGGCTATGACACCAAGATCATGCGCCAGATCGTCCGCCTTCGCAAAATGGAAACCCATGACCGTCAGGAAATGGAAGCCATTTTGGAGACTTACAAATCGGCGTTGGGATTGGCATAAGGGCTTAGTTCAAAATAGGAGTCTCCCCAATGTTGATGACCACCACTTCCACCGTCGAAGGCCGTCCTGTCGCCCAATATCTGGGCGTTGTGACCGGCGAAGTCATTGTTGGCGCCAATATTTTCAAGGATCTGTTCGCCAGCGTGCGCGACATTGTCGGTGGCCGTTCGGGTGCCTATGAAAATAGCTTGCGCGACGCCCGCGAAACCGCGCTGAAGGAACTGGCCGACGAGGCGCGCGCCTTGGGTGCCGACGGCGTCATCGGCATCGACCTCGACTATGAAGTGCTGGGTGCACAGGGTTCGATGCTTATGGTCAGTGCCTCAGGTACGGCGGTCAAACTGGGATAAGCTTCGCGGCTTGCCGAAGGCGCGTTTCCTGATGTAAGGGCGCGCCTTCAAATCACCTTCAGCCGAAAAGAAGAGAGCCATGGCAGGCCATAGCAAGTTCAAGAACATCATGCACCGCAAGGGCGCGCAGGATAAGAAGCGCTCGGCGATGTTTTCCAAGCTCAGCCGCGAAATCACCGTTGCGGCGAAAATGGGTATGCCCGATCCGGACATGAACCCGCGCCTCCGCCTCGCGGTCAACGCAGCCAAGGCGCAGTCGATGCCCAAGGACAACATCCAGCGCGCGATCGACAAGGCAGCGGCGGCCGGCGGCGAGGATTATGAAGAAATCCGCTATGAAGGTTATGGCCCGGGCGGCGTTGCCGTAATTGTCGAGGCATTGACCGACAACCGTAACCGCACCGCGACCAATGTGCGCACCGCATTCAGCAAGAATGGTGGAAATCTGGGCGCTTCGGGCGCGGTGAGCCACGGGTTCGACCGCATGGGCCTGATCACCTATCCCGCCAGCGTTGGCGATGCCGATACCGTTTTCGAAGCGGCGCTCGAAGCAGGCGCAGAAGATGTTGAAAGCGGTGACGAAGAACACAGCATCTGGACCGCAATGGATGCGCTGCACGAAGTTTCCAAGGCCTTGGAAACGGCTTTGGGCGAAGCCGAAAGCGCCAAGCTCGCCTGGAAGCCGCAGATATTGGTCGAGGTGGACGAAGCCAACGCCGCAACATTGCTGAAGATGATCGACGCACTGGAAGACGATGACGACGTCCAGACCGTATGGGGCAATTATGACGTCTCTGACGAGGTTATGGCGAAGCTGGGCTGATGATCATTCTCGGTCTGGACCCTGGCCTTGGCACCACCGGCTGGGGTGTCATCGTTAAAGAAGGCAACCGCCTCAGCCATATCGACAATGGCGAAATCAGCACCGACGCGAAAATGCCGCTCGCCAATCGGCTTGTGGCGATTGACGAAAAACTCCGCGCGGTCCTCGACCATTTCAAACCTGATTGCGCAGCGGTTGAGGAAGTGTTCGTCAACAAGAATCCGCAATCGACGCTGAAACTGGGGCAGGCGCGCGGGGTGGTGTTGCTCGGCGCGGCGCGCAACCGCACACCGGTTACCGAATATGCCGCGCGGTTGGTCAAGAAATCGGTGGTCGGCACCGGCAAGGCCGACAAGGACCAGATCGCCGCGATGCTCCGCGTTCTGATGCCGGGGCTTAAGTTGGCGGGTGAGGATGCGGCGGATGCGCTGGCGGTTGCAGTGACGCACGCACACCATATCCGTTAATGCTCGGACGAGACGCAGTGCCGGTCTTTTTCACGCAAAGGCGCAAAGGAAAATAAGGGCGAAGCCCTTTATCCAATTGTAGCGTTCGCCTTAGGCTATGTGACATTGATTGGCTGCGCCGTGCCCTTCATTATCTTTGCGCCTTTGCGTGAAACAAATGGCATAACCTCTGCATTCCTGCGCACCGTAAGATTTGGAACAAAACAGGAAATACCCCTTCGACAATCACGTTTAACGTGATTAAGAGAGCGACATGATCGCAAAACTTTATGGCCGCATCGATGAAACGGGCGTCGACAGCCTGGTGATCGACGTGAATGGCGTCGGCTATCTGGTGCAGGCGAGCGCGCGGACGCTGGCGGTGCTCGGCGGTGCGGGCGATTTCGCGACGGTCTTCACCGAAATGCTGGTGAGCGAGAATGACCAGCGGCTGATCGGTTTCGCTAGCCGCGAGGAGCGCGACTGGTTTCGTCTGCTGATTGGCGTCCAAGGGGTGGGCGCAAAAGTGGCCCTCGCAATCCTCTCCGCACTCGAGGCCGATGACCTGACCATTGCGATCGCCAATGGCGACAGCGCGATGGTCGCGCGTGCCAATGGCGTCGGCCCGAAGCTTGCCAGCCGCATCGTCAACGAACTGCGTGACAAGGTCGGCGCGATGGCGGGTATCGGTGGTGGCGCGAAATTGGCGGCGGCTGCCAAGGCGGGGAATAACAACGTCGCAGATGCCGTTGCAGCACTCACTGGTCTCGGCTTCAAACCCGGCGAGGCGCAGGGTGCGGTTGCGCTTGCGCTTGAGGAATTGGGTGACGGGGCGACACTCGATGCACTGGTGCGCTTGGCGCTGAAGAGGGCGGCGAAGTGAGCAGTTTTCTGTCAGGAAAAAGTCCATATGCTGCGGCTCGGATATTGAATCGAGCGTGGTTGTTGATTTTTTGTACTTTCGTTTTCGTTGGTTTCGTGGGCCCAGCATCGGCGAGATCGTTCGCATTTATACCCGCTATGATAGGCGTGCCGTTGGTTTTTGCGATAACGATGGTGAATTGCCCAAGATGTGGGAAAAGTCCCGCGTTCCGATATATTGGTGGGCCAATGTTTGGTTCAGTCCCTTTCTATGGCCTTCCTAAAATTTGGGCCGAAAAAACCTGTTCCAAATGTGGAAGTGATTTGACCAGCAATCCAAATGACCGATAACCCCCACCTCACCCCGATGCGCAAGCCTGAAGACATCGATGTCGCGCTGCGCCCCAAAAGCCTGACCGAATTTATCGGCCAGCAGGCCGCGCGGGAGAATTTGCGCGTTTTTATCGAGGCGGCGAAATCGCGTGGAGATGCGCTCGATCATGTGCTGTTCTTCGGCCCGCCGGGGCTGGGCAAGACCACGCTGGCGCAGATTGTGGCGAAGGAAATGGGGGTCGGTTTCCGCTCGACCTCTGGCCCTGTGATTGCCAAGTCAGGCGATCTGGCGGCGCTGCTGACCAATCTGGAAGAAGGCGATGTACTTTTCATCGACGAAATCCACCGGTTGAATCCGGTGGTTGAGGAAATCCTTTATCCGGCGATGGAGGATCGCGCGCTTGATATTATGATCGGCGAAGGGCCGTCGGCGCGGTCGGTGCGCATCGACCTGCCGGCCTTCACGCTGGTCGGCGCGACCACACGGCAGGGATTGCTCACCACGCCCTTGCGCGACCGGTTCGGCATTCCGGTGCGGCTCAATTTCTACACCCATGACGAGCTGGAGCTGGTTGTCACCCGCGCAGCAAAATTGCTCGATCTTGAAATTGCCGCCGATGGTGCGCGCGAAGTGGCGAAGCGTTCGCGCGGTACTCCGCGCATCGCCGGCCGGCTGCTGCGCCGCGTGCGCGATTTCGCCAATGTTGCAGGTGAAACACTGGTCACCGCGAAAATCGCCGATGCCGCGTTGAACCGGCTGGAGGTGGATAATCTCGGCCTCGATGCGATGGACCGGCGCTATCTGATGATGATTGCCGATATCTATCGCGGCGGCCCTGTGGGGGTAGAGGCGCTGGCGGCGGGGCTTTCCGAACCGCGCGATACGATCGAGGATGTGGTTGAGCCCTATCTGCTGCAACTCGGCCTGATCGCGCGCACTGCGCGGGGTCGGCAGTTGAACGGTCCTGGCTGGAAGCATCTTGGCATCACGCCGCCGACTGGTGCGCAGGACGGGTTGTTTGACAAATAGCCTCGGATGATTGGGGCAAGCCCGCGAGCGGGCTTGCAAGGCGCGAAGACATGAAGATGTTATCACTGCCCGAAGCGCAGCTTTATTGTTCAGGTTCGATGAAATTTGTCTGTCCTGTTTTGAGTGCGCTGCGCGCGAAATTTGCGTGGGCCCTTTGCGCCTTGCGACACCGCAGGGGGCGCACCAAAATTTGCTGACCAAGCGAGTCCCACGCACGACAAACTGTGCACAAACCGTCCCAACCCTCTTCCTGTCGCGGAATCCATGCGTTAAGCCGCTCTGCAATGAACGGGACGCAACCCTATCACGGCCATTTTGATGGGCCCCGCCACCTGTTTGCGGTGCGGGTCTATTTTGAGGATACCGACTTTTCGGGCGTCGTCTATCACAGCCGATATCTGCACTTCATGGAACGTGCGCGATCAGACATGCTGAGCGTTGCCGGGATCAACCAACAGGCGGCCTATGCAGGGGGGGAGGGGGTCTACGCCGTGGCCGACCTGCACATCAAATATCGCGCGCCGGCGCATTTTGACGATGCCTTGCTTGTTGTCTCGACCGTCGAGGAAATCCGCGGGGCAAGCGTTGTCATTCATCAGAGAGTCATGCGCGGCGACCAAGTGCTGACTGAAGCAGAAGTCACCGCTGCCTTTCTGACGCCAGAGGGTCGCGCGCGCCGCCAGCCGCGCGAATGGCTGGAGGCGTTTGAAGGCATCAAGGCGGGAAGCCGAGGATAGAAAGAAACCAAATGGATTTGTTGATACTGAGCCAGGGCGCAAGCTTTTCCCCCATCCAGCTGTTTCTGGACGCCGACCTTGTCGTGAAGGCGGTGATCATCGGCCTTGCGCTGGCCAGCATCTGGGTGTGGACCATCATTGTTAGCTTCGTCCTGAAAATCCGGGGTATCAACAACCAGAGCGAAGCCTTCGAACGCGAATTCTGGCGCACCGAAGATGTTGACGGCTATTTCAAGCAGCATGGCAAATCGGACCTACCGATCGCCAAAGTGTTTGCCGCAGGCCTCGCCGAATGGCGCCGTTCGACCGCGGTGAAAACCCCCGACCGGCAGGGAACGCGTGAGCGTCTGGCAACAGCGATGGACTCGAGTATTGCGGCGGAAAGCGAAAAACTTGCCAACCGGTTGAATTTCCTGGCCACTACCGGTGCGGTTGCGCCCTTTGTCGGGCTGTTCGGTACAGTTTGGGGCATCATGCGCAGCTTCGCTGCGATTGCAGCCGAACAGAACAGCTCGCTTGCGGTGGTCGCGCCCGGCATCGCCGAAGCGCTGTTTGCGACAGCGATCGGTCTGTTTGCGGCGATTCCCGCGGTGATCGCCTATAATCGTTTCTCGCACCGCCTGAACCAATATGAAGCGCGCATGGGTCGCTTTGCCGATGGCTTTCACGGCCTGTTGAGCCGTGAGCTGGAGCGGGAGGGCTAAGCCCGTGGCGATGAATATCAACTCCGGCGGATCCTCTCGTCGCGGCCGTCGCGGCAGCCGCCGTGCGCCTATGGCGGAGATCAACGTTACGCCCTTTGTCGATGTGATGCTGGTGCTGCTGATCATCTTCATGGTCACCGCACCCTTGCTGGTTTCCGGCGTGCCCGTAGAGCTGCCCGAAAGCCGCGCCAACCCGCTCGACCAGAAGGATGAACCGCTCGACATTTCGATCGACAAGGAAGGGCAGGTCTTCATCGACAGCGCGCCTGTGAGCGCAGGCGAATTGTCGGCGCAGCTCGAAGTGATTGCCGCGGAGCAGGACGCCGCCAATCCGCGTCAGATCATGCTGCGCGGGGACACCACGGTCAGCTATGGCGAGATGATGAAGGTGATGGGCGAACTCAACCGCGTTGGCCTCAATTCGGTCAGCCTCGTCACCACCGCTGCCGCCGCGCCGGTCACCCAGGGTTCATCGGAGGACGAATAGCCTGATGGCGATGGATCGTGCGGAAAGGATAGGATTTGGCACTGCCGTTGGCGGACATGCGCTGTTGCTCGGCGCCTTTGCGCTGGGTGCCTTCTTTACCGCCGACCGCATCACCAAGCCGCAGCCTATCTCGGTATCGCTGGTGGGTGAGGTCGCCGATGTTTCGACCGCGCCCGATCCTGTGCTTGAGGAGCCTGCGCCAGCCGAAAGCGCGGCCGAACCAGCGCCTGCAGAACCCGAGCCGACACCCGTGATGAAGGTGGAAAAGCCGCCCGAAAAGCCGCTGCCGAAGGCGGTTGAAAAGCCGACTCCCAAACCTGCACCAAAGCCGACCCCGAAACCAATGCAGAAACAGGCGGCGGCGCAACCGAAGCCGAAGCAGGCGACGCAACCTAAGCAGGCCACGCCCAAGCCCTTCAGCAAAAGCTTTGAGGATGCGGTCAAGGGTGCGGGCAGCAATCCGAAGCCGACGACGGGCACTTCGCCTAAACAGGGAACGTTTGCTGAAAAGTCAGCGACACAAATTCGTTCCGCCACTAGCGTAACGATTGCAGCAGAGGTACGACCGCTAATTCAGCGCTGCGCGCCAATAACCAGCGACAATTCGTCGCTCCGTGTTTTTGTTGCGCTGAACATCAGTCAGGCGGCTAAACTCATCGATGCTAACGTCTATGATGTTCAAGGCATCACACCTGAAAACCAAGCACAAGTCGATCGAATGAAAAAGTGCGTTTTGGATAGTTTACAAGCGGCGTCGCCCTATAATCTTGATCCGGCTGATTATGATGTCTGGCGAAACCACAAAGTGCAGTTGAAGGTAAACTTTAAGTAGGCGAACTATGAAACAGAGAACTTCAATTTTGGCATGGGTGTTTTTGTTGACGATGGCTTTGCTGCCTACGACGATCCGAGCCCAAGTTACGCCTACGATCGCATCGGATGAACCCGAACTCATAGAGGTTGACGTCGAAACTAAAGTCCGCCGCATCGCGGTGCCCGCTTTGGTCGCGCCCAACGCAGCAGATACCCCGGCGGGCAACAGCGCGACGCTCGGTCGCCAGATTGCCGAAGTGATTTCAGCCAATCTGCGCAATTCGGGCCTGTTCGAGCCACAGGGTCCGGCTGGTATCCGTCCTATTACGCTCGAGGAAGTTACCGCGCCGCAATATGATTATTGGAAAGGCCGCAATGTCGAGCAATTGGTCGAGGGCTTTGTCCGCGTCGGCGGCGACGGTAATCTGACCGTTGGCTGCTATCTCTACGACGTCAATTTCGGGCAGGAGCTCACCCGTCTTGGCTTCGTCGTCCCGCCGCGCGAGTGGCGGAGGGCCGCGCATAAATGCGCCGACGCAATCTATTCGAAGCTGACCGGCGAACTGCCCTTCTTCGACAGCCGCATCGCGTACATTGCCGAAACCGGGCCGAAGGGCAAACGCGTCAAGCGGCTCGCGATTATGGATTCGGACGGGGCCAACCACCGTTTCATTACCAACGGCCAGTCGACCGCGCTCACCCCGCGCTTCTCACCCAACTACAAGTCGATCCTGTATTTGAGCTATCAGGACGGCAATCCGCGCATCTATGTCTACGATATCGACAGCGGGCGGCAGCGGCTGATCACCGCGAGCAAGAACCCGACCTTTGCTCCGCGCTGGTCGCCAGATGGGCAGACCATCCTCTACTCAATGGCCGTTGCGGGCAATACCGATGTCTACAAAGTCTCGGTCAATGGCGGGTCGCCGGTGAAGCTCACCAGCGCGCCGGGGATCGACGTCGGTGGCAGCTTCTCTCCTGACGGCAAGCAGATCGTGTTTGAAAGCGATCGTGGCGGCAGCCAGCAGGTCTATGTGATGAACGCCGACGGTTCGAACCAGCGGCGGATCAGCCATGGCGGCGGCCGCTATGCTACGCCCGAATGGAGCCCGCGCGGTGATTTAATCGCATATACGCGCATCGCTGGTGACTTCCGGGTTGGGGTTATGCGCCCCGATGGCTCGGGCGAGCGGTTGCTGACCGATAGCTGGCAGGATGAGGCGCCGACCTGGGCCCCCAATGGCCGAGTCATCCAGTTCTTCCGCACAGAGAGAAACAGTGGTAAAACAAGCGTCTGGCAGGTGGATCTGACGGGCCGCAACGAACGCAAGCTGCCGACCCCGGTCGACGGCTCGGATCCGGCTTGGGGGCCGGTGCTTCCATGAATGGTTTTGCGGGGCAGCAAGAAAGGAAAATCAAGATGACGAATAAGGCACGTACTTTCGCACTATTGCTGATCGCCAGCACCGCGCTCGCCGCATGCGGCAAGAAAGAGGTCAAGGACCTGCCACCGGTCGCCGACAACACCACCTATGGCAACACCGGCGACACGGTGACGCCGACGGGCGATGCCATTGTACCGGGCAGTCAGGAAGATTTCCTGCAATCGGTTGGCGAGATGGGCGACCGCATCTTCTTTGATACCGACCGCTTCAATGTCGACACCGCCGATCAGGCCGTGTTGCAGACGCAGGCGCAATGGCTCGCGCGCTATCCCAATGCGCGCGTAACATTGGAAGGTCATGCCGATGAACGCGGCACACGCGATTACAACCTTGCGCTGGGTGAACGCCGCGCCAACGCAGCGAAAAACTACCTGGCTTCGCTCGGCGTCGATGCTTCGCGCATCCAGACGGTCAGCTACGGCAAGGAACGCCCGCAGGCACTCGGCTCCAACGAGGAATCATGGGCGCAAAACCGCCGGGCGGTGACGGTAGTTGTCAGGTAAATGTGCGTCGCCCCAGCGAAGGCTGGGGCCGCAAAAAGTTCATATCGCCGGTGGTGCGTAAACCGCCAGCGACCCCGACCTTCGCCGGGATGACGGGTTACTTCGCCTTTTTGTAAGGCACAAAATTCCCAAGGCTGCACACAGGGCCCTGAATGCCGCTTGTCCGGTCGACAAGCCGGATGAGGTCTCCGCTGCACAGCTGCCCGCTAAAGCTTTCGGTGACCATGATGTCATCGCCGCGTGTCAGGCCGGGGCAGGGGCCGCGCAATTTGTTCTGATACACGAGCCGGCCGGACTCACGGTATAGCAGTATATCGTCGCTGATTCGGATCGCATCGACACCACGGCTGTTAATGCAACTGCGCGGTTCGCCTGCAACCTTGCCTTTCAGTTCCTTGGCCAGGATTTTGGCTTCCTTGTCACGGATGGGCGCAGGTGCACTGTCGGCATCGCCATAAGCGCACCCAGCCAATGCGATTGTCGCAGTAACTGCAAAAACCATCCCTTTGCGCAGCATGTTCTTTCTCCATAACTGATTTGCGATATCGACATTAGAGTATAGCCGATTATCGAAGGATGAACGACTATTCATTGGAGGAGAGCAAAGTGGGCGGTTGGCCAAAGCTGGAATGGGATGGGGAGCGGACAGGGCCGCTGCAGGGCGTCAAGGTGCTCGACATGTCGTCCGTGGTACTTGGACCCTTCGCCACGTTGCAACTCGCTGACCTGGGTGCGGAGGTCATAAAGGTCGAAAATGCGCAAGGCGGCGGTGACATCATGCGCAAAGCGGGAGATAATCCGACAGGTGATCTAGGCCCCATTTATGCCAGCCTTAACCGCAACAAGAAATCGATCGCGCTTGATGCCGCAAACCCGGAAGACAGGGCGGCTATCCTCGAACTGGCCAAAGAGGCGGACGTCTTCTTCCATAATGTCCGCATGGCAGGAATGGAACGGCTGGGCCTGGGCTATGACGATGTGAAGGCAGCCAACCCGGACATCGTCTATGTCCACTGCGCCGGTTTTGGTGCCGACGGGCCTTATGCCAAGCGACAGGCCTATGACGACCTGATCCAGGCAGCTTCCGGCTTTGCCGCGCTGTTCGAAATGCGCGATGGCGGCCGGCCGCAATATGCGCCGACATTGGTAGCCGACAAGGTCAGCGGCATGTTTGCCGCCAATGCTGTGCTGGCGGCGCTGCTGGGCCGTGCCAATGGGCTGGGCGGGCAGTTTGTGCAGGTGCCGATGTTCGAATGCTTCACCTGGTTCCATATGGTCGAAAATCTGTGGGGCAACACCTATCCGCCAGGGAACGGCAAATTCGCCTATACCCGTTCGATCAATCCCCGCAGACGGCCTTATCCGACGAAGGATGGCTATATCGCGATCGTGCCCTATGCAGACCATCAGTGGGAGCGTTTTTTCGAACTGGCAGGCAGACCCGGCGTGTTTCAGGATCCGCGTTTTTCGACGTATAAGGCACGGCTGGAAAATACCACCGAGCTCTACGCCACGATCGAGGAATCGAGCGCGACCAAGACGACCGATGAATGGGTTGAACTGCTCGATGCCAACAATATTCCGGCGATGAAATATAACCGTATGGCCGACGTTTTCGACGATCCGCATTTGCAGGCGGTCGACTTTTTCGAAGTGCGTGAGGCGAAGGCGGGATACAGCTATCGCTCGATACGGCACCCGGTGCATTATGCCTCAACGCCTGCGTCGGTTTATGCAGATCCACCCAGCCTGGATGCAGACCGGAACGAGATTTTGGGCAGTTCGGATTAACGGTCGCGTGGCGTCCAGCCGCTGTCGTCCCTGATTTTGTCAAGCAGGCGGAGCGCGAGCCCAGCCGCTACACCCACGCCTATCGCGATCGTCAGGTCAGTGACCACGGTGAGGATCAGGGTCATGAAGAACAGCACTTTTTCCGCTAGGGGTAGATGCAGATGCTCGCGCCATTTGTCAGGCTCGCTCATATTCCAGGCGGTCAGCATCAGCACGGCGGCGAGCGCGGGAAGCGCAAGCATCCCGGCCCAGCGCGCGGCCAGCAGCATGATAGCTAGAATAAGCAGGGCATGCACCAGTCCCGCAACCGGCGTCTTGCCGCCCGCGCGGACATTGGTCGCGGTGCGCGCGATGGCCCCGGTCACCGGCATTCCACCGAACAGCGCGGAGGCGATATTGCCATAGCCTTGCGCCATGATTTCGGCATTGGGGCGATGATGACCCTCGATCATCCGGTCGGCGACGATGGCGGACAGAAGCGATTCCACGCCTGCGAGGAAAGCGATAATCAGTGCAGAGGGCAGCAGTTCGAGCAGTTTGGCGGCACTGATTGGGGGCAGCGTCGGCACGGGCAGGCTTGCGGGTAGTTCACCAAATCTTGAAGCAATCGTATCGACTGGTAAGGCGGCCATCGCAGCGAGCACCGAGCCTGCAGCAACCCCGATCACCAGACTTGGCGAGCGCGGTGCCCAGCGGCGGAGTACGACCATCAGCACCAGCGCCAGCAGGGCGACACCCACCGCATAGAGACTGCTATTGGGCACTTCCCCTGCGAGAGCCACTATTTTCGGCAGAAATTCAGCCGGCAGGTTTGCAATCTTCAGTCCCAGAAAGTCTTTCAATTGGCTGGTCGCAATGATGATTGCGATGCCGACAGTGAAGCCGTTGATAACCGGCTCCGGTACGAGCGCGATGAGCCGCCCGGCTCTGAAAAAGCCTGCAACCAGCAAGATCGCCCCCGCCATCAGCGTCGCCAGCACCAGCCCGTCATAGCCATGATCGGCAATCACCGAATAGACGACGACAATGAACGCCCCGGTCGGCCCGCCAATCTGCACCCGGCTGCCACTGGTCAGCGAAATTACAAAGCCACCGATAATTGCCGTGACCAACCCCTGCGCAGGCGTAGCGCCCGAGGCGATGGCAATCGCGATACTCAGCGGCAGCGCGACCAGCGCGACCGTCAACCCGGCCAGCGCATCCTGCCGGAACAGTGCCCAGCTATAGTCGCGGATCGTTGTGAGGATCTTGGGTTGGCGCATGAGCTTGGTATGAATTCAAATGCTACTGTTCTTCGACTTCAGACTTTTTGGGTATCACCTCATCGCGAAACCAGAAATTGATTACCTCCCAAGACTGGTTGCCGTCGTAAAAGCGAAATTCCCATGTCGATGCCGACTTTTCGTGGTGCAAGAGAATGCGATGGGTTTCCACGCGTGCACCTACTTTGCTGACATCGATCGTCTCGCAACTGTGGGGCAGTCCGTAGCGCGAATTGATTAGCGCCTGCTGTGAGTCTAGCGCTGTTATCATAGCTTTTTGTTCTACAACCAAGCTGGAAACGCGCATTGTGGTCAAGAATGATGCTGAACCCTTGGAAGCAACCATCTGGCTACACCACTTTGCAACCTGCTCGGTGGGCGTAATCACGCCAGAAGGCTGGCCAAGTGCTACCGGGCCGCTTCCCACAACCGAGCAAGCCAAAACGAATTTCAAAAAATACTTCATTTGCTTTTCTCCGCCGCGATCCAGTCATTCGCCATATCCTCCAGCACATTCAGCGGCACCGAACCCTGGCCGAGTACGGTATCGTGAAACGCTGCCAGATCGAACTTGCTTCCAAGTTCCTTGGTCGCCCGTTCGCGCAGTTCGCGGATTTTGAGTTCGCCGAGCTTGTAGGCGAGCGCCTGTCCCGGCCAACTGATGTACCGATTGACCTCGGCCTCGATATTGGCGGCTGACAGTGCGCTATTGTCGGTCATGAAGGCGATGGCCTGCTCCTTGCTCCAGCCCTTGGCGTGGATGCCGGTGTCGACGACCAGACGGCAGGCGCGCCACATTTCGTAGGACAGGCGGCCCATATCCTTGGCGGGCGTGTCATACAGCCCCATCTCGATGCCCAGCCGCTCCGAATAGAGCCCCCAGCCTTCGGTGAAGGCGGTGAAAAACACACCATTTTTCCGGAAGTCCGAAAGCTCCAGTTCCTGTTGAATGGCAATCTGGTGATGGTGGCCGGGTACCGCCTCATGCACCGACAGCGACGGGATTTCCCAAAAGGGGCGCTGGTCAAGTTTGGAGGTGTTGACATAGTAAAATCCGGCGACCCCAATCGCGGGCGAACCGGGATTATAGTAAGCGGTTGTTGTCCCTTCTGCGATTTCAGCCGGGATTTCCTTGATGCCATAAGGCAGGCGCGGCAGGCGGTGGAACAGCCCGGGCATCTTGCCATCAATGGTCTTGTTCACCCGTGCGACCTTTTCCATCAACTCTTCGGGTGACTTCGCATAGTAGCGCGGATCAGTGCGCAGGTGCTGGATAAAGGCCTCGCGGCTTTCATAACCCGCTTTTGTGGCCACTTCGACCATCTCGGCGCGGATGCGGGAGACCTCTTTCAGGCCCAGTTCGTGGATCTGCTCGGCATTCAGGTTGGTGGTCGTTTCCTGCCGGATGCGGAAATTATAATAATCCTTGCCGCCCGGCTGCGCCGAGACGCCCGGTGCCTTGGCGCAATTGGGTTTGTAGCTCTTGGCAAACCAGTCGAGATGTTTTTGCAATGCGGGGTGGATGATCGTCGCGATGGTCGCGCCTGCTTCGGCGGCAAGACTGTTGAATTCGGCCTCGCTCATGCTTTCGGGCCGACGGCGGTGGTACGGGTTCATGTAGCGCGATTTACGGATATCGGCGTCGGCTACGATCAGGCCTGCTATGCCTTTTTCATACCCGTTCAAGACCACACAGGGGAGAACATATTTGCCCTTCAATGCTTCGTTCGCGACAGCCAGCGACTGGTCGTTGACCGTGCCATATTGCTTCAGCCGGGCATTGTAGCTTTCATAGTCCGTCTTGTTGCGAAAGGGCAGATTGTCAGCCATTCCGGCAAAGCTCTGATGCCAGCCCGAATAGGTGGAAAAGTTGATCGTGCGCTGGCCATAGCGATTGGCTTCGATAGTGTCTTCGAGTGTGCGTTTCAAAACGCCATATTCGATCTTGTCGGCAGGTTTCAGCTGGCTAGCTTCCACGGCTTCCAGTTTTTTGAGGATTGCGGCGCTGGCCTGCGCAAAGCGATCCCGCCCCTCCAGGCTGTAGTCCCCCACTTCGGTCGCATAATCGTCAACGCCCAAAGAGCTGGCGTAAATCGGCGATTCCTTGAGCGACATCGCCCAATATTCATCAACCAGCGCCTTTACTTCGGAGCCGCTGTCCGCTTGCGCGGGTAGTGCCACACCGGCGAGCAATACCGCAAATATCAAGGCTTTACGCATCTTCGGAACCTCCCTAGTCATGGCAATCCTATACGGGGGAGGTGCAGTTGGCCAGTTTCTTGAATGACTATTTTGGCAAACGCGGAACGCGTTACGACCAACCTGTAGCACCCAATCGTTCGGAACGCATTTTGGGGGCTTTAGTGGTTGTGCTGTTGGCTGCTGCGCTGGCTGCTGTGATCAAGGGCAGGGCACAATGGGGTCAAATCCCCTGGCAGGTCTGGGTGCATCTGCTGACCATCGGAATTGCCTTGGTGATTACGCCCGCTATGATGTGGCTCAAACGAGGTGATCGCGTGCACCGCATACTCGGCCGGATCTGGGCGATCTCGATGTTTGTTACCGCTATTCTCAGCTTCGACATCAGGCTGATCAATCAAGGCGGCCTCAGCTATATCCACATATTGTCGGTGATTACGCTGGTCGGCGTACCGGTTCTGGTTATTTCCGCCCGTCGCCGAGATCTGCAACGACACCGAGGACAAGCTCGCGGTTTTGTAATCGGCGCACTGTTGGTGGCTGGCTTTTTCACCTTTCCGTTCAACCGTCTGCTCGGCGGCTGGTTGTTCGGTTGAGACGCGCCGGAAGAAACCGCTTTTATTGCTCGACCGCTTTTGTCACGATGCAGTCATGAAAATCCTGTCTTCAGCGCGCATCATGAAATTGCGAATTCGACCAAACATCATTGCAGCACCTGTCTTTTTGGCTTTGGCTGGTTGCGCGACAACTGCGTCGCAAGATAGCAGCCAAGCTAAATCACCGATTACAGCACAAGAAGCGCTGCGGCCTTATTATGCCGGGCTCGCCGTCAAGCTCCCCGTCGCAGCCCCCAATCCTGCGCTGAGCAGCGACACCGTGCTCACGCGTATCGCTTTCGGTTCGTGCCAGAACGAGAACCGCTCGATGGCCTATTGGGATGTTATCGCCGCGCAAAAGCCGCAGGCCTTCCTGTTGATCGGCGACAATGTCTATGGCGACACGGGCGCACAATGGAGCGCCGATATGCCGACGCTGACCGCCAGCTATCGCAAGCTCTCCGCCCGGCAGGAATGGGATCGTTTCCGCCGCTCGGTGCCGATGCTGACGACGTGGGACGACCATGATTTCGGTGCCAATGACGCTGGCGGCAGCTTCGCGTTCAAGGAATATGCTGAGAAAGCTTATGAAGCATATTGGGGGGCGTCCGATGAAGTGAAATCGCGCCCTGGCGTCTATGAAAGCCGAATCGTCGGGCCAGAAGGAAAGCGGGTGCAGTTCATTCTGCTCGATACCCGCTTTTTCCGGTCGGACCTTGTTCGCATGCCCTATCGCGATCCAGGCCCGACGCTGGGATGGTATCTGCCCAACGAGGACAAGACAGCAACTCTGCTGGGTGCGGTGCAATGGCAATGGCTGGCGGACGAGCTTTCCAAGCCTACCGATGTACGGATCATCGTGTCTTCGACGCAGGTGATCACCAGCGCGCACAATTTCGAAGGCTGGACCAACTTCCCGCGCGAACGCGAAAAGCTGTACCGCCTGCTATCCGAAAAGGGCGTGAACAACGCGCTGATCCTTTCGGGTGACCGCCATTCCGCCGGTTTCTACAAAAGCGACGTGAAAGGTTTGTCCAAGCCGCTTTGGGATTTTACCTCTTCATCTTTGAACATGTCGTTCGGCAAGGGCGACAGCCGGGATCGGGAGCCCGATCCGGCGCGCACGGGCGGCTTCTGGTCTATACCCAATTTCGGGCAGATCGACATCGATTGGGATGCGAAGACCGTCAAACTGTCGCTGCGCAAGGACGATGGTGGCGTGATTGAGGAACAGGTGATCAACCCCTTCGGTTGATCTCCGAAAAATCGACCGGGGCGGCAACCGCGAGCACGCGGTCGCGGATGGCTTCGGCGGTGTCACGGGGTAGCGCGATCATTTCGAGTTTGCCGCCCGCAACACCGAAGCGCAGCGTTACCAGCCCGGCTAATCGCGTGAACGGGCTTTGCGCGATTTCGACGCTCTGTACACGGACTTGAGGCATAACTGTCAACTGCTGCCGCCACCATCCGCGCCGCACATAAAGCTGCACGCCATCGTCTCCGTGCCGGTACATCCGCCATTCGAACGCGCCGACGATTAGCATCATCACAGGAATGAGCAGCAAAAGCAGTGACTTGGTCGGCGATGCATCGGCCAGAAGGACAACTGATGCCATTGCCGCGAAGACAAATGGCAGCACGAGCATAATGCCCGCCACCCACCAGCTGAAACGACCGCGCTGCATTTGTGCATCGGCGGCGGGGGCGCCGATTTCTGCCTCTGCCGCTATCGGCCAAATTTCGTCGAGCTTTGCGAGGGGTGCGACCATATGGTGGCTCTCGTCCTTACTCTCCTGCGCCAAGCTGACGAATTTGAGCGCGTGCCAGCCGCTAAGCTTGCGGATCGGACCCGTCTCCACCACCGCTGCCTGCACCCGCGCGACCGGCATCACCACATCGGTTAGCGTCAGCAAACCTCGCCGACGGCGAAGGCCTTTGGCGGTGCGGTCTAGGCGAAAGCCATACTCCTTCAGGAATGTACGCACTATACCGGTGGCAAAGCCGATCGCGGTCAATGAAACCAGAGCAAGGATCGCACCACCGATCTGCACGCTGCGGTCGATATGGGTTATATCGACGCCGTTCTTTTCGGCGATCCCGATCCAGTCTTTGAAATCCCACCAGTCGAACGGCAGCAGGAAGTCGAACTGTTGTGCGACGCCGCCCAGCACCGCGAAAATAACGAGGCTGAAGGAATAGAAGCCGAGGATGATGAGGCGCTTGGTGTCCATCGCAAAGACCGGCGGAGTATTGGCCACCTCATCTTCCAATTCAGTCGCTTCATTTGTGACCAGCCCTGCCTTGCGCGCGCGCACCGTCTCGCGCAGCCGCTCGGCTTCTTCGAGTGAGACATAGCTCAGCTTGGCGTCCTCGCCCTCGCCGCCGCCGGTTTCGAACTTGACCTCCCCGATGCCTAGTAGGCGGGCCAGCGGCTTTTGTTCGACGCTGACATCCTGGATGCGGTCATAGGGAATGGATCGCGCCGACCGGCTCAATATCCCGCGTTCGATGCGGATATCGTCTTCGCCGATGTGATAATGCGTGCGCAGCCAGGCGAGCCAGCGGAAGAACAGGCTTATCAGCAAAACCGCGAAAATCACGAACGGGATCAGCTCGGGTCGGTTGCGGCTGCCAGTACCGAACACCGCCGCAAACATCGGAAAAATCAATTGCGGAAGCCCGGCGATCAGCCCGGCGATG
Organism: Sphingorhabdus pulchriflava; assembly: GCF_003367235.1. Lineage (GTDB taxonomy): Bacteria > Pseudomonadota > Alphaproteobacteria > Sphingomonadales > Sphingomonadaceae > Sphingorhabdus_B > Sphingorhabdus_B pulchriflava. The sequence goes on from NZ_QRGP01000002.1 coordinate 493,493, forward strand.
AGGCCAAGCGGATGCAGCCGCTGGCCTTCGGCGGCTTGGTCTCCGGTTTCGGGATGCGCGTCGTTCAACCCTGCGCCGCCTTGATATATTCGCGGATCGTCTCGCGCATTGCGACTGCATCTTCATGCCGCAGGCCGGGCAGGCTGACGCTGGAATTGTGGTTGCCGGCAGTATGGACTGTCAGGGTGGCGAGACCATAGCGCCGCATGATAGGCCCCTGATGGACATCGATATGCTGGATGCGCCCCAGCGGAACAACGGTATCGCTATAGAAGAGATAGCCGCGCACAATTCGCAACCGGTCTGCCCCCAGAGCATAATGCCAGCGGGCGAAGCGCCTTCCGGGAACTACCAGAACGAACCATGCGGCGAGCAGTACCACCGGGATGATGAACAAGCCGGTCGCTGTCAGCTGTGCCGTCTCGAGAACCAGCGCGCCGATCAACGGAACTGCCGCAAAAATCGCTGCCCCGATACGCATCACCGTCACATAAGCGGGATCGAGGGGTTTTAACTGGTCGGTATCTTCCATGCCGTGCTTTATGCGGCGGCTGTGTTGTCGATGCAAGACAGCAGTTCGTGCCGCTTTAGCCAGGCGGCCACATCGCAGTTCTGTACTAGTTGTCCGGCACAAGGTGACGTCGTTCGGTCAAAGTTCTAACCGGAACTATGATTGCACGACTACGTATGCGACGGTGCATTGCATTTGTGACCCTGATGCTGCTCGCCGAAATGGCGTTGGTGGCTGCCGAGCCGCAACAAAAGTCTACGACCGGTGAGAGTGGAGACCAGGCACAAATGGCGGAAATCGAAAGACTGCGTCTCGTGGTGCGTTCCAAGGGCTATGCCGAAAACCGCACCCGGATGCTGAGAGAAGCGAATCAAGATGATAATCAGATTGTTTCCGAACCTTTTACGGCGTCGATTGAAACAGTCCTCGTGTCTGATGAAGGTCCCGCCAGCAAGCTGATCGACACCGGACATCTCGCCAATATGGGTATTGGTTCCGATCTCGCTTTAATCTTGGGGCAAAAGCAGGTGCTCGCAGGACTTCCGCCATTGCCATCTTCGGCGGACTTTGCGTCGGGTGTCGTCATCAGCCCGCAGATTGACTATGTCGCCAGCATGCTTCTCGCCAGCGGCTGGGATGATCTGGATGCATCGCTCAGCGGGCGGCTGGTCGCTGCGGTGCCATCGGACGATCAAATCATGCTGGCGAACATCACATCAGACGCCATGTACGAGAAATTCAAATTTTACGTCGGGTCTGCCTTTGATGAAGCGAACCGCAGCGTTTCGAAGGCGTTGTTGATCCGCAAGGATGGCCGCTGGGTCGAAACCGAATAAAGTCTAGCGCGCCAGTGCCTCTTCCGCCTCGCGCACCAGCTTGGCGATGATGTCGACTACCGGGCGTTCGACATGCACCATGCCGACCGATTGACCGGCCATCACCGATCCATATTCGACATCGCCGTCGATCACCGCACGGCGCAGCGCACCTGCCCAATAGGTTTCGATCTCGAGCTGGGCCGCTTCCATATCGATCTCGCCTCGGTCCAGTTTGCCGGCGACCTCGATTTGCTTCTTGGTGAACTCCTCGGTGCCCTTGTTCTTCAGGGCGCGGACGGGGATCACCGGTAGACGCGGGTCGATCTGTACGCTGGCCACCGCGTCGCGGGCATTGGCGCGCAGGAAAGCCTGTTTGAAATTGGGATGGGCGATGCTTTCATGCGCACAGACGAAACGCGTGCCGAGCTGCACACCTGCCGCGCCCATTTCAAGGTAACTGGCCACCAACCCGCCGCGCCCTATCCCGCCTGCGACGAAGATGGGCAACTGCTCACCCAGTTCGGGCAGGATTTCCTGTGCCAATACGCTGGTCGAAACCGGGCCGATATGCCCGCCAGCCTCGCTGCCTTCGATAATCAATGCATCGACACCCGAACGGGCAAATTTCTTTGCAAGCGTCAGCGCTGGGGCAAAGCAAAGCACCTTAGCGCCTGATTCCTTGATCGCCTCGATGCTACCTTTTGGCGGCAACCCGCCTGCGAGCACGATATGGCTGACCTGATGTTTGGTGCACACTGCGATAAGTTCCATGATCTGCGGGTGCATGGTGATCAGGTTTACGCCAAAGGGTTTGCTGGTCAGCGCCTTGGTCGCGGCAATCTCTGCATCAAGCAATTCGGGCGTCATCGCGCCGCATGCAATCACCCCAAAGCCGCCCGCATTCGAGATAGCAGAAACCAGATTGCGCTCGGACACCCACGACATAGCGCCGCACATTATGGCGACGTCGCAGCCCAGAAATTCGGCGCCGCGTTTCATGAGGTGAGCGAGTTTGGACATAAACACCTGTTTCAAAATGGTTTGCACGCAGAGGCGCAGAGGACGCAGAGAGAGTTATCTGTCGTGATTGTTCACTACGCGCTTTATGCCTTCTTTCAGGGTCTCGCACCCGAAATTTATCAGTAGCCCGACTGGTAGGTTCATGAGGCGCAAATAAGTCAGTAACTGCTTCGAATGAACGGGTTGCATCCGCTCAACTGATTTCAATTCGACGACCAAACTCTGGTCGACCAGCAAGTCCACTTTAAATGCTGCCGGAAATTCAAGGTCTTCAAAGGAAAAGCCCAAGGGCTTTTCAGTTTCAACGGCGTAACCAAGGCGCGTCAGCTTTTTCGCCAATATGGCTTGGTAGACCGATTCAAGCAAACCCGGCCCAATTTCACGATGGATGGCCATGGCTACACCGATAACATCGCTGCTAATTTCATCGATCGGTTTCATGCAAACCGTCTCTGCGCTCTCTGCGCCTCTGCGTGAACTAAAAACTCACTCCCCATCCAACCCATAAGCGGTATGGAGAACACGCACCGCCAGTTCGGTCTCATCCTCATCAATCAGCACCGAAACCTTGATCTCCGACGTCGAGATCGCCTGAATGTTGATCTTGCGGTCGGCGAGTGCAGTGAACATTGTCGAGGCGACACCTGCATGGCTCTTCATGCCGACGCCGACGACTGAAATCTTGGCAACCTTGGTGTCGGGGATCAGGCGGTTATAGCCGATGGCTTCGCGCTGGTTCTGCAGCACGTCGGTGGCGCGGGCAAGGTCGGCCTGTGGCACGGTGAAGGTCACGTCGGTCTCGCCTTTATCGCGGCCGACATTCTGGATGATCATGTCGACATTGATGTTTGATTCCGCCAGCGGCGCGAAGATGTGGCTCACTGCGCCGGGGCGGTCTGGCACGCGGGTCAGGGTGATCTTCGCTTCATTCTTGTCGGCGGCGATGCCGGTGATCAGCTGGCGTTCCACTTGGGCATTCTCCAGTTCTTCGTCGGTCACGATCATCGTGCCGGGGATGGTATCTGCGCTGGGGGCGTTTTCGTCGATGAAGGAGCTGAGCACCTGAACGCGCACGCCTTCCTTCATGGCAAGCCCGACCGAGCGGGTCTGCAACACCTTTGAGCCGACCGAGGCCAGCTCTAGCATTTCCTCGTAGGTGACTGCCTTCAGCTTGCGCGCCCGGCTTACGATGCGCGGGTCGGTGGTGTAAACACCGTCGACGTCGGTATAGATGTCGCAGCGGTCGGCCTTGATTGCGGCGGCAACCGCGACCGCCGACGTATCCGAGCCGCCACGGCCTAGCGTGGTTATGCGGTTGTCGTCGGTCAGCCCCTGGAAACCGGGGATAACGGCAATAGTACCTTCGGCCATTGAAGCGAGCAGGGCTTCGCTGTCGATAGTGCCGATGCGCGCCTTGGCATGGGCATCGTCGGTGTGGATCGGCAATTGCCAACCAAGCCAGCTGCGCGCCTTACAGCCCAGGGCCTGCAGGGTGATCGCGAGAAGACCTGACGTAACCTGTTCGCCCGATGCGACGACCACGTCATATTCGGCCGGATCGTAAAGGGGGTTGGCTTCGCGGCAAAAGCCGACAAGCCGGTCGGTTTCGCCCGACATGGCAGAGACGACCACGGCGACTTCGTCACCCTTTTCGGCTTGGCGCTTCACAATCTGCGCCACGCGGCGAATCCGCTCGGTCCCCGCCATCGAGGTGCCGCCAAATTTCATGACTATCCGGGCCATAGGAACCTTGCGTGAAAGGGCTATATTACAAACAGCGGCGCTGATAGGGACAGGATATGACAAAGGCAAGCCAAGCTGCGAACAGAAAAACTACCATAGACCCAAATGAAGCCGCGCATTTCGGCGCGCTGGCGGCGGACTGGTGGGACCCGAAAGGTTCGAGCGCGATGCTGCACAAGCTCAATCCGGTGCGGCTGGGCTTCATCCGTCGGCAGATCGACCTGCATTTCGGCAGCGACGAAACTGCGATGAAGCCGCTAGCTGGGAGGGCTGCGCTTGATGCCGGCTGTGGGGCGGGGTTGCTGTGTGAGCCGTTGGCGCGTCTCGGTGCATCGGTTACAGGGGTTGATGCAGCTGCGGAGAATATCGCGGCAGCAAAGGCGCATGCGGCGCAATCGGGTTTATCGATAGATTATCGCGCGGGTGAGCTGTCAGCGCAGCGGTTGGGCCAATTCGATGTTGTGACATCGATGGAGGTGATCGAGCATGTCACCGATCCGGCAACTTTTGTGGGCGAACTGGCTGCGCGATTGAAGCCCGACGGGCTGATGATCCTTTCAACGCCGAACCGGACGGCTGCCTCCAAGCTGTTCCTGATCGAAGCCGCCGAGCGGTTGGGGCAGGTGCCGCGTGGGACACATGACTGGGACAAGTTCCTGACGCCCGAAGAAGTAACGGCGTTGCTGGCCGATGCGGGGCTAGAGGTTATTGCGATGGAGGGCATTGCCTTTTCACCGCTGTCCGGCTTGCACCTTAGTTCCAACAAGGCGCTCAACTATATTTTGGCGGCGCGTCAATCGGGTAGCGTATAATCCATCGTGTAGAAATGCTTGCCGTCGTGGATGTCGATATCGAGATTTCCGGCGATGCCTTTCAACTCATCGGTGCCTGAATCGGGCACGATAATCACCGATAAGACCTGTCCACTGGCAGACATGGTCCCGCGATGCGCCAGAATGAAACTGCCCTTTCTTCCCTTTAGTGCGCCGGTGACGGTTTCGAGCGCAACATAAACGCGCGCGCCATTGGCTTCATTGCCGCCCGCCATCATCTGGCCAACACTGGTCGCCTCCAGATCGCCGTGAAACTGCTTGTCGATGGACATGCGCATCAAGCCCTCGTCGGCCGCCGAAACGGGTTTCAGAGTGACTTCAAAATCACCAGCCGCATGAAACATAAAAGGCTCCTTGATCGATTCCGCTGGGGCAGCTGTACCCAGCATTAAGCCAACGGCGGCGAACAGCGCTTTCATTCATACCCCTGATCAGCATAGCTGTCGTCGGCCAGGTCACTGAACCGCGTGATCTTGGCCTCAAACTTCATCCGGACCTTGCCGGTCGAACCATGGCGCTGTTTGGCGACGATCAGTTCAGCGGTGCCGAAGACACGTTCCATTTCCTGCCGCCACTTTTCATATTCCTCGGTAGCCTTCACATCGCCGTCGCTGCCATGCTTGGGTTCGCGCGCGGCGACATAATAATCCTCGCGGAAGACGAACCAGACCATGTCGGCGTCCTGCTCGATCGATCCCGATTCACGCAGATCCGACAGTTGTGGTCGCTTGTCTTCGCGCTGCTCGACAGCACGACTGAGCTGAGAAAGCGCGATTACCGGCACTTGCAATTCCTTCGCCAGCGTCTTCAGTCCACGCGAGATTTCGGAGATTTCGTTGACGCGGTTGTCGCTGCTGCGCGATGAACCCTGCAACAGCTGCAGATAGTCGACAACAATCAGGCCGATGCCGTGCTTGCGTTGCAAACGTCGCGCGCGCGTGCGCATCGCAGCGATAGTGAGCGCCGGTGTGTCGTCGATATACAGTGGCAGCTCCTGCAGCTCCCGGCTGGCGCGAGAGAGTTCGCGGAAATCGTCGCGGCTGATCTTGCCCATGCGCAACGCTTCGGAACTGATCCCCGATTGCTCGGCCAAGATACGTGTCGCGAGCTGGTCCGCAGACATTTCGAGGCTGAAAAAGGCGGTCTTGGCACCGACGCTCTTCTCCTCAGGGATGCCATCCTCGCGATCGCGGATCCAGCGCTGCGCCGCATTGAAAGCGATGTTGGTCGCAAGCGAGGTCTTGCCCATGCCGGGGCGTCCAGCGAGAATGATAAGGTCCGAATTATGCAGGCCGCCGCACTTTGAATTGATGCTGTCGAGGCCGGTCGTCACACCCGACAGGTGGCCGCCGCTGTTCAACGCCTTTTCGACATTCTTGATCGCCTCGGTCGACGCCGCGAGGAAGCTCTTCATGCTTCCGGTGTCGCCCTCCCCCTCGGCAACCTTGTAGAGCTGCGCCTCGGCCTGCTCGATCTGCGCCTTAGGGTCGACGATGTCGCTGGTATCAAGCGCACCTTCCACCAGCCCGCGCCCGACGCTGACAAGCTCGCGCAAAAGCGCCAGATCGTAAATCTGTTGCGCGAAATCGCGGGCACCGATCAGGCCCGAACCATCGGCGGTGAGTTTGACCAGATAGCCGGGGCCACCCAGCTCTTTCATCGCCTCGTCGCTTTCAAACAGCGGTTTCAGCGTCACAGGCGTGACAAGCATATTGCGGTCGATCAAACGTAAAATCTGGTCGAAAATCCGCCCGTGCAGCGGTTCAAAGAAATGTTCGGGGCGCAGCTTGATACTGACATCTTCCAATATGCGGTTGTCGATCAGCAGCGCGCCCAGGAACGCGGCCTCTGCCTCGACATTGCGCGGCAAACGCTGTTCCTCTCCATCATTGGAGGCTGCTAGTCGGATTGGTTCGGCCATGGGGATGCTATCGCGCAGGGGCGTTGCATCCGCAATAGCCCAACCGAAATAGAGTCGTTGAAACAATTGTGGACAACCACGTCGCCCCTTGCCCGAAAACGCGCATCGGTTAGAGGAAACAAATGTCCGACCCGCGCATCATCTCCGTCGAGCTCGATGAAGCGACCATCTTGCGTCGCAACGCTGATATCGAGCAGGAACGGCGCGTTGCAATTTTCGATTTGATCGAAGAGAATCATTTCAAGCCGTTGCGTGACATGGGTGATGGCTATGCTGGGCCTTACCGGCTGAAGCTGAGCGTTACCGAAGGTCGATTGATCTGGGATATAGCGCGCGAAGATGGCACGCCGCACGAAACGCTGATCCTCGGCCTCGGCCGATTCCAGCGACCGGTGCGTGAATATTTTGCGATTTGCGATAGCTATTATCAAGCAATCCGCAAGGCGACCGCATCCGAGATCGAGACCATCGACATGGCGCGTCGCGGGGTGCACAATGGTGCCGCAGAGCTGCTGATGGAACGGCTTGAGGGAAAGATTGAGGTCGATTTTCCGACCGCCCGGCGATTGTTTACATTGATTTGCGTCCTGCACATCAAGCAATAGGCCAAAAGTTGTAATTCGGGGATCGGGATGGCCAGCGGGAAATTCAGGCTTTGGCGCAATGGTGCAATCGTGCTCGCCTTGTTGCTCGGCGCGTTGGTGTTGTGGCGGATGATTGTCGGCTGGGCTCCTTCTCGCGACGAGTATCCGGTGCAGGGCATCGTCGCCGACGCCTCGCATGGCGTGCTCGACTGGCCGATGCTTGCCGCGACCGGGGTCGATTTTGCCTATATTGTTGCGACCGACGGTTCCAAGGATCGCGACCCCCGCTTTGCTGCCAATATGGCCGGTGCACGCGAGGCAGGCGTGCGCTTCGGCCCGCTGCACCGCTATGATCTGTGCCGGTTGGCCAGTGATCAGGCGACGTTGTTTATCACCACAGTTCCGCGCAGCGACGTCGCCTTGCCAACGGCAGTCGAATTCGGCTTTACCAAGAGCTGTTCCAGCAAACCCGACCGCGCGCTGGTTCTTTCCGAAGTCGCAACCTTCCTGTCACAGATTGAGGCGCATCTGGGCAAGTCTGCGGTGCTGATGCTGTCGCCGGATTTTGAGGAGCATTACAAGCTCAGCTCCGCCATTGACCGCAATGTCTGGCTGGAAAAAACATGGCTTTTGCCCGACTATGCTGCCAAGCCGTGGGTGATGTGGACGGCCAATCCAAAGCGTGAGATCGAGGGTGTGGACGAGCCGGTGAAATGGGTGGTGGTGCGACCATGAGCGATAGCAAGTCAAAATTGGTGGCAGCAGCTATTGAAGCAGCCCGTAATGCCTATGCGCCTTATTCAAATTTCCATGTTGGCGCTGCATTGCTGCTCGATACGGGTGACATAGTAACCGGCGCTAATTTCGAAAATGCGAGCTATGGCATGACCTTATGTGCGGAGACTGTCGCCATAGCCAAGGCTAACAGCGACGGGCAGATGCGGCGGATTGTGGCGATTGCAGTCGCCGGTGGCCCACGAGCGGCGGATGGTAGTGCGCAGATTGGCGCTGACGCGATCACACCCTGTGGCCGCTGTCGTCAGGTGATCAAGGAAGTCGCGGACGAGGTCGCCATCGACCTGCCGGTATATTGTGCGCATGCGGGCGGCCACGACACCCATTTGCTGTCGGAATTGCTGCCTTTTGGTTTCGGCCCCGCAAGCCTGAAATAACAACTCAGCGCATCGGTCCAGGGGCATCGCCGCCTTGCGTGTCCTGAACCAGTTCCCAGCAGGCGTCGGTTGGATAGAAAAGCAGATAGCCCGGCTTTCCATAGGCGCCGGTGCGGTCGTCGCCTTCGCCACCTTCATCCGGACTGCCGTTTTTATAGCCCATGCGGACCCAATCGACACGCGCTCGGCGATCCCCCGCAACGTTGATTTCGAGCTCGACATATTCATAGGGCGGCGGCACGCCAGTTGCATTTTTGCGGACTGACTCGGCTGTTACCCAGCTATAATCGAGCATACCCAAAGGGAAATCGCGATAGGCTGACCCCGCTATGGGTTCCGAAACGCCGTCGCGCACTTGGTAGATCTGGCTGGCGCTATATTTTGCGCGTACCTTGTCGGAACGCAGAAAAGCTTCGAAAAAGCCTTTGAAGTCATAGGTGTTACATGCCGTCTCGGCCTGCTTTTCCCAGTTCAAAATTTCATCATTCTGTGCCGTTGCCGGAGAGGTCAGGGCCAGGACTGGCAGAAGCATAAGATATTTGCGCACGGTAGTGGATATCCTGTCAAAGCGGATTTTCAGGATTGCCGAACAACCTGACCACTGTCGAGCGTCGCGATAGCACTAGTGCCTCTTGCGCTCCCCCGCCAAACCGGCAAAAGCGGTTGGAATCATGAGGGAGTGAAAATGGCAATTCTTTCAGACAAGTGGATCAGGCAACAGGCGCTCGAAAACGGTATGATCGAGCCGTTTGTCGAGGCGCAGCGCCGCGACGGCTGCATCAGCTATGGCCTCTCTTCTTATGGCTATGATGCCCGCGTCGCGCCCGAATTCAAGATTTTCACCAATGTCGATTCGAGCGTCGTTGATCCCAAAGAGTTTGACCCAAAGAGCTTTGTCGACCGCGAAACCGACGTATGCATCATCCCGCCCAACAGTTTCGCCCTTGCCCGCACCGTCGAGTATTTCCGCGTGCCGCGCGATGTGCTCGTCATCTGTTTGGGTAAGAGCACTTACGCCCGTTGCGGCATCATCGTGAACGTCACCCCGCTCGAGCCGGGCTGGGAAGGGCATGTGACGCTGGAATTTTCAAACACCACCCCGCTGCCCGCGAAAATCTATGCCAATGAAGGCGCGTGCCAATTCCTGTTCCTGCAGGGCAATGAGCCGTGCGAGACCAGCTATGCTGACCGTGCAGGCAAATATATGGGGCAGAAGGGTGTGACTTTACCGCGGCTCTGAATCTGCTGACCTGCGTTTCACTTCCCGCCTTGCTCAATTTAATCGAACGATTAAACATGAGTTAAATGCTCACGCAGGAGAGGCCCAGATGACATCCCCCCTTTTCGACCAATGGCGCGCCCGTTCGCCTTATTATGACGAAAGCCATGAGGCGGTGTGCGATACCGTCCGCCGTTTCGTCGAGCGCGAAATCCTGCCCAACGTCGATGCGTGGGAAGCGGCTGGGGAGTTACCGCGCGAACTGCACAAGAAAGCTGCCGAGGCCGGCATATTGGGCCTCGGCTATCCGGCAGAATTTGGTGGCACGGGCAGCAACGGCTTCGATATTTTCCACTCGCTGGTGCAGAGTGAGGAAATGTGCCGCCCCGGTGCGGGCGGCATTCCTGCGTCGCTGATGACGCATGGTATTGGCCTTCCGCCGATCCTCGCCATGGGCAGCGACGAGATGAAGCAGCGCATTGCGCCCGCCGTGCTTGCCGGTGAGAAGATCATTGCGCTGGGCATCACCGAACCGTCGGGTGGATCAGATGTCGCGAACCTCAAGACCAAGGCCGAACGCAAGGGCGCGAGTTACATCGTCAACGGTAGCAAGACCTATATCACCAGCGGGATGCGCGCCGATTATGTGACGACCGCCGTGCGCACCGGTGGACCGGGCATGGGCGGCGTTTCGCTGCTCCTGATCGAGACCGATCGACCGGGTTTCAGCCGAACGGAGCTCGCCAAGATGGGCTGGCATGCATCCGACACCGCAACGCTGCATTTTGACAATGTCGAGGTCCCCGCCGAAAACCTGATCGGCCCCGAAAATGGCGGTTTCATGGGCATCATGCGCAATTTTAACGGCGAACGGCTGGGCATGGCGCAGCAGGCGGCGGCTTATGCACGTGTCTGCTTTGAAGATGCGCTCGACTGGGCGCAACAGCGCGAGGTGTTCGGCAAACCATTGATCCGCAATCAGGCGATCCGACACAAGCTGGCTGACATGCTGCGCCAGATCAACACGACGCAAGCGTGGATAGACCAATGCGCGTGGAGCGTGCGCGAGGGCAAGGCGTTCCCCGGAGATTTTGCGCTGCTGAAAGTGCAGGCGACCCGCACGATGGAGTTCTGCGCACGCGAGGCTTGCCAGATCCTCGGCGGTGCCAGCTTCATGCGCGGCTGTCGCGTCGAACGCATCTATCGCGAAGTACGCGTAATGGCGATCGGCGGCGGGTCGGAAGAGATCATGTTCGATCTGGCGAGCAGGCAGTATAATTTCTGAAACTGCGGCACAGAGAAAACACTGTTTTGACTCCAGCCTTCCTTGCGCGCATCACTTTCTTCAAAGCAGAATCAGGAGAGAGTTATGCCCAAGGAAGCACGCGAATTTGACGTCATCGTTTATGGTGCGACTGGCTATACCGGCCGGCTGGTCGCCGAATATCTAAAGGACAAGTCTGGCCTGAAATGGGCAATGGCTGGGCGGAGCCTGACCAAGCTTCAAGAGGTAAGAGACCTGATTGGGGCAGCGCAGGATACACCTTTGGTGGTCGCCGATGCTGACGATCCGGCCTCGCTTGAGGCGATGGCGAAGCGCACCAAGGTCGTGTTGACGACCGTCGGGCCCTATCAGCTTTATGGTGAACCACTGGTGAAGGCCTGTGTCGAGGCCGGAACCGACTATACCGACCTGTGCGGTGAGCCGGTGTGGATGCGCCAGATGATCGACAAATATCACGACGCAGCCAAGGCCAGCGGCGCGCGGATCACTTTTTCGGCAGGCTTCGATTCGATTCCCTTCGATCTGGGCGTACTCATGCTGCAAAAACATGCGACCGAGAAATTCGGTGCACCGGCCCCGCGCGTCAAAGGCCGTGTCCGCGCGATGCAGGGCGGTTTTTCGGGCGGTACGGCTGCCAGCCTGAAAGAAACACTGAAGACGCTTGCCAAACACCCCACGCTGACGCCCTATATGCTCAGCCCGTTCGGCCTGACGCCGGGCTTTGAAGGGCCAAGCCAGCCGACGGGCATGATTCCCGAATATGATGACAGCCTTGGCAGCTGGGCCGCGCCGTTCATCATGGCGGCGATCAACACAAAGAATGTCCACCGGACCAACTTCCTGCTCGGCCACCCCTGGGGCACCGATGTGCGCTATGATGAAATGGTGCTGACCAGCCCCGGCGAAATGGGCAAACAAGCGGCAGAAGCGCTTGCTACTGCGCTCAAGGCCCCATTTGGTGGCGGCGGAGGACCCCAGCCCGGCGAAGGGCCAACCAAGGAAGAGCGCGAGAATGGCTTTTACGATGTGTTGTTCGTCGGCGAATATCCGGATGGCAAGCGCGCGCTCTATTCGGTGAAGGGTGACAAGGACCCGGGCTATGGCTCGACCTCGAAGATGATCGCCGAGACCGCGCTTGGCCTCGCCGAAAATGACGGCGAGGGCGGGGTGACCACGCCTGGTGCAGCGCTTGGCGAAAAGCTCGTTGCGCGGTTGCAAGCGCACGCCGGGCTGACCTTTACGGTGGAGGGCTGAGTTATCTCCCCTCCCGCTTGCGGGAGGGAGCGGGGGAGGGCCTGTAAGGACTACGCTCGCTTCGCTCACCCCTCCCCTAACCCCTCCCGCAGGCGGGAGGGGACAAAGCACTTCCGCTCGCCCCATCTCCTCCCTATATGGCGCGCACCATGCTGGGTCGCCTGTTCAAGAAAGCCGCACCGTCCCGTCCGCTCGATACCGCGCGGTTGCCGGATGGCATTCGCGTATACGCAATAGGCGATATCCACGGTCGCAACGATCTGTTGCAGGCGTTGCTGGCAAAGATTGACGCCGATGATCAGGTGCGAGGTGCAGCGGATACGCAGATTGTCCTGCTCGGCGATCTGGTTGACCGTGGGCCCGATAGTGCAGGGGTGATAGAAACCGCGATGGCGCTTAGGGTGCACGGCCGTAAAGTGCGTTACCTGATGGGCAATCATGAAGAGGTCTTCCTCAAGGCCTGTCGCGAGCGCGACACCAAGACGCTGCGTTTCTTCCTTAAAATCGGTGGTGACGCGACGTTGCAAAGCTACCCCATCACCCGTGCCGAATATATCGAGCTGGATATCGAGCAACTGGCGGAGCGGCTCGCCACGCTCGTGCCAGAGGAGCACCTCGCTTTCCTCGAAAGCTTTGAGGATATGATCGTGCTCGGCGATTATGCCTTCGTCCATGCCGGCATCCGACCCGGCGTGCCGCTATCCGAGCAACGCAGGAGCGACCTGCGCTGGATCCGTGACGAATTTGTCGGCCAGCGCGGTGACCTCGAAAAGGTCATTATCTATGGCCACACCATCTATGACGATATCGACGAACGCGGTTCGCGGATCGGGATTGATACCGGGGCTTATGCGAGTGGCAAACTGACCGCGATCGGCTTGGAAGGTTCCGAGCGCTGGTATCTGCAAACCTAGGTCTGGAACACAAGAGCCCTGATCCTGTCGAAGGGCGGTTTCAAGTTTTGGCTGTCGTTCTTGGCGTAAAGCGTGCTTCGACAGGCTCAGCACTACGGTGATTTTTTCCGATCTCGTACCACACGAAAAAGGGCGGCGCCTTTCGACACCGCCCCCTCTCAAACTACTGCCAGGGTAATATCTTTATTGGTCAGGCAACCAGCGGCTGCTCCATGTCGTCGAGATCGCGCAGCACGTAGCCGCGGCCCCAGACGGTCTCGATATAATTTTCGCCACCGCAGGCCAGCGCCAGTTTCTTGCGCAGTTTGCAGATGAAAACGTCGATGATTTTGAGTTCGGGTTCGTCCATGCCGCCATAGAGGTGGTTCAGGAACATTTCCTTAGTCAGCGTTGTGCCCTTGCGCAGCGAAAGCAGCTCGAGCATCGCATATTCCTTGCCGGTCAGATGGACGCGGCTGCCGTCGACTTCGACGGTCTTGGCATCGAGGTTCACGGCCAACTTGCCGGTGCGGATGACCGACTGGCTGTGGCCTTTTGAACGGCGGACAACCGCATGGATGCGGGCGACCAGTTCTTCGCGATGGAACGGCTTGGTGACATAATCATCGGCACCAAAGCCGAAGGAGCGCACCTTGCTGTCCATTTCCGAAATGCCGGAAAGAATGAGCACCGGCGTCTGCACCTTGGCGACGCGCAGTTTCTTCAGGACGTCATAGCCATGCATGTCGGGCAGGTTGAGGTCGAGAAGGATGATGTCGTAATCATAGAGTTTACCAAGATCGAGGCCTTCCTCGCCCAGATCGGTCGAATAGACATTAAACCCTTCGGTCGCGAGCATCATCTCGATGGCTTTCGCGGTGGTCGGTTCGTCTTCAATCAGCAACACGCGCATGCGGCTGGCCCCTCTTTGCTTTTGCAACCCCCGATGCCTGTGCTGCCCGAAGCGGCGACGCAGCCATCGATCGTTATTAACCATAAGGGAAATGAACTGAAAAGGTTAATTTCGTCTTAACGCGCAGGAATCCGCGAGTCGCGAGGAGTCGGATCGGGCAAAAGTGACTCAAATCCTAGGGTTTTGGAGTCTCGGTGGGGGTTAAAAAAATTTCAGCCGGGCGCATCAATACACCCGAAAATTATGTCCAATTGCCATTTGCCAAGCGGAAATTGCATTGCTAGCCTTAACTTTCAGGGTTTTAACATGCCGCAACTGCACAGCGGGGCGGCACGAGCTGGAGGGCTATGACATGAAATTGCACAAGGTGGCATTATATCTGACGGCTGCGAGTCTTGCGGCGCCGGTGGTGGCGCAGGATGCGAGCATTGCGACCGATACTAAAGCTGCGGATTCTTCGGAGCAGGCGATCGTAGTTACCGGATCGCGCATCAAGCGGGATCCGAATGACAGCGCTCTGCCGTTGACCGTTATTTCGAATGAAGAGTTGGCCCGTGAAGGCATATCCAGCCCGGAGCAGCTAATCTCCTATCTGAGCACCAATGGATCGGGGCCCGACAATTTGGCCTCTAACTCGGATGTCGTGACCGGTGCACAGCGTGGCACCAACGGCCTGTCAGCGGCAAACCTGCGTGGACAGGGTTCTGGATCAACGCTGGTATTGTTGAACGGGCGGCGCGTGGCGGCCCACGGCTTGTCCGGTGCGGCAGTTGACGTGAACCAGATTCCATTTGCCGCAATCGAACGGGTTGAGGTTCTGAAGGATGGGGCATCGGCTATCTACGGAACCGACGCAATCGGCGGGGTGATGAACTTCATCACCAAGACCGATTATCAGGGCATTGGCCTGTCCGGATTGGTGGATATTACTTCGCGCGCCGACAGTGCAATCTATCGCATTGGCGGGATTGCCGGTTATGGCGACCTGGACAATGACGGCTTCAATATCATGGCAGCGGCCAGCTATCGCTGGAATACCGGTCTTCGTGGCCGTGATCGTGCCTTTGTAAATGGCCAACAACCTGATCGCGGGCTTTCGATCGATACACGCGGCGTACCTTTTGCAACTGTGTTCCCGATCAACCCGACATCCAGCGGCGCCAATTATGCACCGACGGGCACGCTTTTGGGTGCGACAACGACAACCAATTCGACCTATCTGCCGACGCTGGTTTTTCCAGGAACGACCACCCGCGCGGATGGCGGTGTGAACCTGCTGGACATGCCGGGTGGTGCGGGCTGCGAAACCATGGATGGTGGCCTTCCCTACGATGATGCGCTTTGGAACAATACCGGAGCCCGTTGGGCTTGCGCTTGGGATACCGGAAGGGCTGCAATGCTACAGCAGCCCATCGAAACATTCACATATTTCGGTCGCGGTGTTGCGCGCTTCATGGACGATCACGAAATTTCGCTTGAAGTAACAGGTTCAAGTGCAACGTCCGCCAAGCGCTTTTCAAACGCCCAGGTTTCGTCCAATAACACGACGACCCAGGCTTTTTATCCGCTCAATGCCTTGACTGCCAGTACGTACAATTATGTTTACAACACGCTTTTGGCTCAGTTTCCGGCGATTGCCGCAAACTATGGCAAGCCGATCGGGTTCCGCTGGCGGTGTATCGAATGCGGCCCCCGTGAATATAAGACCGACTCAGAAACGTTCCGTGCAGCTTTGGGTATTGAAGGCCCGATTTCCGACAGTTGGGATTATCGCGCCGGAGCCTCCTACGCAGAGAGCGAGACATCGTCGGTGTTAGGGACGGGTTATTACTATCGCGATACCGTGAATGGCGTTCCGGGTCTTATCCCGTTGCTGAGCACAGGTGTGCTGAACCCATTCCTGCGTCCTGGCGAAGCCCAAACGCCCGCAGCACTCGCAGCACTTGCCGCTGCATCGGCGGAAGGCGAAACACTTTATGGCGGTCGCTATAAGGTGCTGCAGCTTGACTATTCCGTTTCGGGTTCACTCTTCGAACTTCCGGGTGGAACAGTGCAGGCAGCCCTGGGCATCGACTATCGTCGCGAGACCTATGAATTTAATGGTTCTGCGGCTGCGGCAGCGACGGCACCGGTAATTTTCCTCGCAGCTTTTGACAATGTGAATGCGCTGACGCCCAAGCATAGGGATATTAAGGCAGCCTATGCGGAAATCCTGTTTCCCATTGTCGACACCCTGGAAGTGACGACCGCGGTTCGGCTTGACGACTATTCGGACTTTGGATCGACTGTTAATCCAAAGATTTCAGCCAAATTCCGTCCTGCCGATTGGTTGATGTTCCGTGGTTCATATAATACCGGTTTCCGCGCTCCGGCGTTCAACCAAATCTACAATGGCGCGACCATTTCGCCTTATTCGGGAAGCGACCTTGTTGATCCGGTTCGATGTCCGTCGCTGACGCCATCGTCGACTGCATCTTCGCCCTGCTTCCGGATCCGTCCGGATATCATCACGCGGGGCAATCGCGACTTGCAACCCGAAACGTCCGAACAGATGAGCCTTGGCGTCGTTTTCGAACCGTCGGCCAATTTTAGTGCGTCTGTCGATTGGTGGAAGATCGACATCAACGACAACATTCAGCTGCCGACATTGCTCCAAATCGTGCGTTATTCGGCCGATCTCGGTGATCTCATCATCCGCGACGCAAGCAACAATATCACGTTCCTTGATCAAGCCTGGCAGAATATGGGGGCGCGGCGCACGCAGGGCCTTGAAGTAACCCTTCGCGCTGGTGTGGATGCCTTGGGCGGACGCGTGGCGGCCGGAATGGACGGTACCTATCTCCTGAAGAAAAAGGAAAAGGTGACTGCCAGCGCACCGTATCAAGACCAGATTGGCATTTTCACTTTCACGGGTGACCTCGGCATTCGTTGGAAGCACAATGCCTTCCTGAGCTGGTCAAACGACGAATGGAATGTGTCACTGTCGCAGATATTCCGCCTAGGTTATAAAAATGGTGCGTTGCCCGGTATCGCAAACGGCACGGTCACTCGCCCCGGATACAACAAGCGAGTTAGCGATTATGTGACCTACAATCTGTCGGCAGGTTGGAATGCGACAGAAAAGATGCGTTTGACGCTCGGCATCAAGAATATTTTTGATACCGATCCGCCGTTCGCCATCACTTATGACGGCAATACGGGTGCCGGTGGCAGCTGGGAACCGCGCGTTGCTGATCCCCGTGGCCGTTCGTTCACCATAGCAGCAGAGGTGAATTTCTGACGCCCTCGCGTCGAACGATCATGACGGTGCTGGCGGCGCTGATGGCGTCGCCGGCCCTGCCTGCTTTATCCGGGGCTGCCGCTGCAGCGCCCTCTGTCGGCAAGCGTATCAAACCGCCGCGCATTAAGGCTGGCGATACCATCGGCCTGATCGAACCGGCCTCGGCAAGCGATGATCCGTTTGATCTGGTGCTGGTCGAGGAAGCGATCCGCGCGATGGGGCTGGTGCCCAAGCGCGCGCCGAACCTGCTCAAACGCTATGGCTATCTGGCGGGGCAGGACAAGGAGCGGGCAGCGGACATCAATGCGATGTTCGCCGACAAGGATGTCAAAGCCATATTCGCGGTGCGCGGCGGTTGGGGTGCAGCCCGCGCGCTGCCTTTCGTCGATTGGGATGTGGTGCGCGCCAATCCCAAATTCCTTATCGGCTATAGCGACATCACCGCATTGCACATGGCAATCGCGGCACAGGGCGGGGCGGTGACACTGCATGGACCCAATGCCAGCAGCGCCTGGGGCAAGGCTTCGGTCGAAAGCTTCAGGGGCATTGCCTTTGATGCGGCGACGCCCTTGTTCGAAAACCCGAAAGCAAACGAAGATCGGCTGGTCCAGCGCCGCTGGCGGACGATCAAGATCCGTGGCGGCAAGGCGCAGGGGCAATTGCTCGGCGGCAATCTAACGGTGCTGACCGCGCTTGCGGGCACACCCTATCTGCCCGACTTCACCGGCGCGATCCTGTTCCTTGAGGATATTGACGAGGCCGAATATCGCATCGACCGGATGCTCACCCAATTGGGGCAGGCGGGCGTGCTCAAGGGGTTGGCTGGCGTCGTCTTTGGCCAATGCACCAACTGCCGCAATGCCGAAGGAAGCAGCTTTACGCTGAACTCAATTCTGCGCCAGCATTTCGAATCGCTGGGCATCCCGGCGTTCGAAGGGGCGTGGTTCGGGCATATTTCGGACCAGTTCACTATCCCCCAGGGCGTGCTGGCCGAGATCGACGCCGATGCGGGGACGTTGCGGCTGCTGGAGCCTGCTGTCGCATGATCCGCACCGCGCTGCGGGTGTTGTTGGCGTTATTCTATGCCTTTGCCGGGGTCGCGCATTTGCGAAATCCAGAGGTGTTTCTGGCGATCACGCCCGATTGGGTGCCCTATCCGGCAGAAGTTGTCGCACTGACAGGCGTTGCTGAACTGGCTGGTGCTGCGGGCTTGCTGATCCCGCGAAACTGGATCGGCTGGGCGCGCCCGGCCGCCGGTATCGGCCTCGCACTTTATGCAATCGGCGTCTGGCCGGCCAATTTCAACCACGCCTTCAGCAATATCGCGATGGGTGGGGAGACACAAAGCTGGTGGTATCACGGCCCGCGTCTGGCAGCGCAGCCGTTGATTATCTGGCTGGCTTTGTGGGTTGGTGAGGTGACCGAGTGGCCATTTCGCAAGCGAGGTTGATCAGGCAGCCGATAATTTCTCTGCCAGAAAATCAATCAAAGCCGTGACCCTGCGCGGACGGAACGTGCTGGGCGGAGTGACGATGTGGATAGCGATGGGCGGGGTTTTCCAATCCTGCAATATCGGTTTCAGTCGGCCTGCTTCGATATCCTTTTCGCAGATGAAATCAGGCAGCATCCCGATGCCGAGGCCCGCGCACAATGCAGGCAGCATTGCTTCGCCATTGTTGACCCGCAAAGGCCCGGATAGGCGAACGACCGCCTCGCTACCGTCGGGGCCGGTGAAGCGCCAGCTTTCGGGGCTGGAGGCGAGTGAGTAGCTCAGACAGCGATGCTCGCCCAATTGGGCCGGATGGCGCGGCTCCCGATTTTGCTCAAGATAATCAGGGCTGCCGAGGACATAGCCTGTCACGCCGCGCAACCGCCTCGCCCTGAGGGAACTGTCGGGGAGCGCGCCGATGCGCAGTGCCAGGTCGAAGCGCTCACCGATCAGGTCAACTTTGGCATCGCTAAGATGCATGTCGATGCTAATGCCGCGGTGGCTGCACAGGAATTCGGAAAGCAAGGGTGCGACGCGACTGATGCCATAGCTCATTGGGGCGGCAAGGCGGATCAGACCGACCGGTTCGCTCGCCTCGTCGCGTGCGGCCTCTTCGGCGGCTTCGCCTGCGGCGACGATGGCCTTGGCCTGTTCCAATAAGGATAAACCGCTTTCGCTCAGCACCAGTCGACGTGAGGTGCGGTGGAATAGCGGCGCGCCGACATGTGCCTCTAGCCGGGAGACAGCTTTGGATACAGTCGCCTTGGATAGTCCAAGCAATTCAGCAGCGCGCGAAAAGCCGCCTTCTTCGGCGACGGCGGCGAAAATGCTCCAGGCTTCATAGTCAGGTAAACGCATATATGGAAACAATAGGTTTCCAATGTTTCTATTTCAATCCCAATTCAAAGATTTATCTTGGCGGCAACACAGCAATCAGGAGCATTCCGATGATCGACAGCAAAGCAAAGGTGGAAATCCGGCCCTTCGCCAGCCTCGGTGGTGCCAATCATGGCTGGCTCGATGCCCATCACCATTTCTCGTTCGCCAACTATTATGACCCGGATCGCATGAGCTGGGGCAGTCTTCGTGTCTGGAATGACGATATCATCCAGCCGCAAACCGGCTTTCCACCGCATCCGCATGCCGACATGGAAATCATCACCTACATCCGCACTGGCGCAATCACCCATCAGGACAGCCTCGGTAACAAGGGCCGCACGGCTGCGGGCGATGTGCAGGTGATGAGTGCCGGCACCGGCATTCGCCATGCCGAATATAATCTGGAAGATGAGGCCACGACGCTTTTCCAGATCTGGATCGTGCCGAAGCGGACCGGTGGCGCGCCCAGCTGGGGTACCAAACCCTTCCCCAAAAGTGATCGTTCCGGTGCTTGGCAGGTGCTGGCCAGCGGTTTCGATGAGGATAGCGACGCGCTGCCCATCCGCACCGATGCACGCGTGCTCGGCGCGACTTTGAAAGCAGGCGAGAGCCTGACCTATCAAGTCGGCGATCGGCGTTACGCCTATCTGGTACCGGCTACAGGCGCCGTCGAAATTGACGGTCAACGCGCCAATGCCCGCGACGGCGTGGCCATAACTGCCGGAACCATCACTATCGCCGCTATCGAGGACAGTGAAATCGTCCTTGTCGATGCGGACTGAATTCAGCTTTCAATAAAGGATCAGAAAATGAGCAACATCAATGAACAAGCAATCGGCGCTTCCTGGCAACCCTGGGTCGCAACTACCGGTCGGGTGCTGCTGGCGGCAATCTTTGTCCTCAGCGGCATTGCCAAGCTGGCCGATCCGGCAGGTTCGGCGGGCTATATAGCCTCGGTCGGCCTGCCGGCCCCGCAGTTTGCCTTGTGGGGCGCCATCGCGGTCGAGTTGCTGGGCGGGCTGGCGCTCATCGCTGGATACAAGGCTCGCATCGTCGCAGCGGCGCTGGCGATATTCAGCCTTGCCACGGCAGTGCTGTTTCACGCCCAGCTTAGCGATCAGACGCAGTTCATCATGTTCTTCAAGAATGTCGCGATGGCAGGCGGTTTGATGCAAATCGTCGCATTCGGTGGCGGTCGTCTGAGCCTCGATCGCGGTTAAAAATCCTCCCCCGGAAGCGGGCATGACCCCGCTCGCTTCCACCCGCTCTTCCAAAGCTAAACAAGGAACCATTCGATGACCAAAGTTCTCGTCCTCTATTATTCAAGCTATGGCCATATAGAGACCATGGCCAACGCCATTGCCGAAGGTGCGCGTGAAACCGGCGCGACCGTCGATGTGAAACGCGTTCCCGAAACTGCGCCGCTTGAGGTCGCTCAAGCCGCGCATTTCAAACTCGATCAGGCGGCACCTGTGGCCACCATCGAGGAACTCAAGGATTATGACGCGATCATCGTCGGCACCGGCACGCGCTTTGGCCGGATGTCGAGCCAGATGGCAGCGTTCTGGGATACCGCAGGCGGCGTCTGGGCGCGCGGCGAACTGAATGGCAAGGTCGGAGCGGCCTTCACGTCAAGTGCTACCCAGCATGGCGGGCAGGAAACGACCTTGTTCTCAATCCTCACCAACCTGCTGCATTTCGGCATGACCATTGTCGGCCTCGACTATGGCTTTGCCGGCCAGATGCGCAATGATGAGGTGGTTGGTGGCGCGCCTTATGGTGCAACGACAATTGCCAATGGCGATGGCAGCCGCCAGCCAAGCGAGACCGAATTGGAAGGTGCCCGCTATCTCGGCCGCCGTGTAGCCAATACCGCTGCAAAGCTGTTCGGCTGAATCATGACCAGGCAGCCCGCTTTATTCGTTTCGCACGGTGCACCGACCATCGTGATCGACGACACCCCGGCCCGACACTTTCTCGCCGGGCTGGCGAGTGGGCTGCCTGCGCAACCAGACGCGATTGTGATAATTTCGGCGCACCATGACGAACCGTTGGCGTCGATTACGTCAGCCGCGCGGCCAAGTACGATCCATGACTTTGGCGGTTTCCCCGATGTGCTGTACCGGATGCGCTATTCAGCCCCCGGCTCGCCAAAGCTGGCGCAGCGCATTTCAGAACTGCTGAACGCTGCCGCCATTGCCAATCGTCTCGATCCCGAACGCGGATTCGACCACGGCACATGGACGCCGCTGATACTGGCATGGCCCGATGCCGATATTCCAGTGGTGCAGGTCTCGATCAACTCGCGCGAGACACCGGAATATCACTACCGGCTAGGTCAGGCTCTGGAGCCACTGCGCGACGACAATATCCTTGTCATCGGCTCGGGTGCGATCACGCACAATCTGCATGCCTTCTTCCGTGGCGGTTATGCAGCCGATGCACCTGCGCAACCTTGGGTAATCGACTTCCTAGGCTGGCTAGATAGGCAATTGATTGCTGGTAGCCATGATGCGGTACTCGGCGCGATTGGACAAGCGCCGCACGGCACCGACAATCACCCGACTATGGACCATATCCTGCCATTGTTCGTCGCCTTGGGTGCAGGCGGTGTTGAGAGCAAGGCCACCAAGCTGCACGCCAGCGTCGAATATGGCGTGCTCGCGATGGATGCTTGGCGTTTCGACTAGCGCGGCTGCCAGTCGCTGCCTAAAAGACTGCATGCCGTTTGAACTGCCCGAGGAACTGCTTGAAGAGACCTTCCTGGCATCGACTGGTCCGGGCGGGCAGAACGTCAACAAGGTGGCAACAGCGTGCCAGTTGCGCGTCGATGTGTTTCGGCTGGGCCTTCCGCCATATGCCTATCGCAAACTGAAAACCCTTGCAGGCAGCAAGATGACTTCGTCGGGCGAGTTGATCGTCACCGCGCGCGAACACCGCACAAGAGAGGCCAACCGGGCAGAGGCCCGAGCCCGCATCATCCGCCTAATCGATCAGGCGTTCGTTCGGGAGGCACCGCGGATAAAAACCAAACCAAGCAAGGCAGCAAAGGCCAGACGCGTCGACACCAAAAAGGGGCGGGGAGAAATCAAGAAGGGCCGTGGTAAAGTCCGGCTCGATTGACTATCTGGATCCCATGTACGCATTTGACATCGCAACCGACGTTCCCAAGGCGGAGCTATATGCCGAGCTGTTGAAGGCTGCCGACGCGCTGACCGCTGGCGAGCCTGATGGGATTGCAAATATGGCAAACATCTCAGCGTTGATCTGGCAATTCGTGCCAGACCTCAACTGGGCCGGATTTTACCGCATGGTCGGCGGCGAATTAGTGCTTGGGCCGTTTCAGGGCAAATCAGCCTGCATCCGTATTCCCCTCGACAAGGGCGTATGCGGAGCAGCGGCACGCACCGGAACAACGCAGCTGGTTGAAGATGTCCACGCCTTTCCCGGCCATATCGCCTGCGATGCGGACAGCCGGTCGGAACTGGTTGTGCCGGTGAAGCGGGACGGCGCAGTGATAGCCGT
Organism: Sphingorhabdus pulchriflava; assembly: GCF_003367235.1. Lineage (GTDB taxonomy): Bacteria > Pseudomonadota > Alphaproteobacteria > Sphingomonadales > Sphingomonadaceae > Sphingorhabdus_B > Sphingorhabdus_B pulchriflava. Next base: position 516,832 of record NZ_QRGP01000002.1, read on the forward strand.
CATTGATCTCGACAGCCCATTGCCAGCGCGGTTCGATACGGATGATGCCGCAGGGTTCGAAGCGCTGGCTAAACTGCTCTCAACGCGCATCTGACTCACTGCTTCATTTTGGAACAAAAGTTCTAGGGCATCCCCAATTTACATTCGCGTCATGGTGCGCACTTCAAAACAATGTTAAGCACTTCTTAACTATTGAAGAATGCGCGCAAAGCGCGTCTTCATGATTAGGGAGCGATTAACCATGAAAGTCCTCTTGATTGCGAGCCTTGCGACCAGCGCGTTGGTGATGACGCCAGCACAGGCAGCCGGCGACTCGGCCAAGAAACATCATGATCATGCCGAATATGGCCCGGCCATGGGTGCCGATCGTGGAATCTACGATCTCGATGGCCCTGGCATGCCGACCTATTCAGATGCCAGCGGCGTGCGCTATGAATATCAGGGCGAATGGACCAAGGGGCAATATGTCGACAAGGATGGCCGGGTTTATGAAGGCCAGTGGAATGGTACCGTGACCCGTCACGGCGAAGAAGCCCCACATCACCGGATGCCGCATCATCCCATGCCCGCGGCGGGTGCGCCTTATGACGTTCCGCATGCTGCGCCCTATCCGATGCCGCCCGCTTATGGTGCGGGCTATGACAATCGCGAATATGAAAAATGCCTGAAGAGCGACGGCGTTGGCGGCGCAGCGATCGGAGCCATCTTGGGTGCGATCGCTGGCAACCGCATCGCGGGCCGCGGCAATCGCACCGAAGGCTCACTCATCGGCGGTGGCCTTGGCGCGCTTGCCGGTCTGGGCGTCGAAAAGTCGATGAAGAAATGCGAAAAATATCTGCCACGCGACGGTGAATATGGACCGGGCTATGGCCATGCTTATGGCGCTTATCCCTATGGCTATTATTACTATGCGGCACCCATAGTCACTTATTCAATGGTGCCCGTCACCACGACCACGGTAACCGAAGAAATCTATTATGAGACTGTCCCCGTAAAACGGAAGGCCGCGCGCAAATGGAAGGCTAAGCCCAAGGCGAAACCACGCTGCGTTTGTCGCTGAGCAGTCAACAACGCAAAAAGAAACCCCGCTTTTGGCGGGGTTTTTTGTTAGCTGAAAAGATCGGCTTGCTCGCCGCTTTCGAAATCGACCCAGCCATCGGGGCTTAGTTTTTCGAGCGGGCGGTAGCGGGTCTTATACTGCATCCGCGCTGCACCATCGACCCAATAGCCCAGATAGACGAAGGGAAGCCCGGCCGCGCGCGCGCGCATGATGTGATCCATGATGATGAAATTGCCCAGGCCAGGACGGCCTTCGGCTTCGGCATCGTAGAAGCTGTATACCATCGACAGACCGTCAGACTGCTGGTCGGTAATGCAAGCTCCGATAAGTTCGCCTTGCGCTCCATAGCGAGCGGGAAGCCGATATTCGACGACATGGCTGTGCACCGGGGTCTGCTCGACCATGTCGGCATAATCCATATCGTCCATATCGGCCATGCCACCTTCAGGGTGACGCTGCTTCAGATAGCGGCGCAGCAGCTCATATTGCTCGTTGGTCGACCAGGGACGACAAGCGCTGCCCTGCAGGTCTGAATTGCGCTTCAATATCTTGCGCTGGGTGGCGTTGGGCTGGAACCCGCCTGTCAAGATGCGCACGGGAACACAGGCCTTGCAGTCGATGCAGCTGGGTCGATAGGCGACATTCTGGCTGCGGCGGAAACCGATGCGGCCCAGCGCCTCATTTAGCTCGGTTGCGTGTGCACCGTTGAGTTCGGTGAATACCTTGCGCTCGGTTTTGCCGGGCAAATAGGGGCAGGGGGCCGGGTTTGTGACAAAGAAGCGCGGAAAGCGGACTGGTGCGCTCATGGTAAACCGACCTCGCCTTATGTTGTTGGTTGCGAGGGGTTATGACGCTTTACGGGAGTGCTGAAAAGAGCGTTTACCATCAATATGCGATGGCATTGATTTTGTTCAGTTCAGTTCGACGCGTTCGACCTTGTAACCCGCATCTTTCAGCGAATCGACTAGACCTTGAAGCTGCTCGGCATCGCGTGCTTCGCACTCGATATCGGTTATCAGGCCCTTGGCGGGCAGCGTTGTGAAGATGCGCTGGTGATAGATTTCGATGATGTTGATGTTGTGCTCGTTGAACAGCTTCATCACCTTGTACAGCGCGCCGGGGCGGTCCTGTAGGGTGATGCGCAAACGGGCGAGACGGCCCGAACGCGCAAGGTCGCGCAACAACACATTGGCGAGCAGACGGGTGTCGATATTGCCGCCACTCAGCACGATGCCGACATTCTTGCCTCTGAACTTTTCAGGATAAGCCATCACGGCTGCGAGACCGGCTGCACCGCCGCCCTCGACCACGGTCTTTTCGATCTGGAGGAGCAGGCTGACTGCAGTTTCCAACTCAGGCTCGGAGACCAGAACAACATCGTCGACAATGTCGCGGATGACTTTCGAAGTGAATTCGCCCGGCACCTTGACTGCAATACCCTCGGCCAGCGTATCGCCCTCGCACGGCATCTGCTTGTTGTTAAGCAGCGCGTACATCGAAGGATAAAGCTCTGCCTGTACGCCTACAAGTTCGATATCAGGATTGATGCCGCGCGCCGCAGTACCCATTCCCGACAACAAGCCGCCACCCCCGATTGGTACTACCAGAGTGTCGATTGTCGGAATTTCTTCGAGCATCTCTAGGGCAACGGTGCCTTGGCCTGCCGCGACCTTGGGGTCATCAAAGGGGTGCACAAAAGTCAGCCCCAGTTCTTTTTCGAGAAGCCGCGCATGCTTATAGGCATCATCGAACTTTTCGCCTTCCAGGACCACTTTACCGCCCACCGCTTCAGTCTGCATGACTTTAACCGTCGGCGTGGTCTTGGGCATGACGATGGTAACGGGCACGCCAAGGCGTGTTCCGTGGTAGCTTAAGCCCTGTGCGTGATTGCCTGCCGATGCCGCAATGACCCCTCGATTGCGCGCTTCTTCAGGCATCAGCAACAGCGCATTCAGCGCCCCACGCTCCTTATAGGCTGCTGTAAACTGGAGGTTTTCGAACTTCAGATAGATATTCGCGCCTGTCAGGTTGGACAGCGTTTTGCTGTGCAAAGTGGGCGTTGCGACAATGGCGTCGCGGATGCGCTCATGCGCGGCGCGGACATCGGCAAGGGTCAGAAGCTCGGACATAGTGGCGCGGGCCCTAACCTATCTGGCGCAATGTGAAAACAGACATTAAGGCTCAGGCATGGCAAGAATAGCTTTTATCGGCCTGGGCGTGATGGGCGGTCCGATCGCGCGCCACCTGGCCAAGGCAGGTCATGAACTGACCGTCTACAATCGATCTTCGGCCAAAGCCGATAAATGGGTTGCCGAACATGGCGGACGCAAGGCGTCGTCGCCGGCAGAGGCTGCACAGGGTGTCGATTATGTCGTCAGCTGTGTCGGCACCGACGACGATCTGGCCAGCATCACATTGGGCCGCGATGGTGTATTCGCCGCGATGCCAAAGGGCAGTACCTTCATCGACCATACAACGGTATCAGCCCGGATTGCGCGCCAGTTGGCTGTTGAAGCCAAGGGACGCGGCATCCATTGCGTCGATGCGCCTGTGACAGGCGGACAGGCTGGAGCTGAAAATGGTACGTTGGCAATCATGTGCGGGGGCACAGAAGCAGCGGTAGCATCGGCCACACCGGTGATGGCGGCCTATTCCAAACGTGTCGTCCATGTTGGCGGCCCCGGTGATGGGCAAACGGCAAAGATGGTCAACCAGATTTGTATAGCTGGGGTCTTACAAGGCCTCTCCGAAGCTCTGCACTTTGCTCAATGTGCCGAACTTGATCTCGACAAGGTGTTCGACGCAATTTCTGGCGGTGCTGCGCAAAGCTGGCAGATGGACAATCGCTGGGTAACGATGGCGAAAGGCGAGTTCGACTTTGGTTTTGCAGTCGACTGGATGCGCAAGGATCTGGGGCTGGCGATCGACGAAGCCCGCGCCAATGGTGCCAGCATTCCGATTGCTGCTATGACCGACCAGTTCTTTTCCGATATCCAATATATGGGCGGCGGACGTCAGGATACGAGCGCGTTGGTGCGGAGGTTGCCGAAAAGATGATCAAGTCGCGCTTATTCATCGCGGCGCTGGCTGCGTTCGCTACACCCGCTTTTGCCGATGGCATGGTCGAAAATGTCAATGGCATCACGCTCGACAAGGATGGCAAGGTCATCCGTTTTTCAGCGCTGCTAATCGACAAGGAAGGCAAGATCAGCCAGCTTTTGACGAGCAAGGAAAAAGCGCCCAAACAGCTCGATTTCCGCCATGACGGACGCGGATTGACGATGCTTCCCGGGCTGATTGATGCGCATGGCCACGTGATGGGGCTCGGTTTTGCAGCGCTGACGCTTGACCTGTCGGGCACCAACTCGCTGGAAGAGGCGCAGGGGGCGATCAAAGCTTATGCGGCAAAATATCCCGAGCGCCGATGGATCGTCGGGCGAGGCTGGAACCAAGAAAAATGGGGCTTGGGTCGTTTCCCGACCTCTGCCGATCTTGATGCCGTCGTTGCCGATCGTCCGATCTGGCTCGAGCGGGTTGATGGACACGCAGGCTGGGCAAACAGCAAGGCAATGGAGATTGCTGGAGTAACGGGCGCAACCAAATCCCCCTCGGGTGGCCGTGTCGAAATGGCAGGCTCAAAACCGAGCGGCATATTCGTTGATGCTGCAAGCGAGTTGGTGTCGAAACATATCCCTGCGCCAAAACCGGGCGAGCGCGATCTGGCGTTGGCCGAGGCGCAGAAGGCCTTACTTTCGGTAGGCGTGACCAGCATTGCCGATATGGGAACGACAATCGAGGACTGGCAAAGCTATCGCCGCGCAGGCGATGCTGGTTGGTTGTCGATCCGCATATTTGGTTATGCAGGCGGCATCGACAATATGGTGGCCATTGCAGGGCCGCGCCCGACGCCCTGGCTGTATGACGACAAGCTGCGCCTCGGCGGCGTTAAACTCTATCTCGACGGCGCGCTCGGCAGCCGCGGGGCCTGGCTGAAGAAGCCCTATGCAGATGCCCCCGGGCAGACAGGACTATCGTTCCTGGCCAGTGCCGAAATCCGCAATCTGATGGTGCGTGCTTCGATGGACGGTTTCCAGACGGCTGTGCACGCAATTGGCGACGCCGCCAACGCAGATGCGATTGGAGCGGTTGAAGATCTGGCGGAGACCTATACGGGCGATCGGCGCTGGCGGATCGAGCATGTGCAGATAGTCGATCCGGCCGACCTGCCCCGCCTTGCCAAAAATGGCATTATCGCGTCGATGCAACCGGTCCATCAGACATCCGACCGCCTAATGGCAGAAGCGCGGTTGGGGCCTGAACGACTGGCCGGTGCCTATGCCTGGAACTCGATACTGAAAGCGGGCGGGAAGCTTGCATTCGGCTCTGATACGCCTGTTGAAGCGCCCAATCCCTTTGCTGGCATCGCAGCGGCAATGACGCGCGAGGACGCACAGGGGCAGCCATTCGGAGGGTGGATTCCCACCGAGCGAGTAACGCGCGAACAAGCCTTGGCTGGATTCACCATTGGCGCGGCCTATGCTGCTTTTGCGGAGGGAAAAGTGGGTTCGCTGACCCCCGGGCATCGCGCCGACTTTATCTTGGTCGACACTGATCCACTGCTGGCATCGCCTGCGCAAATCCGCGCGGCTCGGGTGAAAGAGACATGGTTGGGCGGACGGCCGGTCTACAAACAAGATGATATAGCCAAGACAAATACCCCAAATGACGCGACATCGCGTTAAGGTAGCGCGCAACATTATGTTTAATCAATCGATTAAATTAGGCATTTGATGTTGCTGTTTGTTGCAGTTGAGCAACATTCTTTGAAAAATTGTTGCGATAATGTCTGTCATGGGTGACTTATGTGCATAATGCGCATAGGTATGCAGCCAATAATATAATTTGACGTTGAAGGAGAGATTTATGAAGGCTACTACTGGCATCCGGAAAACTGTGTTTGCTTTGTCCGCTGCAACTTGTGCGCTGGTCATGCCGACATTTGCCTATGCGCAGGATGAAGCAGCCGAAGCTGCCGAAGACGAAGTCGAAATCGTCGTGACAGCTCAGGGGCGCTCGCAGCTCTTGTCTGACGTACCTGTGGCTATTTCGGCGGTGAATGCCGAAACTTTGCAGAACAGCGGCGCGAATGACATTCGCCAGTTGAATCAGGTTGCGCCTTCACTGCTCGTTTCCTCGACTGGAACGGAAGCCAATGGTTCGGCGCGTATCCGCGGTATCGGCACGGTTGGTGACAACCCCGGTCTCGAAAGCTCGGTTCCAGTCTTTATCGATGGCGTGTACCGCTCGCGTTCAGGCATTGGCCTCAATGAACTTGGTGAAATCGACCGAGTTGAAGTACAGCGTGGCCCGCAGGGAACCTTGGGCGGACGCAACTCCTCCGCCGGCCTGATCAGCATCTATTCGAAAAAGCCCGAATTCACCTTTGGTGGCAGCGGCGAGCTGACTTATGGCAATTATGATTTCATGCGCGCTGCCAGCAGCATCACCGGACCGATCAGCGAACAGATCGCCTTCCGGGTAGACGGTGTTTATGTGAAGCGTGATGGTTTTTACCGCGATGATACGAACGGCCGCGACGTCAACAATCGCGACCGTTATTTCCTGCGTGGTCAGTTGCTAATCGAACCTTCCGATGATTTGTCGATTCGGCTGATCGCCGACTATACATCGCGCAAGGAAGAATGCTGTGCTGCGACCTATGTTGACGGCACGGTCAATCCTTATATCGGCAATCTGAACAATCTCGCGACGCCGCTGAATAATCCGGCTGCCAACAACATTATCAACGTGCTTCGTGATCTGGGTCAGCCGCTGTCGTCGTTCAGTCAAGGCTATGGTCGCAAGATTTCGAATAGCCCGAACCGTGTTTTCACTGGTGAAACCAAGGATTACGGTTTTTCGGGCCAGATCGATTATGATTTTGGCGGTGCTAAGCTGACCTCGATTACGGCCTATCGTGAATATCGTTCGAGTCAGGCCTCAGACACCGACTATGGTGAAGTCGACATCCTGTATCGTGCGCCGAGCGATGATGCCTATCGCCAGTTCCACACCTTTACGCAGGAACTGCGCCTGCAGGGTGAAGCTTTTGGCGGCACACTCGACTGGTTGGCCGGTGGCTTCTACGCCAACGAAAAGTTGACGGTCCGTGACAATCTGCGCTTCGGCAATCAATATGGCCGATTTGCGACTTGCCGCATCATTTCGGGCGGTGGACTTGCAGGGCTATATTCGCCGACTAATCCCTCTTGCGTAGCGCCCGTAGTAGGACCAGCGACACTGGCGGGCGCAACAGGGACGTCGGGGGCGGATATCGTGGCTGCATTTACCGCACTCGACAGCCTGAACGATCTGGGTAGCACATTTGAAAACTATTTCCAGAATGGTACCAATTGGGCGTTGTTCACCCATAATATCATTCATATCACCGATACACTCGACTTGACCCTGGGGCTCCGTTACACCAGCGACAAGAAGAAGTTCGCCGCCACCTTTGGTAACGACAATACACGTTGCACGACCGTCCAAGGCTTAGTGACGGATGATCTTACTACCACGACAGCTGGCACGCCTGCTCAAATCGCAACAGCACGTGCGCTGGCAGGCGCACTTATAGGGCTTGCGTGCCAGGGCAATTCGACGGCAGAACTGAATGGCGTTTCGATCAATGATCGCCGCAGCGAAGACGAGTTTACCGGCACCGCGATCCTTTCATGGAAGGCAACCGATGACTTACTGCTCTATGGCAGCTTTGCGCGTGGTTATAAGGCCGGTGGATTCAATCTTGACCGATCCGCACTGAAATCACCCATAACAACTTTTGCGGCTGTAGGCGGCGCACAGGCAGTGGTTGGCAATTTACAGTTCGATCCCGAACTGGTCGACAGTTATGAACTGGGTGCGAAATATGCAACCGGTCCATTCAGTCTGAGCCTTTCGGCCTTCCGTTCGGATTTCAGCAACTTCCAGTTGAATACCTTTAATGGCGCTGTCTACATAGTACAGACCGTCAATGGCTGTTCTAATGATCTCGGTGGTGCAGATCGTGATTCGAGCAATGCCACCGGAGCCTGTGCTGCCAGCGATGTCGGCTATGGCGTCCGCGCAGAAGGTTTCGAACTCGAGGCGTCGCTGGTGCCAGCTCGCAACTTCCGGATGGCCGCTGGCCTGACCTATGCCAACACCAGCTATCGCAGTAACCTTGTAGGCAACAAGTCGGGCGCGCCGCTCGATGCCGTCCTGCGCAAACTGCCGGGCGACAATCTGTCGAACGCACCTGAACTGGTCGCGACGTCCAGCTTGACCTGGACGCCGGAGATCGGTGGCAGCGGCCTTACCGGTCTGTTCTATATCGATGGTCGTTTGACCGGCGACTACAACACCGGTTCGGATCTGTTCCCGCAAAAGGAACAGGATGGCTATGCGATCTTCAATGCCCGTATCGGTATCCGTGGGCCTGATGAAGCCTGGTCGCTCGAACTTTGGGGCCAGAATATCTTCAATCAGGATTATGCCCAAGTTGCATTCAACACGCCGTTCCAGGCGGGTGGTGCCAGCGCGCAATTCACCGATCCGCAGTTCCCGGGCGGTCGCCAGCTCTTTTCGCACTTCCTAGCCGAACCGCGCACCTATGGAATCACGCTTCGCGGCAAATTCTGAGGGTAGCCGAACCAGAAATAGAAAAGGCCCGCTTCGGCGGGCCTTTTTTGTTTTCGGCGGGATTGCTGATTATAGCGGTATGGCAACGCTCAAGAAATCGGGCATCGGACCATTCCAATCTCCGTCATCGGCTGCCTCATTGCGTTCTTTTGCAACAGGTTTGCTTCGTTTGCCCGAATCAGACTTTGCTGGTCGAGTAGGGGTTTTTGCCTCGCGACGTTCTTTCGGTTCGGCTGGTGCCTTGCGGCGCGCATGACGCTCTTGTTGGGGATCGTCGGTACTTTCAGTCGCTTGTTTGCCCAGACGTCCAATTTTCAGACCAATCAGCTTCTCGATATTGTCGATCGCTTCTTCGTCTGCCTTGGTCACAAAAGTGAAGGCCTTGCCTTTGGCACCAGCACGTCCGGTGCGACCGATGCGGTGGACATAATCGTCGGGGTGCCAGGGGGCATCGAAGTTGAACACATGGCTGACGCCCTTGATGTCCAAACCACGCGCAGCTACATCGGAAGCCACGAGCAAATTGATTGCACCGCTTTTGAACGCATCCAGCTGCCGCTGACGCGACGCTTGGTCGATGTCACCATGAATTTCGCCAGAACGGAACCCGTGTTGCTGCAAGCTCTTGTTGAGTTCTCGCACAGTGGTCTTGCGGTTGCAGAAGATGATAGCGGTGTGGACGTCCTCGCTGCGCAACAGGCTGCGTAGCATTTCGCGCTTTTTCATCGGCGCAACATCGACCAGCTTGGCTTCGATATTGGCGTTCGAAGATGCTGGTCGGGCAACCTCAATATATTTGGGGTTCGACAGGAATTTGTCGGCCAGCTTCTTGATCGGCGGCGGCATCGTTGCTGAAAACAGCAACGTCTGCCGCGTTGTCGGCAGCTTGGTGCAGATATTTTCGATATCGGGAATAAAGCCCATATCGAGCATGCGATCAGCTTCGTCGATAACGAGCAACTCGCAGCCGTTCAGCAGAATATTGCCACGTTCAAACAAGTCCATCAGACGGCCCGGGGTCGCAATCAGAACGTCGACACCTTTTTCAAGCGCCTTGACCTGATCACCCATCGACACGCCGCCGATCAGCAACGCCATCGACAGCTTGTGATTGACGCCATATTTCTCAAAATTCTCGGCAACCTGCGCGGCCAATTCACGGGTCGGCTCCAGAATCAGACTGCGCGGCATGCGTGCCCGCGCGCGTCCATGCGCCAGTACATCAATCATCGGAAGCACGAATGATGCGGTCTTGCCGGTACCCGTTTGGGCTATACCGATGATGTCGCGCATCATCAGAACGGAAGGAATTGCCTGCGCCTGGATCGGCGTTGGCGTATCGTAACCGGCGGCTAAGACGGCACTCAAAAGTTCATCGGAAAGGCCGAGATCGGCAAAGGACATAAGGTTCCAATATCAAGGAAGGTAGCAGGCCGGTCGGCGCTTCCCCGCGCGTCCGGTGCGCGCCGATTGGCGAAACAAACGCAAAAAGTCAAGGAAATTGGGGTGTCTTACTCTGGAACCAGCAGTCGAAACTTGTCGATTTCGCATTTGGCCCCCGTCCGCGCATGCATCAAGTCACGGTCTATACACAATTTCCCGTCCTTCGAACGTTCGACATAAGCGCCGGCATAAAATTCGCGAGCCAGACAGCCATCACCCAGATACGCGCGGATCAATTGCCGTTCGCGGGTCACCAGTTCGAGCGTGTTTTTGGGGCCGGGACGCGAAGCAATCAGCCTATCCATCAGCAGGCATTTGCCAATCTTTTCCTCATTATAGATAACCGATTTGCGATTTTCGCCACGACCGCTTGAAACATTGACCGGCTGGTTTGGAAAGCGGACGATCACCCGCTGCTCGACGCGCAACTGGAAATCCTGCGTGCCGTCAAGCAGGTCGATTATCGACGCCAAAGACTGTCCTCGCGCGCTATATGCGACGCCCAGCGCAAGCGCGAACCCGGCAATGACAATCATTAAAATGCGCAATGTCGGATCCCGACTAAAATTCGCCTCTTCAAGCCAATAGCCGTAACGGTTGAACGGAGCATTAATCCAGCCCTATGTAGCGGTAAGGTTCGAGTCAATTCGAACCCGAAAAGGAGCAGAATTTTGGTCAGTCCGGATGTAGCAAGTGAATTGAGAGCGTTGCTGGGCCCGAAAGGGTTTCTGGCCGATTCGGACGATATGGCTCCGTGGTTGACCGATTGGCGCGGTCGATATCGCGGTCAAGCCTTGGCGATTTTATCGCCATCAACGACCGACGAGGTGGCAGCGGTTATCAAATTGGCCGCAAAGCACCGCGTCGCTATGGTACCGCAGGGCGGGAACAGCGGCATGGTTGCAGGCGCGACGCCTGATGCCAGTGGCCAATCCTATCTGTTGTCACTGCGGCGGTTGAACAGCATCGAAGCGATAGATCAGGATGTGAGGCTGGTCCGGTGTGGAGCAGGTGTCATTCTGCAAAATCTGCACGACGCTGTTTCAAAGCACGGCTTGCGATTCCCCCTTACTCTTGGCGGCAAGGGCTCCGCCACAATTGGCGGTTTGATATCCACGAATGCGGGCGGCACGCAGGTGCTGCGCCACGGTACGATGCGAAGTCTCGTTGCGGGAATTGAGGCCGTGCTGCCCGATGGTTCGATTTATGATGGTCTAACTCCGTTGAAAAAGGACAATCGCGGATATGACCTGAAACATCTGCTGATTGGTGCCGAGGGGACATTGGGTATAGTGACCCGCGCGACGTTGCATCTTGTACCTGCCCTGATCGAGCGCGCCGTGTGCTGGGTCGCGGTGGGCAGTCCCGCTGATGCCTATCAACTGCTGTTGGCGGCGCAGGATGAATGTCATGGCATGCTCGAAGGGTTCGAAATTTTGCCTGATGCCGCCTTGGCCCATGTCGTCAAACATATACCGGGCACGCGCGCGCCGCTAGAATCGGCGGCACCATGGCATGTGTTGATAGAGCTGGCCAAGGATTCCGCTGATCAGGAAGCACCTGCACAACTTGCCGAGCGTTTCCTTGCAACGGCGATGGGAAAAGGATTGGCATTGGATGCGGCGATTTCAGCGAATGAGGCGCAGGCAGAAGCTTTTTGGAAAATCCGCGACAGCATTGCCGAGGCAGAGCGGGCCGAAGGGCCGGCGCTGCAGCACGACATCAGCGTCCCGGTTTCGGACATGGCGCGTTTCATCGATACAGAGTCCCCGAAAATCGAGGCGACTTATCCCGGAACCCAAGTGATAGCTTTTGGACATCTGGGTGACGGCAACATTCACTATCACGTAAAGGCACCCCACGGTGCGACAGCAGAGAATTGGTATCGTGATTTCGCCACGCGCATCAGCGCGGATGTCTATGACCGGGTGGTGGCCTATGGGGGTTCCATTTCCGCTGAGCATGGAATTGGACAGGCAAAAATTGCCGAATTTGCGCGCACATCCGAACCAGCGCGCCTTGCAGCTTTACGGGCAATCAAAAATGCGCTGGACCCGCATGGCATCATGAATCCCGGGAAACTCGTTCCTCTTGCCAGCGCGGGTCTTGACGCTTAAAGCCGCGCGCAATCTTTAATTCGAATCCGGACAATGGAGTTACTCAATGGCTACCCAGCCCGCCGCACAAGGCTTGCCGCTTTTCTACAAAGATCTGGTTCCGCTCAACAGCAATGAGCATGCAAATTTCAAAAGCCGCCAGATCGACAACGCGACCTTCATGCAGGGTCAACATGCTATTCCGTTGACGGTTGAAGAATTTGTTTCGGCGTCGCGTTACTATCCCATCATCTTTTCGGCAGGCGACAATCCCGTGCCGTTGGCGCTGATGGGCATGAACGAAGGCATCAACGTGTTCATGGATGATCAGGGCAAGTTCAATAACCCTGTTTATCTGCCGGCGTACATCCGCCGCTATCCCTTCATGCTGGCCCGTTTGCGTCCCGACAGTGACGAACTGTCGCTGTGCTTCGACCCGACGTCGGAAGCGCTGGGCGAGTTCAAGAAAGAGGGCGATCCGCTGTTCGATGGTACCGAACCGACCCAGATGACCAAGGATATCCTTAAATTCTGCGAAGACTTCGAACAGGCAGGTGCCCGCACCCAGGCTTTCGTCGAAGAGCTGAAAAAAGCGGAATTGCTGATGGAAGGTGAAGTCGCCATCCAGCAGGAAGGCAGCGAGAACCCCTTCGTCTATCGCGGCTTCCAGATGGTGAACGAAGAAAAGCTGCGCGACCTGCGCGGTGATGAACTGCGCAAGATGAGCCAGAGCGGCATGTTGCCGTTGATTTACGCGCATCTTTTCTCGCTGAACCTCGTGCGCGACGTATTTGCAATGCAAATGCAACAGGGTAAGGTTCCGCAGCAAGTCGAGCTGCCCACCGCTTGAACCCTATGGGGCGGCCCGACGCGAGGAGGGCCGCCACAATGACCAAATATAGCAAAGTCGCAATTCTGTTTCACTGGCTGATCGCCATATTGGTGATAGCCAATTTCGTGCTTGCCAGCATGGCGGAAGATTTACCGCGAGAGGCACAGGGCGCGTTGATGGCACCGCACAAAGCCTTAGGCGTTTCGATATTGTTCTTGTCGGTTTTGCGCCTATTCTGGCGCATCGGCCACAAACCCCCGCCTTTGCCAGAGAGTATAGCCGGATGGCAGGCGGGTCTGGGTAAATTTGTCCATCTGCTATTCTATTTCCTGATAATTGCCGTTCCGCTTTCGGGCTGGCTGATGGCGTCTGCCCACCCAAAAGCACCGCCAGTCGACTTCTTCGGAATGTTTGATGTCACCATGCCCGTCGGCAAGGATGAAGGATTGGCAGGTATCGGTCATGAAGTGCACGAAATTTTGACCAAGCCGCTGTTCATCCTGATTCTGCTGCACATTTTGGGCGCTTTAAAGCATCAGTTTGCAGACAGGCTGCCCTTTATCCAACGCATGTGGCCCTGAATATTATCGAGGCGGTATTTCACAATTCCGCCCTGAATTCAGTCGCTTCATCCCGTCGATACGGAAAAATACAATTGCACTATTGATTTGGCGGGCTGGAAATCCCATCTTCTGTACAGGACAGGCATCTCCCCTCCCTTGTCTGTCCTTCGGCGCTGCTGGTCAGCGCCACCTCCCTGAACCTTGGCCACCCCGGATTATTCCGGGGTGGTTTTTTCTTTGTTTAATGTGCAGGATCAGAGAGTTATTCGGCAGCCAATGGTATCGCGCGTTCGCTGACTAAATCGACCAGGCAATACAGCAACTCACTGATTAGTGACGCCGTCGATTCGAGTCCTGGACCTGGTTCGCGCTGCATCGAGTCGAGATAAAGCGAGCGATCCACTTCGATCTGGATGGCGTGGATGCAGCCCTGCGTCTTACCATGGCGCCGCAGGATATAGTCGCCCGGATAGGGATGGTTCAGTGCAGCAGGGACGTTGAGCGATTTCAACCGCGCCATAAGCATCTCAGCATATAGCGCTGGCGCACATTGGCCAAAACGGTCTCCGATTACGATACGGGGTGCTTGCGTTGCTGTCGCGGTCAAGGGTGGCATCGAATGCACGTCGACCAAGATCGCGGTACCGAACCGGTCGCGAATGTTGAGCAAGGTTTGTTCGATGGCCTGATGATAGGGCCGGTGGAATTGGTCCAATCGGCGTTTGATGTCGTCAGCAGCCAATGGACGTTTCCAAAGATCGCCGACATGCATCAAACGACGCGGTATCAGGCCAAGTCCGCCCCGCATTTTCATACTATTCGACGATTTGTACCCGTCTATCCGCGGCGTTACCATTTCAGGGTCGAGATCATCCTCAGCGCGATTCAAATCTATCCATGCGCGGGCACGGTGCGCTACTATCGCTGTCATACCTGCAGCAAGAGCTGGCCCGACAAGCCGATCCGCATAACGGTCTTCAAGCCGCATGAGATCTGTGGGCGACACGCGCAGATTGTCGATCAGTTCCGGTGGATAGTCTCGGCCCGAATGCGGAATCGAGATTAGCACCGGAAATGCTGGCTGGGCCGCATTCAGCAGCTGAAAACCCGCATTTTCCGCATGGGTAGCAGTGCCCGTTTCGATCATCCGAACCATCCTTCGCATTTGCTAGGACAAAATTGGCAAAAGAGGTGCAATTTTTTTAAGTTCTGGTGATAATGCTTCCGCTCAAGAGACTCACTATGGCGGAAATGCCCCAAGGACAGGACGACCGATGATCCGGATCTTGCTTGCAGAAGACGAACAGGCGATGCGTGAATATCTTGCGCGCGCGCTCGAACGGTCAGGCTATGAAGTGGTCTCGGTTGATCGCGGGACTGAAGCCGTTCCTTATCTGGAACGCGAACATTTCGATCTGCTGCTGACCGATATCGTCATGCCCGAAATGGATGGCATCGAACTGGCGCGTCATTGCAGCAAGGTTTCTCCCTCTACCGAGGTCATGTTCATAACCGGTTTTTCGGGCGTTGCGCTCCGCGCGGGCCAGTCGATGCCGCAAGCAAAGGTCTTATCCAAGCCATTCCATCTGAAGGACTTGGTGCTCGAGGTTGAGCGCCTGTTCAACAAGGAAAGCGCCAGCGGCCAGATTTAAGGAGTGATATTCGGGCTTGAACGGAATCACTAAGGTCGTTAGAGGGCGCGCAGCGTGGGCGTATAGCTCAGTGGTAGAGCACTGTGTTGACATCGCAGGGGTCGCAAGTTCAATCCTTGCTACGCCCACCATTTTCCCTTCCCCTATCTTTGATGTCACGTAGCAGGGCGGCTTGCGCGCTGAATATCATTCAGTTTCTATTAGTTCTGAAAGGGGCATGTCCGTCATTTCGACTTGAGTCTGCGCGCTACAGGTGTCAGTTTTAGCTAAACCATATCGGTCGCCTCAATATCGGTATTCAGCGAAACCGGCGTTTCGCAAGTGAGGAAGGCGGGCACAGGGTGCAGTTTGCTTGGGTAAGGCTGGTCGTTTGGCTCTTATGCGCAGCCGCCTTTCTAGGCGGCTGCGACAAGCAGGTGGGCAATCCCGCACCCCCGCGCATCGATACGGCAGCCGAACTGCCCAAGCAGACATCGACGATCATCGTCCCGCTCACCATCGATATCGGCGGGCTCGAGGCAAAGCTTAACAGCTCGGCACCGACGCGGCTGTGGGCTATCAACCAGTATGAACCCAAATGCATCCCGGCGCAGCGGGTTACAATTTGCCCGGTCCACAAGAAAAAGTGCAAGGGCAAAGCGTGCAAGAATGTCGATTGCAAAATCGGTTTCAAACGAACCAAGGTGACGCCGGATGTCGCGTGCACCATCGTCGGGCATGTGAACAGGGGACGTATCCGGCTGTCTGGGCGTGGTGATCTGTTGACTGTTACAATGCCTGTGACCGCAGTTGTCAGTGCGCGTGACGTCGGCGGTGTCGTAAAGCGTGAGACGGCCAATGCTTCGGCCGATGTGCGCGCCCATGTTCGCATCTCGATTGCCGACAACTGGTCACCTCGGGCGAAGGTGGACATAGCCTATGATTGGAGGGAGCCGCCCGGAATTAGTTTTTTGGGCAAGAGGGTTCGCTTCGTTCGCAAGGCCGATGCCGAACTGGCGAAGGTGATTGCGGGGCTTGAGCGTGACCTCTCGCGCGAAATTGCCCGCGTCCAAACGCGAGCCATTGTCGAAGGTGCTTGGAAAGAGGGTTTTGCAACGATCATGCTCAACCGCGAACGCCCGCCTGCCTGGATGCGGGTAACGCCGCAGAAGTTGGGCTTTGGTGGTTACCGGATAAACGGGAAGCAATTGATGATGACTCTGTCGGCCGAGGCCGTAACTGAGACCTTTATCGGCAACCGTCCCGACAAGCCTAATGTCACGCCCCTGCCGCCGCCTACACGATTGGCAGGTGACCATGGCCTGCGCTTTCATATTCCGGTGTTGGCCGATTATAGGGAATTGGAACCGGTTATCCTGCGAGCGCTGAAGAAATTGGCGGCGAAGGGTATCGCGCTCGATCAGGTCGGGCCCGTAAAAGTCGATTTCAAAAAAGTCACAGTTTATGCAACCGAAGGCGGCAGAGTTGCCGTCGGGATCGAAGCCAATGCCGATGTAATCCGCAGCCCGCTCAAAGGTACAAATGGCGTGGTTTGGCTTTCCGCCATCCCCTACAATGAGGCCAATTCCGAGGTGGTAAACGTTCGTGACCTGCGCATCGCAGGCACTACAGATCGTGAGGCGGTAAACCTCCTCTTTGCACTATTCGAAGACCCTGAAGTGCTCGCAGAAATAAGCAAGGCGCTGGTTACCGATTTTAATAAGGATTATGAAAAGGTGTTACTCGCCGCCAAAAAAGCGATTGCAATGCGCCGCGAAGGCGATTTCACTCTATCCGCCGAAGTGAATGAAGTTAGCCATGGGACTGTTATCGCGACCGGGCAGGGGCTGTTCCTTCCCGTGGATGTAACGGGCAAAGCCAATATTCGTTATACGCCGAATGGCCGCCAATAAGCCGACGGTCTGGATACACTAAGATGGATGCGACCATGCCCGGCTGGGTGGTTCGCCAAACCAGCGGCGATAAGCGCGCGAAAAAGCACTAAGTTCGCCATATCCAAGCAGTTCGGCGACTTCGCCCAGCGACCTTTTGTTTTCAAGCCGGTACAGTTCACACATGCTTTTGCGCAGGTCGTCGAGAAGTGCCCGGAATGGATGGCCCTCTTCGACAAGGTGGCGCCGCAATGTCCGTTCGGTCATGCCAAACGAACGGGCCGCACGATCAAGTGTGGCGGGAGATTTATTCAATTCGGTCCAAAGATAGAAATAAGTGAAGGCCGAGTGGCGTTGGCCCGAACGCAGCCATTCAACCGGTGCCGAATGACAGGCCGTAGCGGCATTCAGCAAAAGAGCATTGGCGCAGGGCGATGGCTTGTTTGCCTGCTCTGCCGAAAAGGTTACCGCATTGCGGCTTCCACCAAAAGCGACATTTGCGCCCAACAAATCTGAATAATGCTGTCCATCAAATCGAGCAGCATGTTGGAAGGCGATGCTTTCAACCACCAACTGATCGCCCCATATTTCGCGGGCGAGGCGCACATAGGTTCCAAATGAAAATTCGACCAACGCACCCATTTCGTGCGCGTCGTAACTGCCGATATCCCATACCAGCTTGAGCGCCGGACCATCTTCGACCAGATCGACCCGATACAATGTCTGTCGCAACATTTGCATCCGTACATTGGCTGCCAAGACCGCAGACAAAGTTGGTAGCAGACGGGTTGCGAACCCAATGTCGGAGAAACAATTTGGTTTAGCTTCTTTGCCGATGCGCAAAGCTATGGCTGGATCGGACAGATGATGTTCCAGCGCGGAAAACAGCCGGATCAAGACCTGGCCTGAAACCCGGCTTAACTGATTGCGGAGTATCGCTTCGCTTGTACCAACGGCTTCGAGTAAGGCAGGGCGGTTGGCACCCCGGGAAACCGCCGCCGATACAATGCGCCCGATAAGATTCGACGATGCCGTGTCTGGCGGAATAGGTGTTCCGCTTCCGACAAGCTGCTCTATCCAGTCAAAACGATCCGAAGTCCCCATCCTGCGCCGGTAGAACCACTGCAGTCAAAAGGATGCAAGTATATTGTCTTACAATCTTGTCGCGCGGCAACGCCCGCGATAAGCGCATGTTATGAAACTTGCTGAATTGCTAGCGCAGTTGCGCCCGGACGCTACCGACCAGAAGGTCACAATCCCCTCGACTTGGCATCAGGGGCGGACTGCCTATGGTGGCTTGAGTTCGGCATTGGCCTATCAGTCAGCGAAGCTAGCGGCGCCCGACCTGCCGCCACTGCTGACCGCACAAATTGCCTTTTCCGGGCCATTGTCGGGTGAGATCGAGATCCACAGCAAGGTTTTGCGCCGCGGCCGCAACAGCGCTTTCATCAAGAGCGAAATCACGGTGGGCGAAGAGGTTGGTTTGAGCTGTGTCTTCGTCTTCATGGCGCGTCGTGAAAGCCATATCGACTATGAAGGCCTGCCCCGTCCGGAATTCCCGCCAATCCCTGAAGAGGGCAAGACCCGCAGCGGCCCGCCCGAATTCTTCACCCACAATATGGACTATCCGGAAAAGCGGCTGATCCTTGGGATGGACAAGCCCCGTCTTGCCAATTGGCACCGCTTGAAAGAGCGTGAGGGCCTTGATCCCGTGGCCAATTTGATTTGCATGGGCGACGCCCTGCCGCCATCGACGATGGGGCTGATGAAAAAAGAGGGCATGATCAGCTCGATCAATTGGCAGATTAACCTTTTGACCGATGCGCCTGAAACCGAAAATGGATGGTGGTTTCTCGAATCCGAAACCCACCACGCGGTTCACGGCGCCAGCAGCCAGTATATGACGGTCTGGAACAGCAAGGGCGAACCGATGATGACCGGGATGCAGTCGGTCGCGCTATTCGTTTAACCCAGCGCCGCCTGCTTTTCTTCAGCGAGTTTGTCGAGTTCCGCACGGCTCTTTTTTTCGGAAGCTGACTTCAGCTGGCCGCACGCCGCCATGATGTCGCGCCCGCGGGGCGTACGGATGGGCGCGCTGATGCCGGCTTCGAAAATCAGATTACTGAAGGCGCGGATGCGCTCGGGGGTTGAGCATTCATAGGGCGCGCCGGGCCAGGGGTTGAACGGGATCAGATTGACCTTGGCGGGCAATTGATACTGCTTGATCAGGCGCACCAATTCGCGCGCATCGTCGTCGCTGTCATTCTTGTCCTTCAACATCACATATTCAAAGGTGATGCGCCGGGCATTGTTCGCGCCCGGATAATCGGCGCAGGCCTGTAACAGTTCCTCGATGCCATATTTGCGGTTGAGCGGAACGATCTCGTCGCGGATGTCCTTGCTGACGGCATGGAGCGAGACGGCAAGGTTCACGCCGATTTCCTCGCCCGCTTTTTCCATCATCGGCACAACGCCGCTGGTCGACAGTGTGATGCGTCGTTTCGACAGGGCAAGACCATCACCGTGCATCACGACCTTTAGCGCATCGCGGACATTGTCGAAATTATACAGCGGCTCCCCCATGCCCATCAGCACGATGTTGGTTAGCATCCGGCCATCGGAGGTATAGTGGCCGGTATCGTCGTCCTCGTCATCCTCTTCGCCGAAGCCGGCCATATTGCCCTTCGGCCATTCCCCCAGCGCGTCGCGCGCCAGCATGACCTGCCCGACAATTTCGCCCGGCGTCAGGTTGCGCACCAGCCGCATCGTCCCGGTATGGCAGAAACGGCAATTGAGCGTGCAGCCGACCTGTGACGAAATGCACAGCGTGCCGCGGTCCGCATCGGGGATGAAGACCATTTCATAGTCTTGCGCATCGTCGGTGCGCAGCAGCCATTTGCGGGTGCCATCGCTGCTGACCTGTGCCTCGATCACTTCGGGGCGGCCAATTACAAAACGCTGCGCCAGCCACGGGCGCATCGTCTTCGCGATGTCGGTCATCATTTCAAAGTCGGTGACGCCGCGATGGTAGATCCAGTGAAAAACCTGCTTCGACCGCAGCTTGGCGGCCTTGTCGTCAAGCTGGCTTTCGAGGAACAGCTGTTTGATCTGCAGGTGCGACAGCCCCATCAGGTCGATACGACCATCGGAACGCGGCGTGATGGCGCGCGGAGTGACTACGGGATCGATATGGCCGGGTATCTGCATGATGCGCGGCGATATAGGGAGGTCGGGTGCGAAAAGCGAGTCTTGGCTGGCTAACGCCCCGCGCACCCCAAGGCGGCCGCATCAATCGCGCTCGCCGCCCCGCGTGTCGCATAGGCATCGACGATGGTGCGACCGTCGCGCGCCATGCTGGTGATGCTCAACGACTGCGATGAACGGATGGCGGCGATGATAGCCATGTCGGTCTGCCGGTCCTTCGCCCAGCCGCTATTGCCTTTGGCTATCAGACGGAAACGGCGTCCTCCTGCACTCAATGTAATGCCGCTATTCGTCGAACGCTCGCGTGAAAGGTGGACATAGACCTGATGGCCCAGCCCGCGCTTCGGCCAGAATCCGACCGATACATAGCCGCCGTCACCACTAGATTCATCGGGTGCGCCAATGGCGTAGCAGCGCGGTGCTTCGGCATCGCGGAATGCGGCCCAGCTTTGCCATGTACCCAGACGCTCCTTGGCAAGGGCAGGGGTGGCGACCAGCGCTAAGACTAGGAGAAATAGGCGTTTCAAGCGCGCTCCAGTTGCCCTTCGCCCAATGTGACGATTTGCTCGACACCATCCTGTATCATGACCATGCTACCCTGCGGTAGGCTGTCGGCGATTGGAACATCACATAGCGGGTGTGGTTCGATATTGAGCAACAGACCTCGCAAAACCCGTGCCGACATGCCGTGCATCAGCACGATGGCATCACCAGGTTCGGCAGTCGCATCGGTAATCCAGTTCGTCAGGCGGTAGGCAATATCGTCATACCATTCGCCATTCGGCGGCTTCACCGTGAACAGGCCGAAATTATGATCGACGAAGGGGCCGATTTCGGCGTGGATATCGGCATAGGTCCGTTCCGACCAGTCGCCGACGTCAATTTCCTGCAGCCGATCATCGGCCTTGGTCTGATGCCAGTCAGCGCCAACATGTTCGGCCACAATCGCAAGCGTCTGCAATGCCCGACCAGCGGTCGAAGACCACAAAATCGGCGTCGGCTTCCCTTCAAACCAGGGCGCCAATGCCCTGCCCATTGCGTCGGCCTGTAAAAATCCCGCGCGGGTTAAAGGGGTGTGCACCGCATGCTGCCCCTGCATCCGCGCAACCGCGTTGAACACTGTTTCGCCATGCCGCGCGATGAACAGTCTTTTTCCGTTTGTGCTCAAAATACTAACCCCTTTTGCTTCATCCGCCTTCTTCCACAGATTAATCGGCGCTGTAAAGCCAATCGGCTTGCCCTAAAAGGCAGAGTTGTTAAGGAAGATTCGCCGAAATTGGGGGTTTTGACCCTTTGGCAAATTGGGAAGACTTACCGTTTCCGTGTGGGGGCGGCCAAAGGGGATAGACCGGACGATGAAAGCGACCATTGAGCGCGCGACACTGCTTAAGAGCCTTGGCCATGTGCAGTCGGTGGTGGAACGGCGCAACACCATCCCCATTCTCTCGAATGTGCTGATTGAGGCGAGCGAAAATGGCGCGATCCGCCTAACCGCGACCGACCTTGACCTGCAGATCGTTGAAACCATTGCAGGTGATGTCGAAATCCCCGGCGCAACCACGGTTTCGGCGCACACTTTGTTCGAAATCGCACGCAAGATGCCCGACGGCAGCCAGGTGCAACTGAACGCTGCCGATGGCCGTATGGCGGTGAATGCAGGCCGTGCCCGCTTCAGCCTCGCCACGCTTCCGCGCGACGATTTCCCGATGATTGCCGAAGGTGAACTGCCGACCAGCTTCGAACTGCCCGCACCGTCGCTAATCCAGATTATCGACAAGACGCGCTTTGCAATCTCGACCGAAGAAACGCGCTATTATCTCAATGGCATTTTTCTGCACGTGACCGACGATGGCGATCCAATGCTGAAGGCGGCTGCCACCGATGGTCACCGCCTCGCGCGTGTTACCTTGCCGCGTCCGGCGGGGGCGGAAGGCATGCCCGATGTTATCGTGCCGCGCAAATGCGTCGCCGAACTGCGCAAGCTGCTCGACGAAAGCGGCAGTAATGCGATCCAGATCGACCTGTCGGCATCAAAAATCCGCTTTACCTTCGACAGCGCGGTGCTGACCTCGAAACTGATCGACGGGACCTTCCCCGATTACAGCCGCGTCATTCCGACCGGTAACGACAAGTTGCTGAAGATCGATCCCAAGAGCTTTTCCGAAGGCGTTGATCGCGTTGCGACCATCGCCACCGAAAAGACCCGTGCGGTCAAAATGGCGCTCGACAAGGACAAGATCACCCTGTCGGTGACTTCACCCGAAAACGGCACGGCAGCGGAAGAGGTTCCGGGCAGCTATTCGGACGACAGCTTCGAAATCGGCTTCAATGCCCGCTATCTCCTCGACATTTTGGGCGAGATTGAAGGCGACACCGTTGAGCTGCACTTGGCCGACGCAAGCGCACCGACACTGATCCGCGAAAATGACAAATCGCCAGCGCTTTACGTGCTGATGCCGATGCGCGTTTAATCAACCGCAAAGTCAAATAAAAAGGGCGGCCCGAGAGCCGCCCTTTTCTTTGTCTGCTTTTCGAAGTGCGTCAGAATTTCTGACGCGCGGTGATGCCAAAGGTGCGTGGCTGGCCGACATTATAGCCAAGACGCGCCCGTCCGCCGCGTTCACGGTCAAATGACAGCAGCGCATTTTCGTCGAACAGGTTGTTGACATAAGCGACCAGCGACAGACCGCCATCAAAATCAACGCCTGCACTCAGATTGACCAACTCATAGCTAGGCAGTCGCAGGTTGACCGTTGTCGCGGAACCCGCTGGCTGTCCGCCAAAGGGAAGGCCATGGGTAAAGGTCCGCGGGTTGTTTTCCTGATCCGCTGGTTGCGTAAAGCGGTTGCCGACATGCTGGAACGATGCCGAGACATAGGCGTCTGCACCATCGCTGATCGGCCATTCATAGCTGGCGGCTGCCGACAGCTGGAATTTAGGCACCGACGGCAGGCGATTGCCTTCCCGAATGCCGGTTGCCGGGGCAAGTGCGCCGGGAAGCGTGGTATCGAATTCGGCTTCAATCAGACTGCCTGAGAGCGACAGGTCAAACCCTTCGGCAGGCTCCAGACCAAGCTCGAACTCGACCCCCGCGCTATGTGCCTTGTCGACGTTGAAGACGATGCGCGATGAGCAGCTACCGGCATCAAGCGTAACCTGCAGGTTCTTGATGTCGTTGTAGAATGCGCCTGCGTTAAAGGTGAAGCCATCGCCTTGGGTCTTGATGCCCAGTTCATAGTTCCACAGCGTTTCGTCATCATAATTCTGGAAACCACCGAACAGGGCGAGATCCTGTGCGTTGCAGAGCGGCGTGTTGAGCGGATCGTTGACGCCGCCAAGGCGGAAGCCCTTCGACGCCTGAGCGTTGATTGTCACGTCTTCGCTGACATCGTAGCTGAGCAAAAGCCGCGGAGTGAATCCGTCCGATTTGGTCCTGTCGACCACACCATTGTCACCATTGGCAAACAGGCCGCCCGTGGTGATTGTGCGCTCTTCCTTGAAATCATAATAGCGCCCGCCTGCGGTCACGTTGAGGGCATCAGTCAGATCGTAGGAAACTTCGCCGAAAATCGCGAACTGCTTGATGTCATAAGGCAGATCGGAGTTGAACGGCGAATTGGCCGGGAAGCCATTGGCGACCGCAGCCGAGGTTCCCGCGCCCAGCGTTGCATCGGTGAACGCGTCATAGCCCGGCGTCGGAAGGCGCTGGGTGTAGGCGCGGTCGATTTTCGAATAGAAACCGCCGAACACCCATTGCAGCGGACCGTCGCTGTTTGAAGACAGGCGAAGTTCTTGCGTGAATGTTTGCAGGTCGGTGGTATCGCGAAGGTTCGACGGCAACACGACAGCTGCATCGGGATAGCCAAGGTCAACTGAAACCGAACCGGTCAGCGCGCTTGCATCGCGGCTCACCAGGATGCTGCGGTCAATGTAGGAAGTGACCGAGGTCAAATCCACACCGCCCAAGCCGATCTTGATCGTCGCATCGGCAATCAATGTCTCGTCTTCAAAACCTTCGCGAAGCAACAGATATTGCTCCCGCTCGTCAAAAGTGACGGTCGGCCGGGTTGTGGTAAAGCGGTTGGCGAAGAGGCTGTAGATTTCCTGCCGGTTGAAGCCGTCGGCCTTTACCTTCTGGTAAACCACTCGCGGCGTTATGCTGACGCTGTCTGAAGGTTCAAAGGTCAACGCCAGACGGCCGCCATAGCGTTCGCCGCTGTTGACATCTTCGCCACCTGCCGGGCCAATGGCATTGATGAAGCCGCCATAGCGGGTGAAGTAGCCGACTGCCCGGAGCGCGGCATTGTCGCCAAGCGGAACGTTGACGGCACCTTTCAAATGGCCGCCAATATCATCGCCATCGACAAGGTTCAGATTACCTTCGACCATGCCTTCAGTGGTTCCGATGCGGGGCTGGTTGGTGATGTAGCGGATAGTGCCGCCGACCGAACCCGAGCCGAACAATGTGCCTTGCGGTCCGCGCAGGGTTTCAACACGATTGAGGTCGAACAGGTCAAGGTCAGGCGTAAACAGCGACAACGAGACCACTGATTCATCAAGATAGACGCCGACTTGCTCTTTCACGCCGGGTTGGTCGCGCACGACTTGCCCTGCAGACACGCCGCGAACCGAAACCTGGCTTTGGCCGGGCCCGAGATTCTGGACAGCGAGGCCAGCGACATTGCGCGACAGGTCTTCAAGCGTGACCGCGCCCGAGCGCTGGATGTCCGCTGCGGTCTGGGCGTTGATCGAAAAAGGAATGTCCTGCAGGTTGGCGTCACGCTTGGTCGCGGTGACGATGATGACATTGTCATCCGCTTCTTCCTCGGCATCCTGCGCCATGGCACCCTGCGCAATCAGGACGGCAAGCGAGGTTCCGGCGACAAGTTGAATGAAATGGCGAGCCGTGGTGCGGCTTTTCAAGTTTTTCATGTCCTACTCCCGAATATATCCGCGGTTATCTAGGTCCGCAGTGGTCCTTTTATAGTCGGGATAAGACGGTTCGCGGCACCCCCAATCGTGTTGTCCTGCAAATATCCTGCGACTTGTAACATTTATGCCACAAAAAATGCCCGGACCGTTTCCGATCCGGGCTTGGAAGTTGGACGTTCGCGGGAGGAACATCGGGAGGCGGCGGGATTTAGGAGAGGGAGGAAGAAACCCCGCCGCCAAGCTGTGAAATTTGGTGGAAAGCGTCGCCTACCCAGCAACGCCCTCCATAAACTTAGTAATTATAGGCGCGTTCGCCATGTTCGGAGAGGTCAAGCCCTTCACGTTCGGCTTCTTCGCTCGGGCGCAGACCCAGAGTGAATTTGAGGCCGTAGAAGAGAACCGCCGAGACGATACCGGTCCAGACGACCGTGATACCGACAGCCTTGATCTGGGTGATCACTTGGGCTGCCATGTCGTACGTACCCGGTACGGCGGGGAACACGGTGTAGTCGAAAAAGCCCTGGCCACCGAGCGCCGGGTCGGCAACGATACCGGTGCCGATTGCGCCAACGATGCCGCCAATGCCGTGCACGCCGAATACGTCGAGCGTGTCGTCATATTTCAGCTTGTTCTTC
Organism: Sphingorhabdus pulchriflava; assembly: GCF_003367235.1. Lineage (GTDB taxonomy): Bacteria > Pseudomonadota > Alphaproteobacteria > Sphingomonadales > Sphingomonadaceae > Sphingorhabdus_B > Sphingorhabdus_B pulchriflava. Next base: position 542,800 of record NZ_QRGP01000002.1, read on the forward strand.
ACGATTGCCACGAAGAGGTAGCAGACCGCCGAAGCCGCAAAGCCGAGCAGAATCGAGGTCATGGGCGCCGCGAACCCGCTGGCTGGTGTGATGGCGACAAGGCCAGCAACTGCGCCAGTGACTGCGCCCAGCAGCGAAGGTTTGCCATGGTGGAACTGTTCGATGATGCACCAGGCGACAGCAGCTGCAGCGGTGGCGACGAAAGTGTTGATGAAGGCAAGAGCGGCAAGGCCATTGGCTTCAAGGTTGGAACCAGCGTTGAAGCCGAACCAGCCCACCCACAGCAGCGAGGCGCCGATCATGGTCATGGTCAGGCTGTGCGGCGGCGTGGCTTCCTTGCCATAGCCGAGGCGCTTGCCGACGATGAGACAGCCGACGAGACCAGCGATACCGGCATTGATGTGGACAACGGTGCCGCCTGCGAAATCCAGTGCTCCCATGCCCCACAGGTAACCGAAATCGGTCGGTGCGTCGGGCAGGAAGTCCGGGCCAGCCCAGTACCACACCATGTGTGCGATAGGGAAATAGGCAAAAGTCAGCCACAATACCGTGAAGATGATCAGCGGTGTGAACTTGATGCGTTCCGCAAAGGCACCGACGATCAGCGCCGGCGTGATGCAGGCAAAGGTCATCTGGAATACGACAAAGGCATATTCCGGAATGTAAACATTGTTGCTGAAGGTTGCGGCGAAAGTTGTTGCATCGACGCCGGCGAGGAATGCCTTGGAGAATCCGCCAATGAATGGCCCGCCGCTGGTAAAGGCAAGGCTATAGCCATAGCTGACCCAGACGAGCGCTGCGACCGAAACGATCATGAACACCTGCATCAGCAGGCTCAGCATGTTCTTGGTGCGAACGAGGCCGCCATAAAAAAGCGCCAGTGCCGGGATCGACATCAGCAGCACCAGTGCAGAGCTGATCAGCATCCAGGTGGTGTCGCCCTTGTCGACCATGCCCGCCATCTGTTCGACGGTGGGGGCCTTGATCGGGCCTTCTGCAACCGCAGCCGTTGCAGCGGCGGCACTCTCTGCAACCGCTTCGGCTGCCTCCTGCGCGAAAGCGGGCAATGCGGCAAAAACTGCCGCCCCCGTCGCGCCAATCCATTTCATGTGTTTAAGCATGTGCTTTCTTCCCTGGTTAGTCCGAATGTTTTGGTTAGAGCGCGGCGTCGCCGGCTTCGCCGGTGCGGATGCGCGTGGCTGCGACAAGCTCGATCTCGAAGATCTTGCCGTCGCCGATCGACCCGGTAGCGGCAGCAGCCTGGATGGCCTCGACCACCGCACCCGCGCTTTCGCTGGTGCAGGCGACCTCGATCTTGATCTTGGGCACCATGTTGGTGGTGTATTCCGCGCCGCGATAGACTTCGGTCTGGCCTTTCTGGCGGCCAAAGCCTTTTACTTCGGTCACGGTCATGCCCGATACGCCCAGCCCGGCGAGTGCTTCACGCACCTCGTCCAGTTTGTGCGGCTTGATGATGGCAATGATATATTTCATGCACGCCCCCTTTTGTGGTTGTGCAATGCACAATGCAAAGGGTGTGCCAGAATCCGAAAGCCTTGGATTCCGAGGGTTACAGACTCCGGCTTTAGATAAACTGCCTAAAAAATAATCAGTGAAAAACTGCTGTACAAAAATTAGGCATGCTTGAGTGTCGCCCAAAGGGGCAGGTGATCCGATGCCCGTTTCGACAAGTCTGAAATATGCGCCCCGCTATTTTCAACCATGATGTCATGGCTGACAATGATACGGTCGAGCCGTGCTACAGGGCGGGTGCTATGGAAACTGGGTGGCGTTTTGACCAAGCGGTGGTGGTGGAATGCAAACTCGCTTAGTGCCCCCCGATCCGACCATTGGTTGAAATCGCCCATCAATACGGTAGGAATGTGATGCGCTGCGCCGTCCAGCCGGGCCAGCAGCGCGCGGATTTGCCGCCGCCGCCAGAGCCCCGACAGGTCGAGATGCGTACCGATAACGCGCAGCGGAGCGCCGTTCAGCAGCAGTTCGGCAAGTACGGCACCGCGCGGCTCGAGTGTCGGCAGCGGTACGATCTCGCTATGCCTGACCTCGATGCCCCGTTTCACCAGCAGGGCATTGCCATGCCAACCTATGCTTTGCGGGCGGCCGCCAATTTCGACCGGCCGATATGTCCCCTGCTCGAGCAATAGATGATAGGGAATAGCGCTCATCCGGTTGCCAAAGCGCCGGTCTGCTTCCTGCAGAGCAATGATATCAGCGTCGATTTCGCTCAGTACTTCAAGGATGCGTTCGGGGTTGCGCCGCCGATCAGTGCCGACGCATTTGCGGATATTGTAAGTTGCGACCTTAATGGGCGGCACGGTCAGTCAGCAGGCCCGAAATAACGGTCGGTCGGCCGGGTCGCTATTCCATCGATGCTTTTGGTCCTGCCTTGCGCTTTCGCAATCCAGGCGTTCGCTTCCATTCCGGCATGCGCTTTCTTCAGTGTTTCGCGCTCGCGATCAAAGGCCATGAAAGGTACGCCCCAGCCGCAACTGGTCTGCACATTGTCGACATCAGCAAGGATGATCTGCCGTGTTCCGGGGAGGATTTCGAAATGGCTGGCGAGTTCATCCCATTCGGCGTCTTGCGGCAAAACCGGCCTTCCGCGTCCGTAGATCCGCAGAATAAGGGCCGGCTGTTCGAAATTGCAGAACATGAAGGTGATGCGGCCGTCGACGGACAGATGCGCGTGAGTTTCATTTCCCGAGCCGCCGAGGTCGAGATAGCCGACTTGGCCGGGCGACAGGACGCGAAAGCTGTCATAGCCTTTGGGTGACAGGTTGATCCGACCGTCCGAAGCAGCGGTTGCCACAAAGAAGACCGGCTGCTTGCCAATCATCTCGACATGCTTGTTGTTCAGTGCATCAAAAAACTCGGCCATGCGCCTGATGTGCCAAAGCGCATGGCCGCCGTCCAGAACTAATGACGGGAGTCAAATTCCGTCAGCACTCGGTCCCCGGAATGGGAATTCCAAGCGGACCCTTGCACGGCTTTTTCTTTTTCGGCGCAGGTGCCGTACCGCCATCACCCATTCCACCCATGCCGCTGTTGCCCATACCTGTCATGAAGCTGGCAAAGGCACGAAAGCGGGCTTTCGCTGTCCACTCGATATTCCACACCGCTTTCGGATCGGTTGGCTTGGGCGGGAAGGCGAAGTTTTCCTCAGGGCCAAAGGCATTCATGCTGCCAAACATCATGCCGCCTGCAGCCGCCTTGGCTTCGGCCGGGATCTGGCAACTGGTCTGCGATGGCGGCATCACATTTTTGGCGGCGATCTGGCGTTGCACTTCGGCAGGCGAAAGCCAGCCCATGCCTTCGCCGAAATCGCGATTATTGGCCGATGTCCACATCACCATGTCGCCGCCTTGGCCCGCGCGTTCCATACCGCCCATTGCCCAGGCGACATAGCCCGTCGCAGTCGGCACGCTGTTCCAGTTGAGCAAGATCGGAGCGCCAGAGTCGTTCGTATTCACATTCAGCGAGGCCATATAATCATTGACCAGCGCGAACTTGATTTCGGGTGTGAAGGCACTGGCAATCCGATGCTCGCCGCGCAGCGAAGAGCCTGATTTGGGTTGCTTGCCGCTCTTGCCGTTGGGCCACCAGGCGGCGTTCGCATCGCGCGCTTTGGCTTGTGCCTCATAGCGCTGCATCTGTTGCGGCATGTTGGCGGGCATTTTTGCGGTCGGCATTTTGGCGAAGTCGATGATGAATGGTTGACCCTTGGGTGCATTGGCGTGGCAGCCCCAGAACATCAGGATGCGGCCCTTAGGCTTTTCCATCGTCTGATTGGGATCATAATCGCGGTCTGGCTTTGACGTCCCCGGCGCATCGCCCAGCAGCGGAACCGATTTGCCCATCTTCGCTTGCGGCTGGAAAAAATGGTCACCCTTTTCCGGCTGCACCGGCGACGGCGTGGCCGAAGTCAGTCGCAATTCGAGCATATAATTGTCTCCGCCCCCACCGAGCAGGCTGCCAAGGCCGCCGCCCATCATCGCCCCCATGCCCATTCCCGACATGGTCTGTACGTCCATGGCATAGGTTGCTTTGGGACCGGTCGTTTTCTGGGCAGAGCCGGGAACGACCGCCAGTGCGGTGGCAAGGGTGGCAATCGATGCAAATCGGTAAATGGTGCGCACGGCAAAACTCCTGCTGTTCGACGATTCTGCGTCTGGAACCTGTGCGACCCGATTCTATGAGCGAAGGTTATATGCCTGCATTGATGCAGCGCAAGCGATTAGCGGTAATAGAGCCAGCAATTACCAGTTGTTACCTGCGGCGACAGCCTCCGCCTCTCCGGGGCGATCTGTCCGGCCAAGCGCCCTGTTGCGGTGCGGAAAGCGCCCGAAGCGTTCGATCATCGCTTGATGGTCTTGCGCATATTTCAACAGGTCCTGATCTCCGAGCTGACTGATCAGGCGGACGGACTCGCGCTGGTCGTCCGGATTTTCGCTATGTTCGAAAGGCAGATAAAGGAAAAGCCGTTCGTCTTTCGAAAGGCTGGCGTCGAATGCGCCCGCAATGGCTGCCTTGGCAATCGCCAGCGCAAGATGATCGGTCGCAAATGCTTCGGCGTTTCCGCGATAGGCATTGCGCGGAACTTGGTCGAACAGGATTACTGCGGCAAGCGCGGTTTGCGGGTGGGTCAGGAAACTCTCGGTCGGCTGCTCGCGCACAGCCTCACGCCATTCCGCAAAGCCTTGGGTGACGGCAGCATCAAACGCCACACCGCCCTTGAACCAATCGGCAAAGCCATGTTCGACGAACCAGAAATGAAGAAGCTGTTCCGCCCAGTCTGTGGGCGGTGCAACTACCTCCGCTTCATCGTCGTCTATCACCCGGCCGTGCCGCCAACGGTCAATGCGCTGACCAAAGTGGTTGGCTGGCCAACACCGGCAGGCACGCTCTGTCCGCCCTTACCGCACACGCCGATACCTTCGTCGAGCGCCATGTCGTTGCCGATACCAATAATTTTGGTGAGCGAAGTCGGTCCGTCGCCTATCAGGGTCGCGCCCTTGATCGGGTCGCCCAGCTTGCCGTTCTTGACGCGATAGGCTTCGGTGCAACTGAAAACAAACTTGCCCGAAACGATATCGACCTGTCCGCCGCCAAAGCTCTTGGCAAAGATTCCGTCTTTGACGCGGCTCAGCAGTTCGGCAGGGTCGTCATTGCCCCCGCGCATAAAAGTATTGGTCATGCGCGGCATTGGGGCATGGGCATAGCTTTGACGGCGGCCATTGCCGGTGGGCGCAACGCCCATCAGCCGGGCGTTCAACCGGTCCTGCATATAGCCTTTCAATATGCCGTCTTCGATCAGGATGTTTTCCTGCGTCGGCGTGCCTTCATCGTCGATCGACAGCGAGCCGCGACGATCCGCCATGCTGCCATCGTCGACGACGGTCACGCCGGGAGCGGCAACACGCTGACCGATCTTGCCAGAGAAAGCGCTAGTTCCCTTGCGGTTGAAATCGCCTTCTAGGCCGTGGCCCACTGCTTCGTGCAGCAGCACGCCGGGCCAGCCGGGGCCGAGCAGCACGGTCATTTCGCCCGCAGGGGCATCGACCGAGCGGAGGTTGGTCAGTGATTGTGCCAGCGCCTCGTCGATCGCATGGTTCCATGCGGCTTCATCGAAAAGGTCATCATAGAGCTTGCGGCCGCCAAAGCCGTAGGTGCCGGTTTCGCGGCGGCCATTTTCTTCGGTGACAATAGAGACATTCAGACGCACCAGCGGACGAATGTCGGTCGCGACAAAACCATCGGCGCGGACGATTTCAATCACCGACCAGCTGCTTGCCAGCGAAACCGAAACCTGCGCGACGCGGGGGTCGCGTGCGCGGGCGGCGGCATCAATCTGCTGGCACAGGGCAACCTTCTTGGCAAAGGGCACCAGATCGAGCGGGTTGCCATCGGTGTAGAGATGGCGGTTGTTCTTACGCGGTGGAGGAGCAGCTTGTCCTTTGGCCGGGTCGAGCAGTTGCAGCGTCTCCGCTGCGCGGCGGATTGCGCCTTCGCTTAAGTCGTTGGCGTGGCTGAAACCAGTCATTTCGCCTGAAACACCGCGTAGACCAAAGCCCGAAGCAGTCGAATAATCGGCCATCTTCAGCCGACCGTCGTCGAATCCGAAACTCTCGCTGGCGCTATATTGCAGATAGAGTTCGCCATCGTCGCAGGCCGTCAACGCTTCACGCGTGACACGCAATGCGCCGTCGGGGTCCAAAAGGCCGGGTTGGTAGAGGAAGCTGCGCGGGTCTGAAATGCTCATGCCACCGATATAAGGACTGTGGCACGGAACGGAAGGGGCTTCAGCCCTTGTTTGGCGTCCCATTATCGGCAGGTCCGCCGACAAGCACATAGCGGCGATCGCAATAGCCACATTCGACCATGCCGCTTTCGTCGATTTCCAGCCACACGCGTGGATGGCCAAGCGCGGCAGGAACGCCATCGCCACTACCGTCGCAAGCGATGCGGTGCGTGCGGACAAGGATGGTTTCGGGTGCGTCTGTCATGTCGTCGCCGTTAGCAAAGCACCTGCGCAGCCGCAACGGGACTTTTCACTGATAGTTGAGCGTGATCGTCCAGATGCCGCTATAGGTCCCGGGCGCCTGATTGGCGTTGACCTCCAAAGTTGCCCCGACCGGGAAGCGGAAAGCGCCGGTCGCCGCAGCTATGCGGAAAACCTGGGGGTTGGTCGAAAGCACCGCGGTCGGCGTACTGCCAATGGTAAAGGTTCGCGCGCGCATCCGGACACCGGGGCCCGTCAGGAAAATCGTGTTGCTACCGAGCGATACCTGAACGCGCTGGTTGAAGCTGCCCATGCCGGCAAATTCTGCCGCCTGATGGTCGCTGCCGAACAATGTCACCCCGCCAGTGCGTGTGCGCGTGCCATTGGGGGCGACGGTGACCGTTCCTGCCGTATTGCTGGCAAAGATTTTACCGAAGTGCAGCTCTTCGGTCTGGATGAAACTAAGCGGGGTTACGACGCCGACCTGAGTCTGGACCTGCTCGGTGGCATTCTGGGCAAAAGCGGGTGAAGCCATGCAGGAAAGCCAGCATGCTACCAAGGCAAGCGGGGCATGGGGGAGCAGACGGAACGCACTCATGCCAAAGCCATAGCCGAAAGGTTATAACCATATGGTAAACAGCGGCTTATCGGAAAGGGCACGTTGGGCATATGGTCGCTTACGCTTATTGGTAGTCGAGGGTGAGGAACCAGGTTCCGGTGTAGGTGCCGGGCTGCTGGTTGGCATTTACGGTCAGCGTTGCGCCAACAGAGAGCGCAAAGGCGCCATTGCTGGTCTGCTGGACCTGATAGTTGCGCGTGATGGTAGATAACGGTGTGCCGGGATTGGTATTGGCGCGAAACAAACTAGCGACCATTGGCGTTCCAGGACCAGTCAGCAAAACCGTGTTCGACGCAACCCGCATCCGGACGGGTCGGTTAGGTTGGGTCGGCTTCATTCCTGCAAATTCAGCGGGATGGTGGCTGTTCCCGATCAGTGTCACGCCGCCGGTTGCGGTGCGGGTGCCATTGGGCGCAACGGTTACCGTGCCCGGAAGCAGGCTTGACGAAATGACGCCGAAGTAAAGATCCCGAACTTTGTAGAAACTTCCCGGCGCGACGACGGCGACTTGCGAGTCCATCGCTTCGGTTTCGGCGCGTGCGGGCATCGATACCGCAGCCAATACAGCCGCAGCCAGCGCGAATCGCGCGCATGTATTCCGGATTTTTGCCCCACGCATTGGGGTGCAATGGCAGGGCAGGGTGCAAGATTGCGTTAGCACTTATGGTTAATTGTCCTTAACCCTTTGATGCAAAGCCTTGCGTTGCGCGAGTGTCAGGCCTCCGCTATCGATTAACGCCTATGAATGAAGCAGCCATCTCGATCCGCGACCTTTCCAAACGTTATGCCACCGGCAAACAGGCGCTCGACGGCGTCAGTTTTGATGTTGAACGCGGTTCAATATTCGGCCTTCTGGGGCCAAATGGGGCAGGAAAATCAACAATTATCAATATTTTGGCTGGAATGGTGCAGAAGACCTCGGGTCATGCGAGCATCTGGGGCTTCGATATCGACGTCAACCCGCGCAATGCCAAGGCGTCGATCGGTATTGTGCCGCAAGAGATCATGTTCGATCCCTTTTTCACGCCCTTTGAAACGCTGGAACTGTTTGCCGGGCTGTACGGCGTGCCAAAGGATAAGCGCCATTCGATGGAACTGCTCAAGGCTGTTCGGCTGGAAGACAAGGCCGATGCCTACGCGCGCACGCTGTCTGGAGGGATGAAGCGGCGGCTGCTGGTGGCCAAGGCGATGGTGCATTCGCCGCCGGTGATCGTGCTTGATGAGCCTACCGCAGGCGTCGATATCGAATTGCGCCAACAGCTCTGGGAGTATGTGGTTGCACTCAACAAGCAGGGCACCACGGTTGTACTAACCACCCACTATCTCGAAGAAGCCGAGCAATTGTGCGACCGCATTGCGATCATCAATCATGGCAAGCTGATCGCAAACAAACCCACCAAGGAGCTGGTCGGAATGGCACGCGAAAAGGCGGTGGTGCTGACGCTTGACCGCGACGTCAGCGAAGCCCCCAAGCATGAAGCCTTTGAAAAGGCCGAGTTGGTCGCCGATCGGACGGTCGAGATCACCTATAACAAGGATCGGATGAATGCGGGTGAAGTATTGGCCGCGGTGCAGGGTCTCGGTTTCGGTATTATCGACGTGACCACCAAGGAAGCCGACCTCGAAGACGTGTTCCTCAGCCTGACCAGCGGCAGTGCAGAGTAATCCGTTGGAAACCGACATCCTCATCATCGGCTCCGGCGCGGCAGGGCTGACAGCGGCGCTGCAGCTGGCGCAGAAGTACAAAGTCACTGTGCTGGCCAAAGGTGCGCTGTCCGATGGTGCCACGGCATGGGCCCAGGGCGGGATTGCGGCGGTGCTTGAGCCCGGCGACACGTTTGAGAGCCATATCGAAGACACGATGGTCGCCGGCGCGGGGTTGAACAACCGCGCGACCGTCGAATTTGTCATCGAGCATGCCCCTCAGGCAATCGACAGGCTGGCGAAGCTTGGTGTGCCCTTCAACCTCGGCGGGCCGACCAACGAATTTGGCGAGCAATGGCATCTGACGCGCGAAGGCGGGCATAGCCATCGCCGCATCGTCCATGTCAACGACGCGACCGGCTGGGCGGTGCAGCAAGCGCTGGAATCGGCGGCACGCGAAAATCCGAATATCACCCTGGTGCCTGACATGGTGGCAATCGACCTGATCGTTGGCCGCCATCAGGAACGTTTTTCAACCAGCGGGCGGGTGCATGGCATTTATGCACTCAACCGCAAAACCGGGAAGGTAGAGGCGTTCACCGCGCGCGCCACCATCCTTGCGACTGGCGGGGCGGGACGCACCTATCTCTATTCGACCGCACCGCGAGGGGCGACAGGCGATGGCATCGCAATGGCGTGGCGGGCAGGCTGCCGTGTGTCGAACATGGAAATGATGCAGTTCCACCCGACCTGCCTCTACAATCTGGAGGTCAAGAATTTCCTGATTACCGAGGCTGTACGCGGGGAGGGCGGTATCCTCAAAAATCCCAAGACCGGGCACCGTTACATGCCCGATTATGACGCGCGGGCAGAGTTAGCTCCGCGCGACATCGTGGCGCGTGCCAATGACGGGGAAATCAAGCGCGACGGCCTCGATTATGTCCATCTCGATATCAGCCACAAGGATCCGGAGTTCGTCCGCAAGCATTTCCCCAACATCTATGAAAAGCTGATGGGGCTGGGCATTGATATCACCAAGGAGCCAATCCCGGTTGTCCCTGCGCAGCATTATACCTGTGGCGGTGTGCTGGTCGATCTGGACGGGCGCACCGACGCGCCGGGGCTGTATGCGGCAGGCGAAGTGACCCAGTCTGGGCTGCACGGCGCAAACCGGCTTGCCTCGAACAGCCTGCTCGAATGTTTTGTGTTCGGCGATGCCTGCGCCGCGCATATCGACGCGCATTGGGATGAATTGCCGCCACCGCCCGCCATTCGTCCTTGGGATGAAAGCCGCGTGACCGACAGCGATGAGGAAGTCGTGATCGCGCAATGCTGGCGCGAAATCCGCCAGTTCATGTGGAATTTCGTTGGCATCGTCCGCACCACAAAGCGGTTGGAGCGCGCCAAGCACCGCATCGACCTGCTGCGCCAAGAGGTCGAGGATTATTACAGCCACTTCCGCGTAACGCCCGACCTGATCGAGCTGCGCAATCTGGTCGAAGTGGCTGATCTCATCATCCGCTCGGCGCTATCCCGCAAGGAAAGCCGCGGGCTGCATTATACGCTGGATTATCCGAAGCTGTTGCCAGAAGCGCGGGATACGGTGCTGGTGCCCTAAGCCTTTTTGCGCGCTGCCCACAGATGGTGCACGCCCACAATGATGGCACCAATCGCCAGCCCCGCGACACCGGATAGCCCTGCGTCAACAATCCACGCCAGCGCGCCTTCGTGCAGGCCGAACCATTCGGCGGGGTGCAGGCCAAAGCCGTGGACGATAATTTGTCCACCGACCCACAGCATCGCCGCGGTACCTACCACCGAAAGGAAGGTCATCAATTTGGGCATGCCTTTTACCAGTCCGCGGCCCAGCGCCTGTGTCGCGCCATTTTCGCGCTGCGCCATGTGCAGGCCGATATCGTCCATTTTCACGATGAAACCAACGACGCCATAAACAGCAATTGTGATTACAACCGCGACCAGTGCCAGCACGGCGGCCTCCAGCCAGATTGAGGTTTCAGCGAGGCCTTTCACTTCGTTCAAGGCAATCGCCATAATTTCGGCAGACAGGATGAAGTCGGTGCGCACTGCGCCCTTCACCATATTCTCTTCATGGGTCTTGCTGCAGACTTCGGCAAATTCGTCGGCCAGCGTCTCTTCCTCATGCGGCATCAGTTTTTCGAGGACTTTTTCCGCCCCTTCGAAGCAAAGGAACGCGCCACCAAGCATTAGCAGCGGGGTTATCGCCCATGGCAGGAAGAAGCTGAGCAACAACGCCACCGGCAGGATGATGATAATCTTGTTGAACAGCGATCCCTTGGCGATGCGCCAGATGATCGGCAGTTCGCGGTCGGGGGTGAAGCCGGTAACATATTGCGGGGTAACGGCGGTATCATCGATAACGACGCCAGCAGCCTTGCTGCCTGCTTTGCCGGCTGCGGCTGCAACATCATCAACCGATGCGGCAGCGACTTTGGCAATGGTGGCGATATCGTCGAGAAGCGCGGCGAGACCGGATGGCATGGAATTCCCCTGTCAAAGATTTTGCTTGAAATAAAACCGTAGCCCTGAGCCTGTCGAAGGGCGCTTCGCAGCCGTGGCGCTACGCTTACAGCCGCCCTTCGACAGGCTCAGGGCTACGGTGCTAAATGAAATTGGTCAGGAATCAAAGCCTTCAGCCAAGAAGCGTTCGGCAATTGCAGCATGAAGAGCCGCGCCTTTCGCCATCACGCTTTCATCGAGCACCATGCGGTTCGAATGTAGTCCGCAGCATTGCCGCCAATCATCGCCTTCATGACTGGCGCCTAAGAAGAACATGGCACCGGGAACCTTCTCAAGCACATAGGCGAAATCCTCAGCCCCCATGATCGGGGCGTCGAGCGTCATCCAGCTTTCGGCACCGAAGGTGGATTCAACCACCTCTTGCCCGAAACGAACCGCGCGGTCGTCGCATAGCGTGACTGGAAAGCCTTGCTCGATATGCACTTGCGCCTCGCATCCGTGCGCGGCAGCAATGCCGGGGGCGAGGCGCTGCAATTCTTCTGCCACCATCGCGCGGCGGCGTGGGCTGAGTGTCCGGATTGTACCGAGCAGGTTGGCGGTTTCGGGAATGATGTTGTTGGTCGTCCCCGCTTCTATCTTGGCAATGGTAATGACTGCGGGGTCAAACACCGAAACCTTGCGCGTCACCATCGTCTGGATCGCAGAGACGATTTCGCAGGCGACCGGAATGGGGTCAACCGCGTCGTGCGGCATAGAGGCATGGCCCCCCTTGCCGGTAATCTTGATCGACAGGACGTCGGATGAGGCGAGCAGCGGCCCGGCACGTCCGGTGAAAATCCCGTGCGGTGCATTGGGCATGATGTGGAGGGCAAAGGCCGCATCGGGCAGCGGGTCGAGCAAGCCGTCGTCGAGCATGAAGCGGGCGCCATGATGGCCCTCTTCGCCCGGCTGGAACATGAAATAGACAGTGCCGGTCAGTTGCTCTTTGCGTGCGCACAGCATTTTTGCCGCACCCACCAGCATGGCGACGTGTGTGTCATGTCCGCAGGCGTGCATCGCGCCGGTAGTTTCGGATGCAAAGTCGAGGCCTGTATCCTCGTGCAACGGAAGCGCATCCATATCGCCACGCAGTAACACGGTGCGGCCATTTGAAGGGCCGCGTAAAATGGCGAGCAAGCCTGTTGTCGAAGGCCCTTCACGAAACTCAAGCGGAAGCCCGGCGAGTGCGGCTTTTATCTTCGCCAGCGTTTTGGGGTTCTGCAGGCCAAGCTCGGGCTCGCGATGGATCGCACGGCGGAGTTCGACCAGATCGGGAAGGAGGTTTTCGGCGTCTTCACGCCAAGGGGTGTCGGTCAGCGTCATGTGACGCTCACTAACACCCCTTTGGATCAGTTGGTAGCGGGATCAGTCGTCCAGCCGTACCGTTGCATATTGTGTCGGCGCGCCGCGGCGCTTGACGCCGAGCAGCACGGCGCTGCGACCGGCCTTTTTGGCTTCGCTGACTGCAGCGGCAAATTGCGCGGTGGTGGTCACAGCCTTATAATTGACCGAGACGATTACGTCGCCGCGCCGGATCCCGGCCTGCGCCGCCGAGCCTGCGCCCGGAATGTCGACGACGACACCCTTGATATCGGTCCCCATGCCCAACTGGCGGGCGATTTCGGGGTCGAGCGGAATGACACTAACGCCCAGCGCGTCACGGATGGCCTTGGTATCGGCATCATCGCCCTTCTGGTCGAAATCCTTGTTTTCGTCCGGATCGAAATTGCTTTGCGCCAGTTTCTCTTCGGTCGGGCGTGTGCCAACGGTTGCGGTAATCCGCATCGGCTTGCCCTCGCGCAGGATATCGAGCGGGATTTTGGTGCCCGGCTTGATGTTGGCGACAATGTAGGACAGCGTATCGTCGGGGGTCACGTCACGGCCATTGACCTTTAGAACAATGTCGCCCTCTTTCAGGCCGGCCTTGTCGGCGGCTTCATCCTTGACGATGCGGGTGACGAACTCACCCTTGTTCTTGTCGATGCCCAGGGCATCGGCCATGTCGGCACCCACAGGCTGGATCCCAATGCCCAGATATCCACGCTCGGGACGCACGCCCTTGCGCAGCGAATCGATGACGGGGATGGCTTCTTCGGCGGGGATGGCAAAACCGACACCGATATTTGCGCCGACCGGCGAAATCAGGCGGTTGTTGATGCCGATGACCTTGCCGTCGAGGTTGAACAGCGGGCCACCCGAATTGCCGGGGTTAATCGCGGTGTCGGTCTGGATGAAGCGGTCATAGGCACCGCCTGCGCCAATGTTGCGCTGCAGGGCCGAAATGATACCGGCGGTGACCGTGCTGCCAAGGCCAAGCGGGTTGCCAATGGCAATCACCCAGTCACCAACGCGATTGCTTTCCGATGTCTGCATTTCGACGAAGGGCACACCGGTCACCTTGACCTTGAGCAAGGCAAGGTCCGATGTCGCGTCGCGACCAATGATTTCGGCTTTGAACTCGCGCCCGTCGAACAGGGTTACGCTGACTTCGTCAACCGCATCGCCCTTCGGACCACCTGCAATCACATGGTTGTTGGTGACGATCAGGCCGTCGGCGCTGATGAAAAAGCCCGAACCGCCGCTCTGCTGTTCCTGCGTGACTGGGCGGCGTTCGCCAGTGAAGGGGTTGAAGCTGGTCGCAACCTGAACCTTCTGCTTGGTCGCGATATTGACCACGGCGGGCTGCAGCTGGGCTGCCAGATCAGCAAAGCTGTTCGGCGCACCGCGCGGGGCAAGGCCCGATTGTGCAATCGTAACGGGACCCGGAGCGGGAACCGGCCCTGCGTTTCCGGTCGAAAGCGCAAAGGCGCTACCCGAAAGCAGAAGCAGAGCAGTAACTCCATAAGCATAACGCACGATAGTCATTCCTCTTCATTCATTGCCGGACTTTTCCGGACTAAACCCGGTCGTCCTTGCGATATGTTAATGAACGCCAATTGAACAATTGTCGTCCGCTGGTTTGGGTCATGCAAACGGCAAACCAGCTTCGACGAACGTCACTTAATCAGCGGCCTTCACGAAATTTCCTCAAATAATCATTATTTGGCGACAGCACGAACGTGGTCTTGCCTGCGCCATCCTGCCCTTCCTGGACGAAGGTGCGGCGATAGGACTGCATTCCGCGATAGAAATCGTAGAATTCCGGATCCTTGCCATAGCTGGCGGCATAAATGCGTGCTGCTTCGGCTTCGGCATTGGCGCGAATGATCTGCGCTTCCTTCTGGCCCTCGGCATCGATCGCGATTGCTTCCTGCTGACGCGCGCTGCGCATCCGCTGGAATGCGGATTTGAGCGGTGCGCCATCGGGCAGGTCGGCGCGCTTGATGCGCACGTCGATGATTTCCGCACCATATTTGCGGGCTTCGCGGTTCAGCGATCTCTGGACATTTTCCATCACCTCGCCGCGTTCCGGGCTGAGCATGGTCGCAAAGGAGCGACGGCCAAGCTCGTTACGGAGCGACGAACCGAGAATTGTCCGGAGCTGTTCGCGCAACCGGTCTTCGGTGCGAATGGTGCGGTACATCACTGTGGGCTTGGTCACACGAAAACGGGCAAAAGCATCAACCTGCAAGCGCAACTGATCGGTGGACAGCACCTCTTGCCGTTCCATTTCGACGCTGAGAACCCGCTTGTCGATATACTGGATCTGCTCGACAAAGGGGATGCGGAATGTCAGTCCGGCGTTGGTATTGCCGAATGTTTCCTTTTCTTTGTAAGCATTTACAACGCGCTGCACCTGACCAAAGCTGCTAATAATCGCTTGCTGCGTCTCGGGAACGACGGACACGGAACTGCCCAGCAAGACCAGGCTCCCTATGCCGATCGCACCTAGAACTACCGGGTTTTGGAGGAATGTAGTGCTCATTGCTTCTTCCCCGTTACGGTCACGGTATCGGTCGCGGCTGACGCCGCACGGCGCTGAATTTCGGGAAGCGGCAGATAAGGGGTCACGCTGCCGCTTTCCACGATGGTCTTGTCGACCTTGCTCAAAACCTGCTCCATGGTTTCATAATAGATACGACGCCGCGTCACTTCGGGCGCGGTTTTATATTGCTCGTAAATCTTGTCGAATTCAGCCGTTTCACCCAGCGCCAGCTCGGTCACGCGGCTGGCATAGGCACGGGCGTCATTCAGATAGCTTTCGCGGCGCTGCTGCGACGCGTTCACTTCGCGGAAGGCGTCATTGACCTCGGCCGGCGGGTCGGATTCGCGGATCGAAATGCTGCGGACCATCACGCCCGACCGATATTCGTCGAGAATTGCCTGCATCCGCTGGCGCACTTGCGCTTCGATTTCGGACCGGCTGCCACCGATGGCCTGGATAAGATTGAAATTGGCCACCGCTGCACGCATGGCGCTTTCAGCGACTTCCTGCACACTGGCATCGGGCTGGTCGAGCTGGAACAGATACAGTTCCGGATCCTTGATTGACCAGCGAATGTCATAGGCCATGTCGACCAGATTCTGGTCCTTGGTCAGCACCAGATTTTCCGCATTTGCCCGAACCGAACCGATGGAGGTGGTGCGAATTTGCTGCGTATCGACCTTTTCAAGCCGCTCGATCGGGGCGGGCAGGGTCAGCGCGATACCGGGCTGAACGGTGCGCGAATAGCTGCCGAACAGGGTGACGACGCCTTCCTGTTCCGGGCCGATGCGGTGAACGCTGGTCCAGAGCAGCCAGATTGCAACCAGACCGCCTGCGACGATCGGCCACCAGCTCTTGCCATCGGGGCGCTGCGGAAGGCCGCCAAAGCCGCCTCCGCCACCACCGGCCTTGCGGCGGAAAAGATCTTCGAGTGAGGGCCCACGCGCATTCGGTCCGCGCTGCGGGCTGGGCTCCCATGGGCTGGAGGGTTGGGCATCATTGCCGTTTCCACCATTAGCCGATGTGGGTTGAGGCGTTCCGCCCTGACCCTTGGTGTCGCCATTGTCTGGAGCGTCCCATGGCCCCTTGCCTTCGTTACTCATGGGCCGGGCTGCTCCCCCTTCCTCGTTTTTCATCATGTTCGACATATAGGAACGCCTTTTCGAGAAAAACAGTGTCATTCCCGAAAATCTGATTCTATTCGGTCAGCGATGGTTGATGTTCAAAAAATCCAGTCCGCAATCGAACAGGTTGCAGGGGAACGGGCAAGCGGTCTCAAACTTGCAGACGACAAGGTTTCGCTGGTGCTCGATGTTGCCGGGCTTGGCGCGCAGCAACGCGAACAACTCGCGCAAGAATTGCACCGGGTGATGGAGGCAGCGGCCCCCGGCTGCGCCATCCGGATATTGCAGACCGCCGAACGGATCGTGCCCCGGTTGATAGCAGTAGCGAGCGGCAAAGGCGGGGTTGGCAAATCGACCTTGTCGACCAATCTGGCTGTCGCGATGCGCAGGGCAGGGCGTGCGGCGGGCCTCGTCGATGCCGACATTTATGGCCCGTCACAGCCGCGGCTGCTGGGCGTTGAAGGCGTGAAGCCAGAGGCTGAGGGCAAGAAACTGGTCCCAACGGTCGGTGCAGGCGGCGTTCCCTTTTTGTCGATGGGGCAACTGGCGGCACCGGGACAGGCCATCGCATGGCGGGGGCCGATGGCGGGTCAGGCCCTGTCGCAACTGGTCGATGCGGTTTGGGGGGACGTCCGCGACATCGTTGTCGATATGCCGCCGGGGACTGGCGACATCCAGTTGTCGATGATTCAGAAACACAAGCCGGTCGGTGCGGTGATTGTTTCAACCCCTCAAGACCTTGCATTGATGGATGCAACCCGCGCGATTGCCTTTTTTGAAACCGCCAAGGTTCCGATCATCGGGCTGGTCGAAAATATGGCAGGCTATGTCTGTCCGCATTGCGGCGAAGTCAGCGATCCGTTCGGCATCGGCGGGGCGGAAGCCGCGGCGCGCGAGTTGGGCATTCCCTTTCTGGGGCGCATTCCGCTGGACATCTCCATCCGCACGGCAAGCGACGAAGGCGTGCCTCCGGCGTTGACAGATGGTCCAATCGGTCTCGCATTCGGCCAGATTGCAGGCAAGGTTGCGTCCTGGATCGACAGTCAACGGAGCGCCGGTTGAAAAAATTTAGCGATTTTCAGCCGTCTCGGCGCAGCCTTTTAATCGGCGGCGGTGTGGGCGTCGGCCTTCTGGTCGCGTGGCAGTTCTGGCCGCGCGAATATCGCCCCAATCTCGCTGCCGACGAAGGCGAATATGTGTTCGGCAGCTGGCTGAAAATTGCTGAAGATGGCAAGATCACCATTGCCATTCCGCAAAGCGAAATGGGGCAGGGTGTCTATACCTCACTGGCGCAAATTGTCGCTGGCGAACTGGGAGCAGACTGGCGCACGGTAGCAGTTCAGCCAGCGTTGAATAGCCCGCTTTTCGCAAATGATCTGTTTGTCAGGGAATGGCGCTCCGCCATGATACCGGCCGCTGTGGGCGGTTTTGGGGGCAGTGCTATGCTCGATGACTGGAGCGAGCGCTGGGCTGAGAATAACAGTTTCATGATAACGGCTGGGTCGACCTCTATTCGCCAGTTCGAAATGCCCTGTCGTATGGCTGGTGCGGCGGCGCGCGTAATGTTGTGTCAGGCCGCCGCCGCGCGATGGGATACGCTGTGGGAGAATTGCGAAACCGGTGGCGGCTTTGTCTTTTTCGGCAAAAAGAAGATCGCATTTGCCGAACTGGTCGCTGACGCATCGGGCTATGACGTGCCCGATCCTGTGCCACTGAGGCCGACACCGCAAAACGGCCTTTCGGGCAAAGAAGTATTGCGGCTCGATGTTGCAGCCAAAGTTGACGGCAGTGCCAATTTTGCCGGCGACATCCGGCTTCCGGACATGCTGTATGCGTCAGTCCGGGCTGGGCCGATTGGCGATACGCATCTCAAGGAAATTGATCGTGCAGGGGCTGCGGGAATTAAGGGTCTGGTTGATGTCGTGCGCACCGACACATGGGTGGCAACGCTTGCGACCAATTGGTGGGCTGCCAACAAGGCGCTTGATGCGATTGCTCCGGTGTTTTCGACCAAAGGCCGAATGCCTGAAAGCCCGAGCATCAGCGAGGCACTGGAGCGTGCCCTAAACAAAGGGCCGGGCGCACGCCTGGTTGATGTCGGATCGGTCGATGCTTCGCTTGAAAAGTCGGCAGGCACACGGGTTTTCAAAAGCCAATATGCGGTGCAGGCCGCACTGCACGCGCCGATTGAAACACGCAGTGCAACAGCGGAATATCGTAACGGGCGGCTGACCTTGTGGCTGGCAACGCAAGCGCCCGAAGCTGCGCGACTTGCCGCTGCCAAGGCTATTGGCATTGAACCTGATGCCGTCGCCATAATTCAGATGATGGCGGGCGGCAGCTTTGGCCGAAACCTTGAATCGCAAATTGCCGCGCAGGTTGCGGTACTGGCAAAACATGTCGATCGTCCGGTGCAGCTGATCTGGTCAAGGCCGGAAGATTTTATGCGCGATGCGGTACGTCCGCCGGCGCATGCACGCATGACGGCGGCAATGGGGCGCGGCGGACGGATTGAAGGACTGGCTGTCCGTATTGCCGTTCCAGCGACAGCGCGGCAGCAATGGCGCCGTCTGCAGGGCGACAGTGCCGTGGATGCCATTGCCGACACCTCGGATGCCCATGATCCACTGGCCATTGATGGGGCGATGCCACCTTATGCCATCCCCAATTTGACGGTCGATCATTTCCCGGTCGATTTGCCGCTGCCGACCGGCTTGTGGCGCGGGAACGCGCACAGCTACACGGCGTTTTTTGTTGAGAGTTTCATCAACGAACTGGCTGCTGCCGCTGGCGTCGAGCCGCTTTCCTACAGGATGCAGATGCTGGTCGGCCAGACGCGGCTCGCCCGTTGTCTGACAACGGTCGCCACGCTGTCAGGCTGGGATGGGGGCGCAGGGGCCAGCGGCAAGGGGCTGGCCTGCCATTCGATGTACGGCAGTTACATCGCGGTCATCGCTTCGGCGCGAACCGGCGACCAGGGCGTGCGGGTTGACCGGATATCGGCGGCTGTCGATTGCGGTCGGTTGATCAATCCGGAAATTGCCCGTCAGCAGATTGAAGGCGGTATCATCTTTGGTCTCGCACAGGCGCTGGGGTCTGCGACAGAATATGAAAACGGCCTTCCGGTTGCGCGCCGGTTGCGCGACATCGACTTGCCGGTACTTGCCGATATTCCGGAGATTGAAGTCGAATTCATCCGCAGCGATGAAGAACCGGGAGGCGTGAGCGAGCTTGGTGTACCCGCCGTGGCCCCTGCGATTGCCAACGCGCTCTTTTCCGCCGCCGGGGTTCGACTACGGGAACTCCCCTTATTGTCGCGCGGATTGTAACGGCTAACGGGGCGCATGATGTTACCAGCCAGCCATCCCCCCGTTGCAGCCCCCAAAGTCGGTGTGCTGCTGGTCAATCTCGGTACGCCCGATGCCCCTAATACGGCGGCGGTGCGCCGCTATCTGGCGGAATTCCTTTCCGACAGACGTGTGGTCGAAATCCCGTCATTGATCTGGAAGCCCATATTGCACGGCATCATCCTGCGCACGCGACCGGCCAAGTCAGCTGCGAACTATGCCAAGGTCTGGATGGATGAAGGCTCGCCGCTCGCAGTTTACACAAACCGGCAGGCTTCCGCATTGCAAAGCAGGCTGGGCAGCGCAATCGATGTCCGCGTCGCGATGCGCTATGGGCAGCCCGCTATCGCTTCACAGCTGTCCGCAATGAAGGCTGATGGCTGCAACCGCATCCTCGTTGCACCGCTCTATCCGCAATATTCGGGTGCGACCACCGCGACTGTCGTTGACGAAGTTGGACGCGCGCTCGCGGCGATGCGCTGGCAACCGGCATTGCGGACTTTGCCCGCCTATCATGACGATCCGGCGCACATTGCGGCACTGGCAACCCGGTTGAAGACGCAACTGGCCGAGCTTGATTTTGAACCTGACGCGATTGTCGCCAGCTTCCACGGCATGCCCGAACGGACGCTGCAACTGGGCGACCCCTATCATTGCCATTGCCAAAAGACGGCGCGCCTGCTTTCCGAAGCATTGGGCAAGCCGCTGACCATCGCCTTCCAGTCACGCTTTGGCCGCGCTAAATGGCTTGAGCCGTCGACCGAAGACACCATCAAGCGGCTGGCGAACGAAGGCAAAAAGAGGGTCGCCATTTTCGCGCCCGGCTTCTCCGCCGATTGCCTCGAAACACTCGAAGAGCTGGCGATGCTGGGTATGGAGCAATTCGAGGAAGCAGGCGGGGAGCATTATGCCTATCTGCCGTGCCTCAATGACAGCGAACCCGGCATGGACATGCTTGAAACCCTGATTCGGCGGGAACTTTCCGGCTGGCTGTGAATAGCGATGCACTGACGTTTACGGAAACTTGTTGCTTTCCCAAACTCTGGTTATGCCGCTCATAAGACTAATAAACAGTCAGGAGTGGATGAGATGACGCGCATTGCGGTGGTTACCGGTGGCACACGCGGTATTGGTGAGGCAATCAGCCTGAAGCTGAAGGAAAAGGGGCGCTTTGTCATCGCCAACTATGGCGGCAATGATGCAGCCGCCAAGGAATTTTCCGACCGCACCGGGATTGCCGTCCGCAAATGGGATGTCGGCAATCATCAGGCTTGCCTTGACGCATGCGCAGCCATCGAAGCCGAGTTCGGTCCCGTCGACATCATGGTCAACAATGCGGGCATCACCCGCGACGCAACGATGGTCAAAATGACATTCGAGCAATGGGATGAGGTTATCCGCGTCGACCTGACCGGTTGTTTCAACATGGCCAAAGCAGTGTTTGCCGGAATGCGCGAACGCAAATGGGGGCGTATCGTCAATGTCGGCTCGGTCAACGGGCAGGGCGGGCAGATCGGCCAGGTCAATTATGCGGCGGCCAAGTCGGGCATTCATGGCTTCACCAAGTCGCTGGCAATGGAAGGCGCGCGTTTCGGCGTCACCGCCAATGCCATTGCCCCGGGCTATATCGCGACCGAAATGCTCGCGACGATCCCTGACAATGTGATGGAAAAGATTGTCGCGCAGATTCCCATAGGCCGCCTCGGTCAGGCCGACGAAATCGCCCGCGGCGTGGAGTTTCTAACCAGTGACAATGCCGGCTTCATCACCGGATCGACCCTGTCGATCAATGGCGGGCAGCATATGTATTGATAATGACTGGCCGGTCACCTTATCACCCGCCGGTCAAGCGCAGCGTTACCATATCAGGGCACCAGACTTCGATCAGCCTGGAGCCGCTGTTTTGGGATATGCTGAAGGCAGCTTCGGACGAGACCGGGCTGCCGGTCAATGCGCTCGTTGCAGCGATCGATAATGAGCGGCTCGCTTCGCCTACGCCCAGCGGTCTTGCCGGAGCGATACGGATATGGCTCGTTGAACGATTGAGAGCGGGAGGCGCTACGTAAACAAATGCCGCCCTGCGGGGGGCAGGAGCGGCAACAGTTGCGACCCGAAACCATATATAACGTTATGGCTCGATAACTTCTGACAACAACACGGAGCGGCAAACGCAACCAGAAACTGCCGTTACCAGCCTCATCGCCATGTTCGGGGGGGACGCAGGCGATGTTTTCAAGTGCAGTTAAGGGAGGGATTCAGGGGCTGCACTTTGCTGGCACGGTGGTCACGTCAACCGTTCCGTATTTGCAGATATGCCCTTGCGCGATGGTGTTTACCATACGGCTTTATGCCCATAGGGCTAAAGCCGATGTCAGATGCCGGCTTCTACGGCTATCCGCACGGCATCGGCCGCGTTGGAGGTCGACAACTTCTTGAACAACAGCATGCGATGCATCTGCACCGTCTTTTCGCTGAGGGTCAGCATATAGGCGATCTGCTTGGTGCGATATCCCTGTGCCATCAGCTTCAATATCTCGCGCTGACGCGGCGACAATGTGTCGACTAGCGCTGCTGCCTGCTGTTGGCGGATAGCGGTGATGCTGTCTTCGGTCTTGGCAATTTCAATCTGCGAACCAACGAAATATTCGATTTCTCCATCGGCATCGAACAATGGCGCGATCATGACGGCGTTGCGAAACTGGGTGCCGTCCTTTTTATAGTTCACCAGTTCGGCAATTGTTGGTGTTCGCTGTTCGATGGCGACGCGCAATTTTTCGGTCTGTGCGGTTTCGGTTTTCGCCCCGCGCAAAAAGCGGCAATTCCGGCCAACCACCTCATCTTCGTCATAGCCGGTCAGGTCAAGGAAGGCCTGATTGACGGCGATCAACGGGTTGTCGGTTTGCCGCGGGTCGCTGACAACGGTGGCAATCGGGCTATGACGGATTGATTCCAGCACAGGATGCCGGTTGCCGGAAATGGACTTAACAGACTTCATCAGACAATCCCTCTGCAGGTAAATTGCCCGAAGTTCACATGCTTATCAAGTGGCTGCAAAATCCTTTAGTCCGCCCCGACCCGTTCAATGTCCGCCCCGACAAGGCTCAGCTTTTCCTCAAGCCGTTCATAGCCGCGATCGAGGTGATAGATGCGGCTGACCTCGGTCTGCCCTTCGGCGACCAGCCCTGCGATGATCAGACTCATCGATGCGCGTAGGTCGGTTGCCATCACCGGTGCTCCGGTCAGCTTGGGCACGCCGTGGACAATCGCGGTGCGGCCCTTGGTTTCGATATGCGCGCCCATGCGGTTCAGCTCGGGAACGTGCATATAGCGGTTCTCGAAAATGGTTTCGGTTAGCACGCTGGCGCCATCGGCCATGCACAGCATCGCCATGAACTGCGCCTGCATGTCGGTAGCAAAGCCGGGATAAGGCGCGGTCGAGATGGTCAGCGGTTTGAGGCGACCCTCTGAGGCTACACGCAGCCCACCCTTGACGGGCTCAACAGTCACGCCGCAGGTGCGCAGGGCATCTACCGTCGCCTGCATTTCACCTTCGTTGGCCCCCACAAGCTCTACTTCGCCTCCCGTCGTGGCGACGGCGCAGGCATAGCTGCCTGCCTCGATACGATCTCCCATCACGCGATAGGTGGCACCATGCAGCCGATCCTTGCCATGGATGGTCAGATCAGAGCTGCCAATACCTTCGATTTCGGCACCCATGGCGACGAGCAGGTTGCAAAGATCGACAATTTCCGGCTCGCGCGCGGCATTGTGGAGGACGCAGGTGCCCTGGGCGAGCACGGCTGCCATCAGGGCATTTTCGGTCGCGCCCACGGAAACAACGGGGAAGGTATAACTGCCCCCTGGTAGCCCGCCCTTGGGCGCGGTTGCCTTCACATAGCCCGAAGCCAGCTCGATCTCTGCACCAAAGGCTTCAAGTGCCTTCAAATGGAGGTCGATCGGGCGGTTGCCGATTGCGCAGCCGCCGGGTAGCGACACGGTCGCTTCGCCCATCCGCGCGAGCATCGGGCCAAGCACGAGGATCGAGGCGCGCATCTTGCGGACCAGTTCATAAGGCGCGACGGATGATGTAATGCGGGTCGCCTCCAGCGTCATGACGCGACCGAAATCTTCGGGGCGAGAACCGGCGATCGTTGTCGAAATGCCGAACTGGTTCATCAGATGCTGGAAGCCGTCAATATCGGCCAGTCGCGGCAGGTTGCGTAGTGTCAACGGCTCATCGGTGAGCAGGGCGCAGGGAAGCAGCGTCAACGCGCTGTTCTTGGCTCCCGAAATCGGAATTTTGCCTTTCAGCTTGTTGCCGCCGCGAATGATTATTTTGTCCATCGCAGCGGTTTAGCGCGATGCGCGCCGGGCGCAAGCTCATCCTTTGCGCAGCGCCTCTGCCACCTGACCGAGCCGCTCTTTCCCCCAGAAAATTTCATTTCCGACGAAAAATGTGGGCACGCCAAATGCACCGCGCGCAGCGGCCTTTTCGGTGTTTGCCAACAGTTCTGCCTTGACCTCTGAGTCCTCGACTTTGGCAAGCAGCGCTGCTCCATCCAGCCCGGCTGCGTCGAGTACGTCTTTGACAACCGCCGCGTCGCCCATATTCGCGCCATGCTCCCACATTGCCGCCATGACAGCCTCAACATAGGGCATGAAACATCCCAAATGCTGCGCAGCAACTGCACCGCGCATCAGGTACAGCGAATTGATCGGAAAATGGGGGTTCATTTTGAAAGGTATGTTGTGCGCCGTCACGAAACGGTTGAACTCAAGCATTTCATAATCGCGCTTCGCCGGCGTTTCAGCATAGCGCATCATTGGCGCCTGATTGTTGGTGATTTTGAACAGGCCGCCCAGCAGGATGGGAACATAGGTGGCCGTCGCACCGGTTGCATTGCACAGTTCAGGAAGCACCTTGTGCGCTAGATAACTGTTGGGGCCACCGAAATCGAAAAGAAATTCAAAACTTTTGCTCACCATGTCTCTCCCCAAGGGCGCAGGTCCATCTCATGGGTCCAGGCGCTGCGATGCTGCTTATGCAGCGCAACATATTGCGCAGCAATGGCTTCCGGCGAGAGCACCAGATCATTCGCCTTGGCGTCGTCAAAATCGGGGCGAAGACCGCGGATGAATTCGGTATCGATGCCGCCATCGATGATGCTGTGAGCGACATGGATGTTTTGCGGTCCCAGTTCGCGCGCCATCGATTGGGCCAGCATGCGCAGCGCAGCCTTCGCGCCCGAGAAAGCCGAATAGCCCGAACCGCCCCGGATCGAGGCGGTCGCGCCGGTAAAGATAATCGTGCCACGTTGGCGCCGCACCATATGCTTTGCGGCTTCGCGGCCCATCAGGAAACCGGCAAAGGTCGCCATCTCCCAGACCTTGCGGTAGACCTGCGCGGTGGTGTCGGTGATGCCAAAACGCACATTGGCGCCGATGTTGAATATCGCGACCTCGATAGGCCCGATATCGCGTTCGATAGTCTCGACCAATGCTACCATCGCATCTTCATCGCGCGCATCCGCCGGATAGGCATGAGCTTTGTGTCCGGCGTCGCGGATGGATTGCGCCAGTTCCTCCAGCTTGTCGGCATGGCGCGCACGGCGGTTGACGCAGGCGGTGTAGCCTTCGGCGGCAAAGGCTTTGGCGATCGCTCCGCCGGTTGCATCACCGGCACCGATAATCAGGGCTGCGGACATAAGCGAATCTCCTTGGCGCTCCATAGTAGCTATGATAAGCATAGTAACAAGTGGAATTTAAAAGGGCTGATTGCATGCCGCGCCGCACCGATCTGTCAGACACTTTTTGCCCAGTTGGCCGTTCGGCGGAACTTGTCGGCGACCGTGCTGTGCTGCTGATTTTGCGCGACCTGTTTTTTGGCGTACGCCGGTTCGAAGCTTTCCAGGCGAACACCGGCCTTGGCCCGCAGATTTTGGCGGACCGGCTCAAACGGATGGAACGGGAGGGCGTAGTCGAAAAACGGCCATACCAGCAACGTCCCGTTCGCCACGAATACTGGCTCACCGACAAAGGCAAAGCGTTGTTCGATGTGCTCTATGCCATGCGCAACTGGGCCGAACGCTGGGCCTATTCTCCTGAGGAAAATGGCGCGTTTGGGCGAGCTGTTCGCTATACGCACCGGAAATGTGGAACAGACGTCGGGCTTTCTAGCATTTGCCCGCAATGTGGTGATATGCTGGGTTATGGCGATCTGAAAGGCGAGATGTCGCCTGCGTTGTTAGCCGAGAGAGAAGCGCGAGTAGCGCGCTAGGTCACGCCTTCTCCAGCGTGCACTGCAGCGGGTGCTGGTGCTTCTTGGCGAAGTCCATCACCTGGTTCACCTTGGTTTCGGCAACCTCATAGGTGAAGATTCCGCAAACGCCGACACCCTTCTGGTGGACGTGCAGCATCACCCGCGTCGCTTGCTCGGTATCCATCTGGAAAAAGGCTTTCAGCACATGGACGACGAATTCCATCGGCGTGTAATCGTCGTTGAGCAGCAGGACTTTATACTGGCTGGGCTTTTTGGTCTTGGGCCGCGTACGCGTGGCAAGCCCGACGCCCGGTCCGCGTGTATCGTCCCGATCACCGTCTGGTCCCGCTGTAACGCGAATATTTGAATGTCGGTCCAAAGCCATATCCTGAAAATAGGGTAAGGTGGGGGCGTTCCGCAAGTGCTGTTAATGGTAAATCGCGCACAAAGAAAAAGCCGCCCTTCCGGTTGGGAAGGACGGCTCTTTCAAAATGCGCCGGTTTGTCTGGTTTCCTGCCTCCAGGGAGGAGAGGAGAGAGGGGGCAGGTGCTCTAACGCCCCGGCGCAATCTTCCAGGAGGGCTTATGCAGCCTTCTTGAAAAAGTCGGCAGCGACCGCGAAACGGTTCGAGATCGGCTGGAACATGTCGTTTGCAAGCTTGACGAGCGCTTCGGTGTTCTTCGAACCCTGCGCAACCGCAGTGTCAAAGCCCTTGCGCATCCATTCGCCCTGCAGCTTTACGAAGTCGGTCGGGTTTTTCACGGCCGTAACTTCCTTCACAGCTGCCTGAGCTTCTTCGAAGTTCTTCTTGGCATATTCGAGGTTGGTCTTGCCCAGATCCTGTGCGCCCTTGGCGACGATCTTGCCGGCTTCGACCAGTGCTTCGAGGTTGGCCTTGTTGAACTCGGTTGCTTCAGCAGCGAGCTTCTTGCCCTTTTCAGCAGCTTCGGTTGCCTTTTCGCGCACGTCGGCGAAAAAGTCTGCAGCCTTGGCCTGTGCTTCCTTGGCGGTCTTTTCTACGGTGTCAGTCATTTTCTTGACTCCTTCAGAGAGGGGTTTGTCATCGACAGAGACAATGCTCGTCACCAGCTGCTCGGCCTTTTCAGGCTTGGCTTCGGTTGCAGTGACAACCGGCTTTGCGGGTGCAGCCTTGGGCGCCGCAGTCTTGCGGGCTTTGGTTGCGGTCGTTTCAGCCTTGCTTGCCATTTTCATGCACCATTTCTGTTTTGTTGCAGTGCACAATAATGATTCAGGGGAGGGGAGTCAATAAAAATGGTGCAGTGCACAAAAAATAAAATCCGCCTTTTACAGCGGATTGTTTGAAAAGCTGTCCCCGGGGATGGTCCCGGGGACAGTTTAGGCGATGCGTGCTTTATGCGGCTTCGTCGATAACGAGCCGTTCAAACCGGTCATAGTGATAATCTGCAGAACCAAATTGGCCTTCGATGAGCGTCGCGCGCTTGAAGTAATGGCCGATCGCCAGTTCCTGCGTGATGCCGATGCCGCCATGCGTCTGGATCGCGTTCTGGCCGACAAATTTCGCTCCGCGCGAAACTTTCGCCTTGCACTGCGATACGGCGGCCATGCGCTCATGCGCCGGCTTGTCGAGGTGCAGCGTGGCATAGGTCGTCATCGACTTGGCCTGTTCGACTTCCATGAACATGTCGACCATGCGGTGCTGCAACACCTGGAAGCGGGCGATCGGCTGGCCGAACTGTTGACGCTGCTTCGAATAGTCGAGCGTGCCTTCGTGCAGCTTGGCCATCACGCCGGTGGCTTCTGCACAGACTGCGACCGTTGCCTCGTCGACAACACGGTCGATCAGGTCCATCCCGCCAGCGAGCAAAGCGTCGCCCGGAATGGCGACATTTTCGAAATACACTTCCGAAGCGCGGTTGCCGTCTACGGTCGGATAGTCGCGGCGGGTGATGCCGGGAAGGTTGGCGTCTATCAGGAACAGCTCAACGCCGTTACGCTCGCGGGTTGAGCCGCCTGTGCGCGCGGTGACGAGCAGGTGGGTCGCCCAAGGCGCGCAGTAAACAACGCCTTTGTGACCGTTGAGGATGTAACCGCTGCCGTCGGCCTTCGCCGTTGTGCGGATATTGGCGAGGTCATAACGGCCCTGCGGTTCGGCATAGGCAAAGGCGATGATGCTTTCGCCCGAGATGATACCCGGGATATGGGCCGCCGCCTGCGCGCCGCCAACAGCCTTCAGCGCGCCGCCGCCAATGACGACGGTCTGCAGATAAGGCTCGATCGCGATGACCTTGCCGAATTCTTCCATCAGCAACGCGTTTTCCAGAGCGCCGCCGCCAAGGCCGCCATGCTCTTCGTCAAAGGCTGCGCCCAGCAGGCCCAGCTCATTGGCAAGCGCATTCCAGATGCCCGGATCACGGCCCGCATCGGTCGCGATCATTTTCTGGCGGGTGTCGAAATCATAAGTATCGGCCAGAAAGCGCGCGAGCGTGTCGCGGATCATCCCCTGGGTTTCGTTATAGGTAAAATCCATTTTCGCTTATCCTCTCAAAGACCCAGAACCATCTTGGCGATGATGTTATGCTGGATCTCGTTGGATCCGCCATAAATGGTGGTCTTGCGCATGTTGAAATAGCTCGGCGCTGTGCGATGCGCATAGTCCGGGCCGATCGGGTGCTCGTTGTCGCCCTCGCCAAAGCCACGGAAGTAAGGCGCGCCATAATGGCCGACCGCTTCCAATGCGAGTTCAGTAATGCGCTGCTGGATTTCCGATCCCTTGATCTTGAGCAGGCTCGATTCCGGTCCCGGGCCACGCCCTGCCGCTTCACCCGCCAGGCTACGCAGCTCGGTGAATTCGAGTGCAGTCAGGTCGGTCTGCAGCTCGGCCACCTTGCGCTTGAAGAACGGGTTGGCGAGCAGCGGACGATCGCCATCCTGTTCGGAACGGGCGATATCCTTGATGCGCTCTATACCGCGCTTTGAGGCCGCGACGCCGGCAATGCCCGTACGTTCGTGGGCAAGCAGGAACTTGGCGCAGGTCCAGCCTTTATTCTCCTCGTAAACGCGGTTTTCAACCGGAACGCGGACGTCCTCGAGCCAGACTTCGTTCACTTCATGCTCGCCGCCCAAGGTGATGATCGGGCGCACGGTGATGCCAGGCGTTTTCATGTCTACAAGGAGGAAGCTGATGCCCTCCTGCTGCTTGGCATCGGAATCGGTGCGGACAAGGAAGAAACCCCAATCGGCATGCTGTGCCATCGTCGTCCAGGTTTTCTGGCCGTTGACGACATAATGTTCGCCATCGCGCACGGCTTTGGTGCGCAGCGAGGCAAGGTCCGAGCCCGAGCCAGGTTCCGAATAGCCCTGGCACCACCAATCCTCACCCGAAAGGATTCGGGGAAGGAACTTGGCTTTCTGCTCCGGCGTTCCGAAAGTATAGATAACGGGGCCAACCATCGATAGGCCGAAGGGCATCAAACGGATGCAATCGGCGCGGGCGGTTTCTTCCGACCAGATATAGCGCTGGGTGGGGCTCCAGCCGGTGCCGCCATATTCAACCGGCCATGCGGGGGCGACCCAGCCCTTTTTGTGCAAAATGCGGTGCCAGGCGAGGAAATCCTCTTTGCCCAGCTCGTCGCCTTCGTCTTGCTTGCCGCGCAGTTCCTGCGGGTAGTTTTCAGCGATAAATGCCCGCACTTCGTCACGGAAGGCGAGGTCTTCGGCAGTGAATTCCATATCCATGGCAGCTCTCCTCTGTTGCGGCAATGTAGCGCGCACGTCCTCGCAAAGCGAGCCGACTCGCACCAAATCCGTCTGCCATTGGAATTACCGGACGTTTACGTAAACGTCAATTGACCTGCCGCTATTTTACCAACATGGTGTCCCTTTAGATTTTGCCTTGAGGAGAGGGCATTTATGGAGGAATGGCGGCGCGGTTGGCGCACCGTTTTGGGCGCGGCGCTGGCGGCAGCGACAGGCGTCAACCTGCTCTATTTTGTCTTCAGCCTGTTCATTCCCCATCTGCAAAAGGAAACCGGCTGGACACTCGGGCAGTTCTCTCAACTGCAGGCGATTGTCGGCATAGGCTCGCTCGCGGCACCGCTCGCCGGTTGGGCGATGGATCGATATGGATGTCGCAAAGTCTGGGCGGCCGGTATGGTCGCCATTGCCCTGTTATACATAGTGGTGGGTGTGGCACCGGTAATTCCGGCGATGTTTGGTGCCCTTGTATTCGCAACAGGCCTGATTGGCGTAGCAACCACGTCGATATCCTACACGCGGGCTGTTAACAGTTGGTTCGAGCGGCAAAGGGGCCTGGCGCTTGCGCTTTCGGCCACAGGAATTTCCCTTGCGGCCATATTCCTGCCGCCGGTGCTGGAGCGGATCATCACTCTTGAAGGGTGGCGCACCGGCTATTTCATGTTGGCAGCGCTCGCCTTGTTCATCGGTTTACCGTCGATATTGTTCCTCGTCGCAGATCCGCCGCCCCGCAAGGCGAGTTCTTTGGAAGATCACGAAAGTTTGCAAACCGGCCCCGACTCTTTTTGGCGTAGCGGGACATTCTGGCTGATTGCCGTCAGCTATATCGGCATCAACATGCCCGCCTCCGGGATGCTTAGCCAGATGGTTCCGATGATGCTGGAGGAGGGTCTGACATCGGCACAGGCGGCATTCGGTATCTCCGCTTTTGCCGCAGGGCAGTTTTTCGGCAGGCTCGCCTGCGGCTGGTTGCTGGATAGGGTGAACCCGCAACGCACAGCGTTTTTCTTCACACTGATCCCGGCGATTGGATGTGTATTGCTGTGGCAGACGCAGAATTATTATGCTGCGGCGCTTTTCGCTGTGGCGGCTATCGGTGTGCAGCAAGGGGCGGAGATTGATTTGCTCGCTTATTTTGTCGCCAGCCGTTTCGGAATGGATCGCTATGGCACCATCTATGGCTGGGTGCAGGTTGCAGGCTGGACCGGCACGTTGTGCGGCGTGCTGCTGTTCGGCAAAATTCACGACTGGACTGGTGACTATTCGCTGTTCCAGGCCGGTGCGGTCTTTTCCTATGTCATTGCCGCGACAGGTTTCCTGTTCATCCGGTTAAAGCCTCAGCGTGTCTTTACATAGCTTCCCGGGGCTTCTTCCAGCGCCTTTAATTTGCCTTCACCCGGCTGGCGCGCGCCTTTGGCCGCGATCTGCTTTGGTGCCTGAGCCGACAGCCAGTTGAGCCAATCGGGCCACCAGCTGCCCTTGGTTTCGACAGCACCCTCGATATACTCGTCGAGGCTTGAAACCGTGGGGTCTTCGTTGAGCCAATATTGATATTTGCCCTGCGCAGGCGGGTTGACCACACCGGCGATATGGCCGCTGCCTGCCAGCACAAAGCGTATCGGGCCCTGGAAATGGTCGCGGATTTTCCAGACGCTGCCGACAGGGGCGATATGGTCCTCGCGGCCTGCTTGTACATAGGTCGGTGTTGTGACTTTGCGGAGGTCGATGGGTGTGCCCAACGCGGATAGCGCACCGGGTTCGACCAGCTTGTTGTCGCGATACAGATCGCACAGATAGTCTTTGTGCCATTTGGCCGGCAGGTTGGTAACGTCGCCATTCCAGTGGAGCAGGTCAAACGCAGGATAGTCTTCGCCGAGCAGATAATGCTTGTTCACCGTCGACCAGATCAGGTCGTTGCCGCGCAACAGGTTGAAGGTCAGTGCAAGGTAGCGGCCATCGAGAAAACCCTGCTGCGATGCTAGCGACTCGATCATCTTCAACTGATGCTCGTCGATGAAGTTGAGCAATTCGCCGCTGCGGGTGAAATCGACCTGCGCGGTAAAGAAGGTCGCGCTCTTCACCTTGGCGTCTTCGCCGCGAGCAGCAAGGATGGCGAGCGTTGCCGCTAGCGTTGTGCCCGCAACACAATAGCCGATGGCGTGGACGCTATCGACGTCAAGCGCGTCGCGGATCGTATCGATCGCTTCGATCTGCGCGGCGATATAATCGTCCCACACCACATCGCGCATCGACGCATCGGCCGACTTCCATGATACGACGAACACAGTAATGCCTTGGTCGACGCACCATTTGATGAAGCTTTTCTCGGCGGTCAGATCGAGAATGTAGAAACGGTTGATCCAGGGCGGGAAGATGACCAGCGGAGTTTCGAAAACCTTATCGGTGGTCGGCGTGTACTGTACAAGCTGATAAAGCGGGGTCTGGTGCACCACCTTGCCGGGGGTGCAGGCGATATTTTCGCCCAGCCGGAAGGCCTGCGGGTCGGTATGGGTCAGCTGCCCGCGCTGCATATCCGCCAGCATGTGGCTGACACCCGTCATCAGGCTCTGTCCCTTGGTCTCGATCGCCTTTTCGAGAGCGACCGGGTTGGTCAGTGGCGAGTTGGCGGGACTCATCGCCTCGACAACGGTGCGTACGGCGAATTCGAGCTTAGCCTTATCCGCTTTCGACAGATGCTCCATCTCGTGCGCCGCGCCGATCATATAATCGGACATCAGCTGATACCCCTGCCGCATCAGGTCGAATACAGGATGCTCCCATTGCGGGGCGGCGAAGCGGCGATCCTTGGCATTGAGTTTGTCGTGCCCGGCCTTCGCCAGCGGTGCCAGCACTTCACCCCATGCATCGAGCGCATGCTTGTAAGCAGTGAGCGGGTCGGCCGCGCCAGCCCCGAAAGTTTCGGCCATTTTGGCGATCTGTTCGGGGTCCATAAGGGGCGGAGTGGTGGATGAATCGGCCATGTCTGTTGCATAACCCAAGCGGCCGCATTGTCTAAGCTTCTATTTGTTGTGCGGCGCAACATAGACATTGCAGCAAAATGCGCCTATGGAGGGGTTTGAAAACTGGAACCCCAATGACAATTGAAAAACTTCCCGCGCTTCTTGGTGAAGCGCTTACCGCGCGTGGCTATACCACGCTGACCCCTGTGCAATCCGCTGTCATCGCCGAAGAGGCCGTTGGTCGTGACCTTGTTGTTTCGGCGCAAACCGGCTCCGGCAAGACCGTTGCTTTCGGTCTCGCCATGGCGCCAGAGATTCTCGATGGCGGGCTGGTCAGCCTGGCGCGCGATCCCGCCGCCCTGATTATCGCGCCGACTCGCGAACTGGCTTTGCAGGTCAGCCGCGAATTGATGTGGCTTTATGGGAAGGCCGGTGTGCGCATCGCCACCTGTGTCGGCGGCATGGATGCTTCGAAAGAACGCCGCAACCTCCAGACCGGCCCGCAAATCGTGGTCGGCACGCCGGGGCGTTTGCGCGACCATCTGGAACGCGGAGCACTGAACCTGTCGGCGTTGAAAGTCGCGGTGCTCGATGAGGCCGACGAGATGCTCGACATGGGTTTCCGGGAAGAGCTGGAGGATATCCTCAACGCCACGCCCGAAGGCCGCCGCACTTTGCTGTTCTCGGCAACGATGCCCAAGCCGATTGTCGCGCTTGCCAAACGCTATCAGCATGATGCGCTGCGCATATCGACCGTCGGCGAAGATCGCGGCCATGGCGATATCAGCTATCAGGTCGTGACGGTCGCGCCGCCAGACATTGAAAACGCCGTGGTAAACCTGCTCCGCCTGCATGAAGCCGATACAGCAATCCTGTTTTGCGCGACGCGCGAAAGCGTGCGGCATCTCTATTCGAAACTGACCAATCGGGGCTTCAACGCCGTGGCGCTATCCGGCGAGCATAGCCAGAGCGAGCGCAACCAGGCGCTGCAGGCACTGCGCGACCGCCGCGCCCGCGTCTGCGTCGCAACCGACGTTGCCGCGCGCGGGATCGATTTGCCCAACCTGTCGCTGGTCATCCATGTCGAGCTGCCGCGCGACGCCGAAGGCTTGCAGCACCGTTCGGGCCGCACCGGTCGGGCAGGCAAGAAGGGCACAGCTGTTCTGGTGGTTCCCTATCAGCGGCGCAAGCGCGTCGAATCGATGCTGCGCGGGGCGCGGATCGAGGCCGAATGGATCAAGGTCCCGACCGCCGAGGATATTCGCGCGAAAGACCATGAACGGCTGCTCGAAATGCTGTTGACTCCGGTCGAGGCCGAAGAGGAAGACCGTGCATTGGGCGCCCGTCTGCTCGAGACGATGAGCGCAGAAGATGTGGCGGCAGCCCTCGTCCGCGCGCACCGCGCAAAAATGCCGGCACCTGAAGAGCTGCTCGACAATGGCAGCGGAGAACGGATGCAGGATGATCGCCGCGCCGGATTCGACGATTCGGTCTGGTTCAAACTCAATATCGGTCGCCGAAATAACGCCGATCCGAAATGGCTGTTGCCGTTGCTCTGCCGCAGGGGCGGGGTGACCAAGAATGATATTGGCGCGATCCGCATTGCCGCCGACGAAACCTATGTCGGCATTGCAGCTGCGGCCGCCCGCCACTTCGCCAAGGCAGTGGCGCAACGCGGACATGATGAAGACAATGATGTCGAAATTATCGAGGCTGAAGGTCCACCGCGTCAGGCTGCGCGCGAGAACAAGCGCAAGGGCAGGGGTAATGAGTCAACGCCGCGCCATAGCCCGCGTCCCTTTCAGGGCCCGCGCGGTGACGGACCAGCTGGTGATGGCAAACGCCCCTTCCGCAAAGCCGGACCTCCGCCGTCCAAACACGGTGTGAAGCACAAGGCAAAGGGCAACCGACCACGCTAAACGTTTAGATCCTAACCCTAAAGTCTGTTCCACTTTCGTGGAGGTGGCGTGCGCCAGACCGTTTCAGCTCTGCCCAAGCAAACTCTAGCGCAGCCTTTCGAGGGCTTGCCTGATTTCGTGCAGACTTTCGGTTAGCTCGATGAGCTGCGCCTGATCGTGGGTTTTCAGCATCGGCGATGCCAACGCCCCAGCTTTGCTGACACACGCTTCGCGCACATCACGCCCTTTTTGGGAGAGCCGAACCAGCTTTGCTCTCCCGTCTTCGGGATCCTGCTCGACCCGGATTAGCCCGTGCATTTCCATACGCTTCAATGTGCTCGACATTGTCGCCCGGGTCACTTGCATCACATCGGCAAGTTCGGCTGGTGACCGCACATCTAAATCCAGGCGAACGAAATGGTTCAGGATGGCGAACTGCGCTGAAGTAATACCCTTGGGTAGCATGCGTTCGAGCGCGGTTGTGGCAAGCTGGTCGATTATCCCGACCTCTGTGAAGAAGCGGAAAACCAGCAATTCGGCATCGTCGCGAGTGCCTGTCATGCGATGATATGTTTCGTCAACGGCCATCTGGGCGCCGGGCCAGACGGCTCGGCATAGCCGATCCGTGCGAGCATCTGAATCCGCTCCCCTGCCGCTGCACCCAATGTGTCATGTATGACCCGATATTGCGCTGCCATTTCGGGATATTCCTGCAATGACTGGCTCATCGGATGCATCGCAATTCCGCGCGCGGTGGCTTCGAGATTGGCACGGACATATCGGCGTCCTGCTTCAAGCTGATCAGCCCGACTGTTGCCCGGCGTTTTGATCCACAGGATCGCAGAAGCTGAATTGTGGCTTTCGATCATTATTGCCTTGCCAGACTGGAACGCACTGCTGGCCGGGTCTGCCAATGCTGCTTTGTCGAGCAGACCTGCGGTGGCTAGCATTTCCGCCATTGGGCCTTGTATCGCGATACCATCAGGGTTTTGGTCTATAGCGGCCCTGCCGATCCGCATCAGATCAACACTTTCGCGATGTGTTCTTTCGAGATCCATTTCCAATAACATCGATGCGACCGCAATCTCGCGGATTTGGCGGAGCAAGCTAGGGTCGTTACTGGCCCCATCCGGAGTTCGCACGGCATAGAGCACATTGGGCGGCACCGGGCGACTGGTGTCGTATACAGCCTTGTTCGATCTACGCCGTGCTATCATCGGGAACAGCGGGTCCTTTTCGACCGCCGCGTCGGCGAAAAATTCGAGCCTGGCAACAGGTCTCTCATCTAGGCGGAGTTGCGGCTCCCCCTCGGGAAAGGGCGTCATCGCCATCCGATAACCAAGCTCGGCCGCGGCGATCCGTGCAAGTTCGATGAAGGTGCCAAACCCAATAACTGTCTGACGATCGAAGGGGTCTGTTTGCGGCAGTCGTTTGTTCAGATCGCAATACAGCAAGGCGGATTTGTCATCGACCAGCCGGATCAGCCAAGGCTGGCGATTGTGCGGATTGGGGGCAAGGATGGCCCAGCGAAAGGAATCGAGCCGAATCTCCCCACTTGATTGCCCCGCAGTAGCCCATGGCTTCGTGGCCGTTTCGGGCTTGCGGGTGACGTGCCAGACGCCACCCCAGCAGGCGAGAACGGATGCTCCCGCAGCGCCTGCCGCGAAAAACTGTCTGCGATCCACATCCGACTCCCTATTTAAAGTTAGATATCTAACTAAATGATCGAAGCGATAACACAAGCTTTTGTGGTCATCTTTCGCTGGCATCGCCGCGCGCTTTCGCGCATGAAGGTCGTCCCGACAATTTTTACCGGAAACAGGAGTTATGTCCGAAGAATTCTACCGCATGAAGCGCTTGCCGCCCTATGTCATCGCTGAAGTGAATGCGATGCGAGCGGCCGCCCGTGCGGCGGGTGAGGACATTATTGACCTCGGCATGGGCAATCCCGACCTGCCTCCGCCCCAGCATGTGATCGACAAGCTGGTCGAAGTGGCGCAGAAACCCGATGCGCATGGCTATTCGGCGTCAAAGGGTATTCCGGGTCTCCGCCGTGCGCAGGCGAACTATTATGGCCGCCGTTTTGGCGTCGATGTCGATCCCGAAACCGAAGTGGTGGTGACTATGGGGTCGAAGGAGGGGCTTGCCAGCCTTGCGACCGCGATCACCGCGCCGGGCGATGTAGTGCTTGCACCCAATCCCAGCTATCCGATCCACACATTTGGATTCATTATTGCCGGTGCGACAATCCGGTCGGTTCCTACCTCGCCTGACGAGAATTATTTCCGCGCGCTCGACCGCGCCATGGCCTTCACCGTGCCGCGTCCGTCGATCCTGGTGGTCAACTATCCGTCGAATCCGACCGCCGAAACGGTCGATCTTGCTTTCTACGAACGGCTGGTTGCCTGGGCAAAGGAAAACAAGGTCTGGATCTTGTCCGACCTTGCCTATTCCGAGCTCTATTTCGACGGCAACCCGACGGTGTCTATCCTGCAGGTCAAGGGCGCGAAGGACGTCGCCATTGAATTCACCTCGCTGTCGAAAACCTATTCGATGGCTGGTTGGCGCATCGGCTTTGCCGTTGGCAACAAGCAGCTTATCGCGGCGATGACGCGGGTGAAAAGCTATCTCGATTATGGTGCCTTCACCCCGATCCAGGCAGCGGCCTGCGCGGCGCTCAATGGCCCGCAGGATATCGTCGAGAAGAACCGCGAACTGTACCACAAGCGTCGCGACGTTCTGGTCGAGGCCTTTGGCCGTGCCGGTTGGGAAATTCCGGCACCGCGGGCGTCAATGTTCGCTTGGGCTCCACTTCCGCCCGCGCTCGCGCATTTGGGCAGCCTCGAATTTTCAAAGCAATTGCTGACCGAGGCCAAGGTCGCGGTCGCCCCGGGCGTGGGTTATGGCGAGGACGGCGAAGGCTTTGTCCGCATCGCGATGGTCGAAAATGAGCATCGCCTGCGGCAGGCCGCGCGCAACATCAAACGCTATCTGCAGTCGATGGGCGTGAATACACCGACGCAGGCGAAGGCGATTTAACAAAAGCAGAACCGCAGCCCTGAGCTTGTCGAAGGGCGCTTTTCTGCGAGGCGTGCTTCGACAGGCTCAGCACTACGGTGACTAGTCTACGGCAACGCCGCCTCGATACTGGGCTTGAAGGCCGGTTCCACCCGTGCCTTCGAAGCCTGTTCATAGGCATAGCCTGCTTGCAGCACGCGCTCGTCATCCCACGCCGTCCCGACAAAGCTAATACCTAGTGGCAAACCTTCGATCAGGCCCATAGGAACCGTCAAATGAGGGTATCCGGCAATGGCGGGCAGCGCGCTCGCGCTTGGTCCGGAATATTGGTCGCCATTCACAAGGTCGGTCTTCCATGCCACCCCTGTGGTCGGTGATACCAGCAGGTCGACCTTGTTTTCGCGCAGCAATCGATCAATGCCTTCCGTCCCTGCCATCCGCTTCGACTTGGCGAGCGCTTCCTTATAGGCAGGATCGTCGAGGCCATTTTTCGATTGGGCGAGCTCGAATGTTTCCTGCCCGAACCAGCGCAATTCGGCTGGCTCGGCCTTGTTGAAGGCGATGACCTGTTCGAGCGTGCGCATTTTTACTGTAGGCGGCGTAGAAGCCAGATAGGCGTTGAGGTCGGCTTTGAGTTCGAACATCAGCACCTCGAACTCGGCTTCGCCCAGCCCGTCGAAACCCTTTCGGCTGTCCGCGATATCGACAATTTCTGCACCCTGGTTGCGCATCACATCGAGCGCTGAGTCAAAGCGTGCCTTGATGGCTGGATTGTCGCCAATGCGATCGCGCGCGACGCCGAGGCGCATGCCTTTGAGTGCATGGGCGTTGAGATTTGCGGCATAGTCTTTCTTACGTTGATCCGCCTCTGCCGTTGCAGGATCGGTCGGATCACTCCCAGCCATAGCGGTCAACAGCAGCGCCGCATCGCGTACCGTACGTGTCATCGGCCCAGCCGTGTCCTGGCTATGCGAAATCGGCACGATCAGGCTGCGGCTGACAAGGCCGAGTGTGGGTTTGAAGCCGACAATTCCGTTGACCGAAGACGGGCAGACGATCGATCCGTCCGTTTCAGTGCCAATGGTCAGCGGCGCAAGGTTCGCAGTTGCTGCTGCACCACTGCCCGCTGACGAGCCGCAAGTATTGCGATCAAGCACATAGGGGTTGCGCGTAAGGCCTCCCACCGCGCTCCAGCCACTGGTCGAGCCGCCCGAGCGGATATTGGCCCATTCGCTGAGATTGGTTTTGCCGAGGATGATGGCCCCAGCTTTGCGGAGCCGTGCAATCATCGGCGCATCGCGATGGGTGATATTGTCTTTGAGCGCCAGCGATCCGGCGGTGGTCGGAACTGGCCCCGCCACCTCGATATTGTCTTTCACCAGCACCGGAATGCCATGCAACGGTCCGCGCACCTTGCCCGCTTTGCGCTCCTCATCGAGCTTGCGCGCTTGGTCGATGACATCTGGAAAAGTTGCGATCACCGCATTCAGATGCGGCCCGTTATCGTCGATCTCGGATATGCGATTGAGATAGCGACGAACGATGTCCTCGGCAGATGAAATTTGATTCATTTGCTCAAATAACAATTGTTCGACGTCTGAACTGTAGAGTGGTGGCAGAGGATCTACACGTAAAGGTGACCGTGCTTCGACCGCCGAGCCTATGGTAATCGCTACAGTTAGGATGAGAGCTTTCTTCATCCCCACAGCCTAGCATCGGCGCAACGGCATTCAATCTATCATTGTAACTGCGCCGCCAAAAACAAATCGGATACGATGCGCAAAAAACGCAGACCTGTCTATCAAATCGCTGTCCTACATGTTCATTTTCTGTTCCAACCCAGATCATGGAACAACCAGAATCATCCTCCCCTTCCCAAATCCTATCCTTCCACCCAGTACCCGGTCGTCTGCGCCATGATGGCTGGACGCCGAGGAAGCAGGTCGAGTTTATCGAGGCGTTGGCTGGTAGCGGCTGTGTCGAAGAAGCCTGTCGCCGCGTCGGCAGGTCGCGGCAGTCGGCCTATGATTTGCGCGCTCGGCCAGAGGCGGGGCCATTTCGGGAGGCTTGGGAAGCTGCACTCGAACATGGCGTCAAGCGTATGGCCGACGCCGCCTTTTCGCGCGCGATCCACGGCGTCGCCATCCCCATCTATTACAAGGGCGAGCAGGTGGGCGAACGCCGCCATTATGATGAGCGGCTGACGATGTTCATGCTGCGCTATTATGATCCGCTGCGCTTTGGCAAATGGCTTGACCGGCAAAGATTCGAACGCGCCGAAGATGGGGCTGCGCGATTGCTCGCGAT
Source organism: Sphingorhabdus pulchriflava (assembly GCF_003367235.1). Classification (GTDB taxonomy): domain Bacteria; phylum Pseudomonadota; class Alphaproteobacteria; order Sphingomonadales; family Sphingomonadaceae; genus Sphingorhabdus_B; species Sphingorhabdus_B pulchriflava. The sequence continues at coordinate 582,634 of NZ_QRGP01000002.1, forward strand.
GCGGATCAGTGTTCTGTTGGAAGCGGCCTATGACTGGCTGTTCCGCAAAATTGATGTGCGCCGCGCGTTACGGCAGCAGGAAAGGGAGGGATGAAGGGAGGTGTCTAACTTGTTCCGTGCTATAAAACACCGAAGCCCTGAGCATGTCGAAGGGCGCTTCTCAGCCTTACGCTGGTCTTCGAGGCGTGCTTCGACAGGCTCAGCACTACGGTTTCATTTTAATGAAGTCGGCGCAACAATCTTGCGCGACATAGCGTCAGCTTTGTCAACTTCCGCGCCATTCCAAACACCTCGCCATCCACCGCTTGCTTAACGCGTTTCAATTTGCCATCGAAATAGCATGTCGAAAAAAGATTTTGCATTCCGCTACCCCTTACGTGTCCGCTGGGCAGAGACCGACGCACAGGGTGTTGTCTTCAACGCGCGCTATCTCGATTATGCCGATGTCGCCGTGACCGAATATTGGCGCGCCTGTGGATTGCGACTGGTGAATCCAGACGAACCTCTCGAGTTCCACGTGAAGAAGGCCACCGTGCTATGGAATGCGCCGATCTTCCCTGATGAGTTGATAGAAGTGATGTGCCGCACCACCAAGATGGGACGCAGCAGCATCACCAAAATCGTCGAAATCCACGGAGCAACCGAGGATGGTTCCGACGATCTGCGTGCCGAGGTGGAACTGGTCAGCGTTTTCGTCGATCTGGAAAGCCACCGGCCGATGCCATTCCCCGAATGGATCAAGGATGTGTTCCTGAAGTTCGATGCGAAGGCGGAAAATGCGCCGTTGCTGGAGGAGGTACCCGCTGAATGAGCGCGCGCGTCGAGTTTTTCTACGACCTTTCCAGCCCCTGGACTTATCTGGCCTTCACCAATTTGTGGCCGATGCTCGAGCGGACCGGTGAACAGGCGGTGCTGCGTCCGATCCTCGTCGGCGGAGTATTCAACGCGGTGAACCAATCAGTCTATGCCGCGCGCGAGATGACTGACAATCGCAAGCTCAAACATAGCTGGAAGGTTTTGCTCGATTGGGCCGCGCTGGCCAGGGTGGAGATGAACTTCCCGTCCAAATGGCATCCAGCCAAGAGTGTGAATGCGATGCGCTTTGCCTGTACGCTGGAAGAGAATCAGGATGCGCTCCGCCGATTTTCAAAGGCTGCGTTCGAAAGCTATTTTGGCGCTCAGGAAAATCTGGACGACGCAGATGTTTTGGCTTCGGTCGCTGACAGCATTGGCCTTGATGGCGCGGTGCTGAAGGCGGCTGCCCAAAGCGATGACGTGAAAGCACGTCTGCGCACCAACACCGAAGAGGTGATAGCGCGCGGCGGCTATGGATCGCCCTCGATCTTTGTCGACGGCACCGACATGTATTTTGGCAATGATCAGCTGCCCTTGGTTGAGGCGGCGCTTGGGAGAGAGAAGCAATGAACGACCGTATTTCAATCACCATGCTTGAAGACGGCATCGCCGACGTCCGCATGACCCGCGTCGACAAGATGAACGCACTCGACGGCGCGCAATGGAATGCGCTGGTTGAGGCGATTGACCAGTTGAAGGTAACCCCCGGCCTGCGCGTCGTTGTGCTGTCCGGCGAAGGCCGCGCATTTTGTGCCGGTCTTGATCTTGCCAGCCTGCAAAGCGAACGTGATCCGGGTGCTAGCAGTGCGGGTGGGTCGCTAGCCGATCGCACCAAGGGCATTTCGAACAATGCGCAATATGCTGCTTATGGCTGGCGTGAGTTGCCGGTACCGGTGATTGCGGCTGTGCATGGCGTTGCCTTTGGCGCGGGCAGCCAGATTATGGCGGGTGCCGACATCCGTATCGTTCATCCCGACACGCGCATTGCGATCATGGAGATGAAATGGGGCCTCGTCCCCGATGTCGGCGGCATGCCGCTATGGCGCACGCAGGTTGCCGACGATGTGCTGCGTGAAATGATCTACACCAACCGCGAATTCAACGGTGTCGAGGCCAAGGAAATGGGCTTTGCTACCCATGTCTCCGACGATCCGCACGCCAAGGCGATGGAACTGGCGCGGGTAATCGCAAACAAGAACCCGCACGCCATTCGCGGTGCCAAGCGCATGTGCAACGCGCTGGCGACATCAAGCGATGCGGTGTTGCTGCAGATGGAAAGCGACGAGCAGTTGAAGGTTATTCGCACGCCTAACCAGATGGAAGCCGTGGTGTCTGAAATGCAGAAGCGGAAACCGAATTTCGCGGACTAAGCTGCAGGTTTCGCCATCATCTCTTCTAACTCCGCGACCACCTCGGCGCGCAGTGGCTTGGCCTCATTATCGGTACGGCAGACGATCACGCTGTCGCAGGTACCAATGCATTGACCTTTCTGGAACATTGCCTGCACTACAACCCAGCTTGAATTACCGATGCGACCGATGCCTGAGCCGATGGTTACTGGCGCAGGAAAGTTACCCTCGCGCAGATAGTTGATTTCGACCGAGGCGACCATCGTGCGTTCGTTTTCGGGGCGATCAGACCATGGCCGCGCTTTGCGGTGCAGCTGGACACGGGCATTCTCGAACAACGACGCGAAGGCGACATTGTTGAGGTGCCCGTTGATGTCCATGTCCTGAAAGCGTGTGTCGCTTTCGAGGATGATGGGGTAAGCGGCCAGGTTCAGCCGCCACCCTTCGGGTTTCGCCATTAGAGCTTGCGTCCGATCAGTTCTTTCATGATCTCGCTGGTGCCACCAAAAATGCGGGTCACGCGTGCGCCGCGGAACTGCTTGGCGATTGGATATTCATTCATAAAGCCAGCACCGCCGTGCAACTGGAGGCACTTGTCGACGACTTCACCCTGCAGCTCGGTGTGCCACAGCTTAGCCGCCGAAGCTTCTTCCGGAGTCAGTTCCTTTTTCATGTGGCGGGCGAGCGCCCAGTCGATATGCGCCCAGCCGACTTGCAGCTTGGTCTTGAGGTCTGCCAGTACGAAACGGGTGTTCTGGAAATCGAGGATCGGTTTGCCAAATGCCTTGCGTTCGCGGACAAACTCGACCGTCTGGTCGAAACTGCGCTGCGCGCCGGTCTGCGCGCCGATCGCAATCGAAAGCCGTTCCTGCGGCAATTCGCTCATCAGATAGATGAAGCCCATGCCTTCCTGACCGAGGCAGTTGGTGATCGGAACGCGGACATCTTCGAAAAACAGTTCCGAAGTGTCGGCAGCGTCGAGGCCGACCTTATCGAGATTGCGGCCGCGTTTGAAACCTTCACGATCGGCTTCGACGAGAACGATCGATACGCCCTTATAGGCGGGGTTCGCATCCGGATCGGTCTTGCAGCATACGAGGATCAGGTCGGCATTCTGGCCATTGGTGATATAGGTCTTGGCACCATTGACGACATAATGATTACCGTCTTTCTTCGCCGTGGTGCGCATACCCTGAAGGTCGGAACCCGTTCCGGGTTCGGTCATCGCGATGGCGGTGATCACTTCACCCGAAACCATCTTGGGAAGCCACTGCTTCTTCTGTTCTTCGGAGCCATATTGGATGATGTAATTTGCAACGATATCGGTTTGGAGCGAGAAACCGGTTGCGACATCGGTGTTATAACCGAATTCTTCATTGATGATGGCGTTGTAGCCAAAATCGAGGCCGAGGCCGCCAAATTCTTCGGGGACGGTCGGGCAGAGTAGGCCCAGCTCACCTGCCTTGGGCCAGACTTCGCGCGGAACGAGGCCTTCGGCGTCCCACTTATCCGCATTGGGCTCGATCTCTTTTGCGACAAACTGGCGGACCGTCGAGCGGAAGGCTTCATGGTCTTCGTTATAGGCGGTGCGGTGCAATGCATCGAGCGACATGGCGTGAGTCTCCTGAGGATGTTCTGGCCGCCAGAAACAGCAAGTTTACGCAAGCGTCAAGCGAGAATTTAACTGCATGATTAAACTGGCTCACCCGCTTCGCGCGCCCGAGCGACCAAGGTGCGCTCTGCTGAGGGAACCATGCGGTAGGCCGCAATCAGCAATCCGAGCGCGATCGGGGCTACGGCGATAAGCGACAATATGCCAACGCGCAGGTCGCCAACCAGTTTGCCGTCGACCATTGTACCCGCAAGGTCGGAAATTTGCCCGACCATATAGGGGCCAAAGGACAGGCCAACCAAAGTCGTGCCAAGGAAGAAGGCAGCCGTCGCTGTGCCACGCATACGGGGCAAAACCAGATCCTGCGTGGTTGCTGCGGCGGCACCCAGCGCGGTAGCACCCAGCATGCCGGCAACAAAATTCATCGTGTAGAACAGCGTCGAATTTTCAGTGGTATAGCCGATCCAGATCGGGATGATCGGGCCAACCACGCCCAAGATGATCATCAATATCCGGCCTGCGGGATTTCTCATCCGCAACGCATCGGCCATCCGGCCGCCGATGATGACGCCCAGGAAACCGCTCAATGCGCCATTGGCGCCCAGGATGAAAGCCAGTTCCGCCTTGGGCAGCTTCAGAACGATTTCGGCATAGGGCGCTGACCAGAAGCTCAACGCATAAGCCGCCAGCGAGACAAGGCCATAACCCAGCGTGGTACAGATAAAGGCGGGCGTACCCCAGATCAGCTTGAATGTCGCCGGGTCACGCGCGCGCAGCGCCGAGGCCCATGAGAACACCGCATAATAGCCAAAGCCGACCGCCGACCATTGTGGCAAATTGCCGGTCAACTTGATCATCCACCAGGCAAAAGCGGCAATCGCGCTGCCCGTTGCAATGTTGATCAGGAAAGCGGCGGGGCCGCGCTGCCATGCACCCCAGATTGTGAAAGGCGGGACGATCATCGACAGATCGCTGACGAAGGCGCGGAAGGGCGTAGGCGAGCTTGCGGTCGCAACGCCATCCATCGCGCCGCGGACCGGCTCGCGCAGACTGGCAACCCAAAGTGCAAGCAGCACGCCTGGAATGCCGACCGCCAGAAAGGCTGCTTGCCATCCAACCAGCCCCATCGGGGCATCGACGGGATAGGCATCGTTCCAAGCCTTGACGATCAGGGCACCAATGAACAGCGAAACGCCGCCGCCCAGATACAGACCCGACGAATAGATGGCGAGCGCGGTGGCGCGTTGGCGCTTGGGGAAATAATCTGAAATCAGTGAGTACGCAGTGGGGCTCGCGGTTGCTTCACCGACACCGACGCCCATGCGCGCCAGCGTTAGTTCAACCTGATTGCGTGCAAATCCCGATAAAGCCGTCATCAGCGACCATAGAGCCAGCCCGATCGAGAGCAATTTCACCCGATTCCAATTGTCGGCCAAGCGACCAAGCGGAATGCCAAACAGCGCGTAGAAGACCGCAAAGGCGGCCCCGCCCAGAAAGCCCATATCGGAATCGGTCAGGCCCAGATCGGCCTTGATATCAACGGCGAGGATGCTGACGATCTGCCGGTCGATGAAGTTGAGGATATAGACGATGACAAGGACGGTGAGGACATACCAGCTATAACCCGTCGCTGACTTTCCCTCCTGGGCGCTGGCGTTTTCGATCGACTCTGCATCGCCTGCTGCGCTCAACGTCATTCTCCTCTTGCTTGTCTCTCGGTCGGGCTTTGGGCTAGCAGAGGATTTGCAAATCGCAAGCGGGTAAAGGATTTTGCATGGCTGTTTCGGTGTTGATGGTGTGCCTGGGCAATATCTGCCGTTCGCCGCTGGCAGAGGCGGCCTTGCGTTATCATGCTAACCGGTTGGGGCTCGACCTCCATGCCGATTCCGCTGGGACTGGCGACTGGCATGTCGGCCATCCACCCGACCCAAGAGCGCAAGAGGTGGCATTGCGGCTGGGCGGGATCGATATTTCCGGATTACGGGCGCGACAGGTTTCGCACGACGATTTCCATCGCTTCGATCATGTGATTGCAATGGATCATAGCAATTTCCGCAACCTGACTGATTTGTCGCCGCGGCAGCCAAAAGCGCAGCTGTCGCTTCTGCTCGATCACCTGCCGGGAAACGAAGGCCGGGCCGTTGCCGACCCGTATTATGGCAATCTTGCAGACTTTGAGGCCTGCTGGCGGGAGGTTGAAGCTGCGACGCGGAGATTGGCAGGGAAGTTGGTCTGATGTGAGTGCGTTCTGAGACACACCGCTATTCTAGAAGGCTCTAGCATGCGCGACTCTGCTTACTTGATTGAAAAAATATTCCAAGAAATTGAAAAATTGGTACTTCTTTCATATGAAAGTGAAGAAGAAATGCGTCGTTCGTGCTTTGAAATAATGATAAACGATTATGAGGGTTTTGATATTGTGGAAGTCATTTGCAGGGAGGCTGCGTATATTTCGGTATATGAAAATCTTGAGAGCGTATTTCGACAAGAAATAGGGTATTTTCGGCACTAATATTTATCAGAATTGGTTGAGTCAGCTGAAAAATACTCGAAAAGTGAAAATTGGCCAGCGGTGGAAACGACAAGAGCTAAGGCCTTCGGTGAGTATGCACGCAGCATTAAATGTTAGCTTGATGGACTGAAGCCTCGAAAAAGAAATGGCATGATCTGGAGGGTTTACAGGCTCTTCATGAGCTAGTGCACATTTTGCGTTGTTGTTTTGATGCTTCGCCATAGATTCAACAACTTGGGCTTACTGGGTTATTCGGCTGTGCAGATATTCGCCGAATATGGGAAAGGGTTTGTGGGTGCGACTTCAACGCTATCTTCTAGTTATCATCGCGTCATTTTTTGCGTCAATCGTGTTTCCGGAATCGGCGAACGCCGCATTCCCGTGCACATGGGCACCTGGCGAAGTGCAAGTCGGGGAAGATAACGGGGTTCCGCTTTGTGAACAACGCGGGCCGACTCAGCCGACTTCGGGAGGCGCTGCAGCCGATGCCCCGCGATTTCCAAGCCCGCTTCGCTTGGTCGATACCTATTTTGCAGTCGCCTTCCATCCCGGCGCTAACGATCCTTGGGCAATCTGGAAAAATCAGATTTCACTGCAAAATGCAGAGGAGCGCGTTCTTGCGGCCTGCAACGCAGTTATGGGCATTGGATGCAAGATCGTCGGGTCAGGTGCAAATTCCTTTGTGGTGCTTGGGTATCAGATGGATCAATCTGCCGGGCCACAATTGGTTGAGCTTGGCGTTGGCACGAGCCTGAAGAAGGCCAGGCAAAACTTGAAGGAAAAGTGCAAGAGTAGAGGCTACAAATGCAATCCGCTGGATTTTTTCGGAACAACACCAGAATCCGACAATACGGGAATTGATTTTTCAACTACATATTACCCGACCGAAGCCACCGTGCGCCGCCGCTCACAGGTGAAGTGATCGTTGCACTGCCCATTGCGGATTGTGGAATAGCGGCGGCCACTAGTTTTGGTGACAATTTGGATTATCGCCGATCAATTGTCTGAACACTACACGCAGGTAGTGACCTATCTGCGATAAGATGAAGCTGCGGACAGCCGGTTTGTATAGCGATGGATTGATGCGGTCGCGGACCAATTGGGCTGGTATTGGTACCGAATTAGGGAGGTGTTCATGCAACACATAATTCCAAGTCAGAGCTACCATCCTCGATAGTATCCCGTTGTTGTTTATGGCATTCGGATCCTAAAGCTACCTTGGCACAAGGCGTGCGGCGAAAGGATTTTTGTGTGAACAAATCGAAACTTCGGAACCTTTTGGTGAAACTCCACCTCTATGGAGCTGCTTTGCTTGCGCCGTTTTTCCTCTTGGTTGCAATCACGGGCGGACTGAAAATGGCCGGCGTCGAAGGTGGTACCCAGGAAACGCCTTTGACCGTCCCTGCCGGAACCAGTTTTGATGCCAAAAGTCCGCAATTCGAAGACGATGTCCGCACTTTCCTGAAAGCGCAGAAAGTGAATGTCGATTTTGAATATATCCGGGCACGGGGAAACAGCTTCACGACGCGTCCAACATCGCGCCCTCACGTCGCTTTTGAAGAAAAGGACGGCCAGCTTACGGCCAAATATGTCGAGCCTGATACGATCAACGCTTTGATGGAAATCCATAAAGGCCATGGTCCGCGCATCTACAAGACACTGGGATGGGTTGCAGGTTTGACCCTGTTTTTCGTTGTGCTTGGTGGCCTTTTCATCGGCCTGCTGAGCCCTGCATATCGCAAACCGACGATTATAAGTTCGCTGTTCGGCAGTTTGGTATTTGTGTGGGCAGCATTTTTTGCTTGAAGCTTTTGTCACTCGCGGGGATGCGGCTCACCGCCGGTCTCCTTGGCGGATACTGCAAACAGGCCAGCCCGAGTCCGGTTTCACTTGAAATTGGAACGATTTCATCCAATATTACGAGCTTAGGCGGCTATGGTGCCGCCCTTTTGAGGAGACGTTTGAAATGGCTGAATGGTCTGATCCGCGGGTAACGCAAACCGGCGCGGGCGTTACCATTGATGGCAAGCCGATTGCCTCAACGGCAGTCGACGCCGGGCTACGCGCCCATATGCTCAAGGTTTACAATTACATGGCGTCGGGCGTTTTGCTCACTGGCATCGTCGCGATGCTGTTCGCCAATAGCGGTATGGCCGCTCAAGTGATGGCAACACCGCTGCGCTGGCTGATCATCCTGTCACCGCTCGCCTTCATCATGGTGATGAGCTTTGGCATGAACAAGCTTTCGACCGGAGCGCTGCAGGCCATGTTCTGGGCGTTCGCAACGGTCATGGGCCTGTCGATGTCGACGATTTTCCTTGTTTATTCCGGGGAATCGATCGCGCGCACTTTCTTCGTGACGGCAGCGGCCTTCGCTTCGCTCAGCCTATGGGGCTACACCACCAAAAAGGATCTGACCGGTTGGGGCAGCTTCCTGATTATGGGTGTGGTCGGTCTGTTGCTCGCGTCGATCGTCAACATCTTCCTGGGATCGAGCACGATGGGCTGGGTGATCAGCTTCCTCGGCGTGTTGATCTTCGCAGGGCTGACGGCTTATGATACGCAGCGTATCAAAAGCGAATATTTCTACTTCGCTGGCCATGAGGCACTCGGCAAGATCGCGATCATGGGTGCGCTGAACCTGTATCTCGACTTTGTGAACATGTTCCAGTTCCTGCTGAGCTTCCTAGGCAACCGCGACTAATTGCATTAAGTTCATATAATCTAGAAGATGGCCCGGCGGATTCCGTCGGGCCATTTTCTTTGTCGGTTCACCGATGCGTACTTTATTTTCGTCCGTTAATCGTGTTGACAGGTTTAAAGCGCAAAAAGCAGCTATTCGGGAGCGAGACGTTACAATGTGGACAGTGGGTAAAGGGTTAGGCAGTGTTTTCCTGATTGGCGCGCTGGCGGCCTGTGGCCCCAAGGCCGCACCTAAGCCCATTCCTGTTCCGCCCCCGGTTGTTGTCGCCCCGCCGCCGACGCCATCTATGCCGCTGCCGCCAGGTGGTGCTGCCGTAACGATGAAAATTCCACCCTTTGGCGCAGATGGTGTCCGTATCACCCCCAACCGCAACCTGTCGCGTGAGGAATATATCTGGCATTTGCGTTCGGGCATTAATGTTGCCGCGCTTAACTGCCAAGGCCCCGTGTGGGGCGAAATCGCCCAGAACTATAACCGTTTTCTGCAAATCCACAAAAGCCGATTGGCGCAGACCAACAAGGCGGTCGATGCAGAGTTTGTGAAGCGGTTTCCGGGACAGAATGCGTTGCGCGTCCGCGATACGCGCACCACCGATCTCTATAACTATTTCGCGCTGCCGCCAGTACGTGCGGAATTCTGTGACAAGTCATTGCAGAAGTCGCGTGAGCTGCTCACGATACCGAGCAATACACTGCCCGAATATTCGTTCGGTGCGTTGAACGACCTCGATGCCGTGTTTATCAATTTCTACAACGCCTTCGTGCAATATGAGCGCGATCTGGCGGATTGGAATGCGCGTTACGGCCCGAAATCGACGGCAACTATGGCGACGACTTCCCCGGCTCCGACGGCTATTTCTACCAAATAGGCGTGGTCTGATCTGCGCCACCTGCTTGGTACGCTTTGCCATTTGTTTTTGGAATTATGCAGCGACCCGTCAGGCCATCTGGATATAATCGCGCATTGCCGATGCTTCAGCTTCGATCTTTTCGATGCGATATTTGACCAGATCGCCGATCGACACAAATCCGGAAATGCGGCCATCATCAACAACCGGCAAGTGCCGAATGCGGCGTCGCGACATGAGTGACAGTGCCGAAAGGACTGGAGTGTCGGCGGTTACAGTAATCGCAGGTGCCGTCATGACTTCGGATACTTTTTTCTGCAACATTCCCGATCCATGCAGCGCCAGACCGTAAATGACATCGCGTTCGGAAAATATCCCGATAACCCGCTGACCATCAACGACCGGTAGGGCACCGATGCGTTGCTCTGCGAGTCGCGCGGTAACCTGTTCAACCAATTCGTCCGCCGATGCTGTGAAAACCGCGCCTGTGCGGCTTTGCAGTATAGTCGCAATAGTCATCGCTTTCCTCCCAATAATCTTGCTCTCTCGATAGTGATAGCATAGACGCGCTTTGGATAAAATGACTCGCCCCTCCCGCCTTGATGATCCCGAATATGCGGCCTTTGCCTGGGCACGCTATTGGCGGTTGATGCGCTGGATGCTCGCGTTCACTCTGACCGTCACGGTTGCAGCGCTTGGCTCCTTCTGGTGGACCTATGGGATGCTCTCTATCCACTTTTTCATAGCTATCGGGGGCGCGATTATTGGCGCGATAATGCTGACCGCCGCTTTGATGGGGCTTGTGTTTCTATCCAGCGGAACCGGCCATGACGAGGCGGTCGAGGATCCGTTTGCAGATCTGGCCGATGACAGTAAATGACCAGCACCGTTCATAACCTGCCGTCGCGCAACGACCCTATCCTGCGCGTTGTCCCGCGTCCTGCAGACATCAATGCCAATGGACATATATTCGGCGGCTGGGTGTTGGCGCAGATGGACATTGCGGGCGGCATCGTAGCCGGACGAATTGCCGAGGGGCCATGTGCCACCGTAGCCATCGACAAGATGGAGTTTATCGCGCCGATCCTGCTCCGCGATATTATTTCGGTCTACGCATCGCTTGAGCGCAAAGGGCGGACGTCAATGGCTATTAAAATTGAAGTCATTGCGACCCGTGACCGGGGCGAACAGGAGGTTAAGGTAACCGAAGGGCTCTTCACCTTTGTCGCGCTGGATGAACAGCATAAGCCAAGGCCGTTGCCCTAGAATTTAGTGGTCTTTACCCAGAATTTGCTCTTCTACAGCCTTTCGATAGGCTGCTGAAACCGGTACACGGGTCCCATCTGACATCAGCAGTTCGATTTTCCGGCCGGTGCGGCTGACTTTTTCGACCGCATCACGCGCTACCCACCATGATCGGTGGACCTGCAGCCCATCATAATCCGAAAGCTCCTGTAAGGCATCGCGGAACCGGATAAGGATCAGGTCCGCACCCTTGTCAGTCGTCGCGCGCAAATAATGGTCTTCCATCTGCAAATGCAGCAACTTTGTCCCCAGATGATCGTGCAGTCTGGACAGAAAGCGAATGCCTGCGGCCGGTGTTTTGGGTGTTTCCGGCTGCAAACCATGTAGCGCTATGATGAAGAGGGAGTTTACGCCGATCGCGAGCAGATTGATTGCCAACAACTGCGTGAACAGCACCATTAATCCCGCTGCGTCACGCGAAGGCCGCATCGGTGCAGCAGCATCTCCGATCCGGGCGATAGCGATCGACCACCCCCAATACTCAATGGCATGGACGATGAAAGTCATCGGAATGGTTGCAAATAGCACGCATCCGAAGATTCCACTCCATCGGCTGAAATCGTCAAATGCTCCGGTCGACCGGATGATCTTGGCGGTCATCGGCATCATCGCCATGCCGAATATGGCAAGTATCGCAAACCAATAGCTGAGCCGTACCACAGGTTGATCGGGCAGCATTCCAAAGGGGGCAACAAAGCCCAGCAGCATCGCAATCAACAGATATTGCGCCAAATGCCGCAACTGGTGACGCCAGTGCAATGAGCACCAATAATCGAGAAATCCGTGCAGCGTCATTTCGCGTGCCCCCTCAACTCACAATTTAGCAGCTTCGACGGCCGCTCACAAGCCGCGGCATACAATGCTAACAAATCGACGTTTCGTGAATTTGCACGCATCATTCGCGAATACTTGGTCGGATTTCGCGTATTCGCGATTGCGCACGCGAATGGTCGATGGCAGGTTTGAGGTCGACGCGAAGCTTCACTTTGAACCTTGGCGCCTCTTTTTTCGATTTGAGAGTCGAATGACTTTGAAGCGGACGAAGCCGCCTTCGTCCGCTTCAGTTTTCCAGCTTCAGTTCATAATGAAGATTGGCTTCGCCATTGGCGGGCACAGTGGCTTTCCAGGTCGGCATGCCGTCAATTTTTGGGATATGCTTATGGCTACCCTTCAACTCATATGGAATTTCGATTTCGACATTGACCGGTTCGTTGCGTGCATTGGTGATAACGACCTTGAGTTTTTGCCGCGCCTTTGTGCGGGCGATCGTTGTGAGGCTATAGCGAACGTCGCTTGACGAGCCGATCCCCAGATCGATTTCATCGCCAACGGCGCGATCGGCCAATACCGACTCTCCGGCAAGCAGCGGGCCGAATTGGCTGTCCTCGAAAAGCAGGAGTTGACCCGATGGCATTGGCAGGCCCAATCCCTTTTCGGTCTTGTTGTCGCTGCGCAGCTGGATCGACATAGGTATCGAGACACCATAGTCTTCATAGAAATTATCGACATTGGCGGAATAGACCCGGTCAAAAACCGCATCCGGTTTGACAATCATCGCGACCTGTTTCTGACCCTTGGCGTTGATGGTGACCGGCTCGGGGATGCGATAGAGTTTCAGGTCGCCCAGATTTTCCTGTTCGGCGACAATAACAGCCTTTGGCTGTGCCATTTTCACAGCTCGCAAATGGGAACCCGAGACAATTATATTTTCCTCGTCAATGGCTGAAACCGCGACAGCCGAATCGTACATGACGCCGCCACGGTTATCCTCTCCGAAATCTTGGTCCGGGTTGAAGGCTGGTCTGAATGGCACCTGATGCGTGCGCTGCGCGGGCCAGCAACGGAGCGACAGTCCACTACCCGTTGGTCGCGCCTGTTCGGCCCGCCTTTCGCGATTGGGCTCCCCGGCAATGGCCATGCTGTTGGCGTTGACGAAGCTTTGATTGCCGCCATTGGCTATGGTCAACCAAGCGAACACATCGACCTTCCCCTTGCCCACACTGCCGGCGTCGAGCGGTTTGGCATGGGCAATATAATTGGCCTGCCAGTCGAACCCTGATGCCATGTATGTGAGGGTCAGTTTCGCCGTGACCGGTTGGTCGCTGTGCGTGATGACTGAAAGGGTGGGCTTGGCCGATAGGTCTTGCGGCAGTTGGCCATAGGACATGCGTTCGGGCAGACCCGTGCAGCGCAACGCTTCATACCCATCCGCCGTCTGCAATATCACTCCGCCATTCGGACCCGCAGTAATCACGGCCGCCTGCTGGCGAACCTTTCCGGTCGCCCGGTCGGTGCGGGTCAGTGAAACCTGTCGCTTCAAATAGGAATCGACTAGGCCTGAAGGGGACAGAAGCCGGGCATCGCGGTTCTTCTCACGCACACCCTTGGGCAGCCCTGTGACAATTGCGCTTTCGGGAAACATGCCCTCGGCCACACCCTCAAAGCGGAGCAGGCTTTCGCCAGCAGGGATCGCGACCGTTCGAGTCTCGGTAATCAGCGCATAGCCTTGCGGCCAGTTTTTGTTGATTGGCTGCTCTCCCCGGTCAAGAGCGCGGTAAACGGTGAGCGATACAGTCTCGGGTCCGTTTGATGAAACCAACGATTGGGCAAAGATCGGCGCTGGCAGCGCAAATGACGCCAAAACGGCAATCGCGCCGCGCTTGATCACTGGAGTGGCACCTCGACTGTAATATCCGAGCTATCATTGGCCGGGACTGTGACAAACCAGGTGGGAATACCATCGTCGCGCCGCATTCCTTTGGGCAGGTTGCGAAGTGTATCGGGGAATTTGATCTCTGCGCTCACCGCAAAGGGATTGGAATTAGAAAGGACGAGCCTATAGCTGCGTGACTTCTTGGTCTGCGTCGCAAGCGTCGTGTTGACGCGGACAGCAGGAGTGGCTGGCAAGAACCAGTCGATATCGTCGCCTATAGCGCGATCCTTCACCGTGATTTCACCGACGAGTTGGTTACCCATGTCGGCATTCTCAAAAACCATGCCTTGTCCCGAAGGCAACGGCAGGCCAAGCCCCTTCTCCTTTTTATTTTCCCCGACCAGGGCGGGACTGAGGTTTAGCAGCGGCTGGTGCCAGCCATTATAGATGGATTGTCCCTTGTACACGCGGCGAAAACCAGCCTTGGGCTGAACGATCATTGCAACCTGCTTTTGCCCCTTGGCGTTCACATCAACGCGTTCGGGGACGCGGTATAGCTTTAGATCACCCAAATCTTCCTGCTCGGCGACGACCGCAGCCACTGGTGCAGGAGGAGGTGGAGGGGCGGCCATGGGCAATGCAAATAGCCGCGCCGACTCAACCTGTATTTCTTCGTCATAGGCAAAATCTTCGTCGGCATATTCGGTATAGGGCAGGGTGAAAGGCACCTCATGCGTGCGCTGCGCAGGCCAGCATTTGAGAACCAACTGCGGTAGGGGTGCTTTGGGAAGTGCGGCATTGCCGACACGATTGGGTTTTCCTGCAACTGCCATCAAATTGGTGCCGGGAAAGCTTTGAGCACCACCATTGGCGATGGTCAGCCAGCCGAAAACGTCCATGTCAATCTGGTGGTCATCGGCAAATTTGCCTGCGTTCAGCACATAGTTGGCCTGCCAGTCGAAGCCGCCGGCTATGTAGCTGAGCGTCACCGTAGCTTTTACTGCACGGGTGCTGTTGGTGATGACTGAAAGCGTCGGCTTTGCCGACAAATCCTTTGGCAATCCGCCATAACGCATACGTTCCGGCAGGCCGGTGCAGCGCAGCGCCTCCACACCACCTTCGGTTTCCAATATCACGCCACCATCAGGACCCGATGTGACGAGTGCAGTTTGTTCACGCACCTTGCCTGTCGCCCGGTCGGTGCGGGTCAATGTGACTTGCCGCTTGAGATAGGCGTCGACGAGTCCTGCGGCGGACAGCAATCGCGCATCCCGGTTTTTTTCCCTTACGCCATTCGGCAGGCCGGTGACGATGGCCGTTTCAGGAAACAGTCCTTCCGACACGCCTTCGAACCGGATGACCGATTCTCCCGCCGGTATGTTGATCGTCCGCGTTTCGGTAATCAGTGCATATCCACCCGGCCAGTTGCGGTTGATTGAACCTTCGCCCCGATACGGATCACGATAGACCGTCATCGAAATCGTCGCTGCCGATGGCGAAACAACAACGCTTTGCGCCGCGACCGGGGTCGCGACTACAAATGCAATCAAGGCGAGCAACGCCCGCAATTCGGCCTCAATACCGGCTGTCGAAAGTCGCGGTCAGCGTCGCCTTGCCATTGGCTGGAACGGCAACGCTCCACTCGACACGGTCCGCAGACACACGTTTCCCTTCCTGACTTTGCTCGGGGATACGGACATCTCCCCACAGGCCTGACTGGCCAAGGTCGACTGTTATCGCCTCGTTGCGCGCATTGGTGAATTCATAGCGCATCTTCGTTTTCCAGCGGCTGGAATTGACACGTGTGCGCTCCTCGACAACGGTCTTCACCTTCACGTCGAACGCCTCACCGGTACGGATCGACATGGCGCTGCCCATCGGGGTAGCTTCGATCCGGCTTTCGCCGATAAATTGCGGGTCACCGCGCTTGTCGCGCATATAGACGCGCATCGTTCCCGCCGGCAGCTGGTCACCCAAGCCGCCAGCGCGCGAAGTTGAAAATTTGAGAACCGATGAGGCACTGGCTGCCTCGTTGGTCGCGAGCCAACCATTGTTGAATTCATAGGCTTTGCGTGCGGGTGCCGCCTTCACATCAAGGAAGCTCACCTGTTTTTGCTGCGCATTGGCAATCGTCGTGCGTTCGGCAAGCGGGTAGAGATAATAGTCGCCCAGCCGTTCGCGGTCGTTGCTCTCGGTTCCTGCTTCGTCGATGGTTCCGGTTGAGCCATTCCACGGGGTAGTCATATTGCGTCGCCCCCCGCCGCCATTGGTGTTGCCTGCGACTAGCAGCACATCGGCTTTGGTATAGTCCGTGCCCGTATTGTTGGTCAGTGTCACCCAGCCCTGGACGTCGATTGTCTGCTTTGCATCGTCGAACAGCGTGACATAGTCGGATGTCCAGCCAAGGCCGGGGGTAAGATATGTCAGCGTCGTCGGCGTCACACCGCCTTTGGATTCGAGCGTTACCGACAGGGTCGGGCGGGCGCGCAGATTGGGCGGCACCTTGTCGAAAATAACGCGGACGGGTAGCCCATCGTCGCGCAGCACTTCGATGGTATTGCCGATTTGCAGGACAACACCACCATTGGCCGCCAGTACTTTAGCCTGAACGCGCGCTTCGGCACCGGTCGCTGGGTTGGTGCGGATCAGGGTAACAGTCTGTCCGACCGCCTTTTCCATCAGTTTGGCGGGGGTGAGCAGATCGTAGTCGAAATTCTGCTCGACAATCCCGATGCCCGGGCCGGTCAGGGTGACGGTTTCTGCACGGATCTGGGCCGAAACGTCGGGGAATTCCTGTTTTGACCGCCCCGCAGGCATGTTGAGACGGCGTGTGTCCTGAACTAAGCTCTGGCCATTCTGATATATGGTGACCGCGACGTCACCCTGCGCGGTTTCGCCGCCGGGAACAGCAACTGTTGTCGCGTCCTGAGCCAATATAGGCGCTGCCATCGCGCCTCCCAATGCCAAAAGCCAGGCTGCACGCATAATGAAACTCCCCCGATAGTGGTCGCTATCGGATGGATTATTTTTCTCAACCTGACCAGAGCCTTAATGAACCGGTGCGATTCGCATCCGACGAGACTAGCTCACTCTGCAGCGACGGTTTCGTCTTCGGTTGCCTTCGGCTTGCGCGCACGCGGCTTGCGCGCAGGCTTTGCTTCCGCAACCGATACGTCCTCGTCATTGGCGGGGCCAATGGCAGGCGGCAGTACGGCGAGATCGAGGCCGGATTCTACAACCTCTGTTTCGCGCGGCTGTTGGCGGTCATTCCGTTCATAGCGGTCATTGCGATCGCGACGGTTGCGATTGTTGTTACGGTCGTTGCGATCACTGCGCTGATTCCGGTCGCGATTTTCATTGCGCTGCGGGCGACGGTCTTCGTCGGCATTGCCTTGATCGACATCGGCTTCGACGTCGGCATTTTCGCTTTCGTTTTCGCTGCCTTCGTTGTCACGATCTTCATCGCGCCAATCGCCGCCTTCGCGGTCGTCATTGCGCCATTCGCTACGCTGAGGGCGGTTTTCGTCCTGACGGCTGCGGAAATCGGCGAGCACGCGGAAATAATGGTCGGCAAATTGCAGATAATATTCCGCTTGCACACGATCACCGTTCAATTGGGTATCTTGCGCCAGCTTTTTATATTTTTCGAGCATCTGAGCAGCGTTTCCGCGCGCGCGATTGTCGATACGATTCTGGTGATCGTAGCCATTGCGGTTATTATTTTGCGTGCGATTATTGCTCCGGCCGCGGCGGCGGCTGGTCTGCCGATTATTCATAAAGACGAACCTGTCCTGTAATAAAGCAACCCAATTTCCGTGTGTTGTGCCCGTAACGCGACCGCCCTGTGCGGTCCCCCTCTATGTCGTCGATGCGTTGGGGCAGCTTCCCAAAAAGGGCCGGTTTCCGGCCACATCGCTGTGAAGCTGTAGCTGCCCTAGCCCGCCTATCCGGCGATTCCAAGCTAAATTTATCCACTGTGGGGTTTAGATAGACTTAATGCGCGTATAATGTCGGCCAGATCGCGATGTGGCGAAACGACGAAACCTTGCTGCGTCGCCAGCCGCGTAATCGCTTCATGCTGGCCTAGCCCTATCTCGAATATCGCGACGCCGCTTGGCTTTAGCAGTGCTGGAATTCGCGGAATCAACAGCTTGTAATCATCCAGACCATTTGCACCCGCGAACAGCGCAGAGGCCGGTTCATATGCCCGCACCTGCGGTGCCAGCTCGGCGTCGGTTTCAATATAAGGTGGGTTGCACAGGATCAGGTCGAATTGCCCGAGATCGTCTGTCCAGCCTGCATCTCGCCAGTCCCTATGAAAAAAGGCGGTGCTGCCGGCAAAGCCTAATCGCTCGGCATTGCCCTGTGCTACCGCCAGCGCCGCCGCACTTGCATCAATGGCGACGCCCTGTGCCTCTTTAAAAATTGACAACGAAGCGAGGAGTAGCGCGCCCGAACCCGTGCCCAGATCGAGTATCCGGAGCGGCAGAGGTGAACCCGCAAAGTGCTTTTGTGCAGCTTCTATCAAGGTCTCGCTATCTCCGCGCGGAATCAGGACATCGGGCGTCACGGCCAAAGTCAGATCCCAGAATTCCTGATAGCCACGAATATAGGCGACAGGCTCATGCGCCAGCCTCCGTTGCAATAGCGCATCAAATTCAGCTGGAGGGGTCAGATCGCGTGCGCGCAACAAAAGGTTGTTTCGGCTCAGGCCCAAAGCATGCGCCATCAGCAGTTCGGCATCGAGCCGGGGTGTGTCGCTCACTCTTTCCAGCAGCTGCGTGGCCGCGACCAGTTGTTGAGAGGCCGAGATGCTCATCTGGCGCGCGACCTTTGCTCCAAGGTTCCACCCAGACGCTCACACTCACCGACAGCAACATATTTCCAGCGTTCAGGCAGATAGTCTTTGGTGGCCGTTCCCGCACAATCGGTTCCCGGGCCCGCCGCGCAATCATTATATTGGGCCAGTGCGACACCATAGCATTTTTCCCGGTCGGCTTTCTGCGGCTCGGGCATCACGAGGCCGCGGCCATTCATGTCATATTGGATGTCGGTGGTCGCGGGGCGTTCGCACGCCGAAAGGCTTGCCGCAGCGGCGAGCAGCCCAGCATAGTGCAACAATTCCGGTTGTTTGTCGGGCCCCATGCGCCCCCAATAGCGCGAAAAGATTATGCCAGCTATGGCGAAGCGCATGCAATCCCGATTCGATTTCAAGATTAGCGCAACCGACCGAAAAGCCCGTACCGGCAGCATCCAGATGCTGCGCGGCGAAATCCGCACACCTGCCTTCATGCCTGTCGGCACCGCAGCGACGGTGAAGGCGATGCGTCCAGCCGAGGTGCGTGCGACCGGTGCGGACATCATCCTTGGTAACACCTACCACCTGATGCTGCGCCCGACGGCGGAACGCATGGCACGGCTGGGCGGCCTGCACAAATTCATGGGCTGGGACCGACCGATCCTGACCGACAGTGGTGGCTATCAGGTGATGAGTCTGTCAAGCTTGCGCAAAATTACCGAGGATGGCGTGACCTTCCAGAGCCATCTGGACGGCTCACGGCACATGCTGTCGCCCGAACGCTCAATGGAAATCCAGCGGTTGCTCGGGTCCGATATCGTGATGGCGTTCGACGAATGCCCTGCCAATGGCGTGTCGCGTGAGGAGGCGGCGAAGTCGATGGCGCTTTCAATGCGCTGGGCGAAGCGGAGCCGTGACGGTTTTGACAGCGGCGGCGAACATGCCGAACGCGCCGCCTTGTTCGGCATTCAGCAGGGCTCGCTCGACGAGCAACTGCGCAAGGAAAGCGCCGATGCGCTGATCGATATCGGCTTTGATGGCTATGGCGTGGGCGGATTGGCTGTCGGTGAGGGGCAGGAGGCCATGTTTGGCTGCCTCGATTATGCGCCCGACATGCTCCCCGCTGACAAACCCCGCTATTTGATGGGCGTAGGTAAGCCTGATGATCTGGTTGGTGCGGTCGAACGTGGGATCGACATGTTCGACTGCGTGCTGCCGACGCGATCGGGTCGTAACGGGCAGGCTTTCACCTGGAACGGGCCGGTTAACATCCGTAACGCCAAGCATGCCGAGGATCAGGGGCCTTTGGATGAACGCTGCGACTGTCCGGTGTGCACGACATGGAGCCGCGCCTATCTCCACCACCTTGTCCGTTCGGGCGAGATTTTGGGGGCGATGCTGATGACGCAGCATAATCTGCATTTCTACCAGAGCCTGATGGCCGGGATGCGCAGCGCGATAGCCGAAGGGCGATTTGCGGCGTTTGCGGCGGATTTCAGGCGGGACTATTTGAAAAAATGATCGAGGTCGGCGACGCCCTATCCCGCGCAAATTCGAACAGTCCGTTCCTCGCAGGACTGATGGAGCGCCAGCCGCAGTTGGTCGCGCAGCTTGAAAAGGGTGATTTTGAAGGCGCATTGGCAGCGGCGCTGTCGATCGAGATTGAAAACGATACCGCTGCGACTTTACGCAAGAGGCGGCAAGGCGTAGCGTTGGTCACCGCGATTGCTGATCTTGCCGGGATATGGGATCTGGCCCGTGTCACGCGCATTCTTTCCGACTTCGCCGACAGCGCGCTGGAATCCGCTATCGCCGCTGCCTTTGCCGAGCGTGTGCCGGACGCACCGGCGCAGGGTTTTGCCGTCATTGGCCTTGGCAAACATGGCGGGCAGGAGCTGAACTATTCCTCCGACATCGATCCTATCTTCCTCTACGATCCGGAAACACTACCGCATCGCGAGCGCGAGGATGTAGCGGACAGCGCGGTGCGCATTGGGCGCAAGATAATCGAATTGCTGGGCGCGCGTGATGAGAACGGCTATGTCTTCCGCGTCGATATGCGGCTGCGACCGTCACCTGAAGTCACGCCGATAGCCATCCCGGTCGAAGCGGCGATCAGCTATTATGAATCGAGCGCGCTGGCGTGGGAGCAGGCAGCGTTCATCCGCGCGCGCGCGGCGGCGGGCGACAAGGCGCTGGGTGACTATTTCCTGAAAAGTATCCAGCCATTTGTCTGGCGGCGTAGCCTCGATTTCGGGCAACTCGCCAATATCCGCAAGATGAGCGGGCAGATCCGCGATCATTACCACAAGGGTCAAGTGCTTGGTCCCGGCTATGACCTCAAGCGGGGTAGGGGAGGGATACGCGAATGCGAATTTTTCGCGCAAGCACACCAGCTAATCCATGGCGGTCGCGATCCCGGATTGCGCATGGCGGATACGCGCAGTGCTCTGGCCGGACTGGCGGAACGCGAACGGATCGGGGGGGATGAAGCGGCGACGCTGTCTTCGGCTTATGAATTGCTGCGTATAATAGAACATCGCTTGCAGATGCTCGACGACCGGCAAACACACAGCCTGCCGGAAAATCCTGCCGATCTTGATCGCGCGGCTCGGTTGCACGGGCTAGAAAATGGCACGGTACTGGTCGACTTGCTCGAACCCATCGTTACCAGCGTCGGTGCAATCTATGACGGGCTGGCTGGCGAAGACGATGAGAATACAAAACGGCTCGCCGATGATGGCCTTCCGCTAGAGGACCAGCTGTCGGCGCTGGGCTATGCCGATCCGCCAGCCGTCGCTCAAAGGCTGGCGCGCTGGCGCAGCGGGCAGTTGCGTGCAATCCGCTCCAGCTCAGCGCGCGAGGCGTTCGAGACAGTGCTGCCCAAAATCATGGAAGCGCTCGCAAAAGCGCCTGACCCTTCCAATGCGCTCGCCCGGTTCGACAATGTGATCGAAGCGCTGCCGAGCGCGATCAATTTCTTCAACCTGCTCGATGCCCGCCCGGCGTTGTTGCAACTGCTGGCTGACATTTTGAGCTATGCCCCGACGCTGGCCGATGCGTTGGCGCGACGCGGCGAGTTGCTGGAAGGGTTAATCGATACCAGCGCGTTTCGCCTGCCTGAAAGTCGCGATGCTCTGCTCGATGAGTTGGAAGCGCGGGTAGTCGATGACGATTATCAGACTTTGCTTGATCTCGTCCGCGCCTTTGTCGGCGAAAAACGCTTCGCTTTTGGCGTCCAGCTGGTCGAGGGTCAACAAGACCCGCTTGCCGTATCGCATGCCTATGCGATGCTCGCCGAAATCGCGGTCGAGAAACTCACTGCGGCAACTGTCGCCGAGTTCGAGCGTGCACATGGCAAGGTGCCAGGTGGTGAGCTCGCGATTCTGGCGCTGGGCAGGTTCGGCGGTGAAGCACTGACGCACGCTTCGGATCTTGACCTCATCCTGCTTTTTTCCGGCGACCATGGCGAAGAATCCGATGGCCCTCGGCCTTTGGGCGCCACGCAATATTTTAACCGGCTCGCGCAGCGCGTGGTCGGTGCGCTGACTGTCGCGACGGCATCGGGCGCGCTCTATGAAGTCGATACAAGGTTGCGACCGTCAGGGGCGCAGGGGCTACTTTGCGTGTCGTTTGAAAGCTTCGCCAAATATCAACGCGAAGAAGCGTGGACATGGGAGCACATGGCGCTGACCCGTGCCCGTCCCGTTTATGGTTCCGCCGAGGCGCGAACGCAGCTGGAAGCCATCATTGCGGAAACGCTCGCCATGCCGCGCGATGCGAGCAAGTTGGCAGGCGACATCATCAAAATGCGCACCGATATGGCGACACACAAGCCGCCCAAGGGCGCACTGGACGTAAAGTTGCTGCCGGGTGGCTTGGTCGATGCGGAATTTGTTATTCATGCGCTCCAACTGCGGTTCGGGCAGGGCCTTCATCCGCAGCTTGATCGCGCCGCCGATGCGTTGATCGCTACGGGGCTTTTGCCGGAAGGATTTGCGCCTTCGCAGGCGTTACTGACGCGGCTGCTCGTTATGCTGCGGCTGGTCGCGCCCGATTGCGAGGTTCCGCCCGAGCCTGCGCAAGCCGTAGTTGCGAAGGCGCTGGGCTTCGCCAAGTGGGATGATGTTATACTGGCAGTCAACGCTGCGCGGGGCATCATTTCCGCCGAATGGCAGGGCATCGCTTCACGACTGAAATTGGAATATAAGGAGAAGAAAAATGACTGATGTCAACGACACCCTCCCCGCCGTCACCGTGAAAGACAGCGCTGGTAATGATGTCGCGCTAGGCGCGATCAAGGGACCGCTTGTGCTCTATTTCTATCCGAAGGCGGATACGCCGGGATGCACCAACGAGGCGAAAGACTTTACGGAGTTGCACGCCGACTTCGCCAAGGCTGGCGCAACTGTTTATGGCATGTCGAAGGACAAGCCCGCGAAACTCGCGAAATTTGCGGACAAATATGGTCTGAAAGTGACGTTGCTGTCCGACGAAGAAAGCGATGCGACCGAGCAGATGGGTGCATGGGTCGAAAAGTCGATGTACGGCAAAAAATATATGGGCATCGAACGTTGCACCTTCCTGATAGGTAAGGACGGCAAGGTCGCGCGCGTCTGGCACAATGTGAAGGTCAAGGGGCACGCGGCGGAGGTGCTGGAGGCTACCAAAGCCCTCGCTTGATGTCGTCCGCTACCGCCGCTTTCCTCGTCTTCACAGCTTTCCTGACAGCCCTGCTGTCGGGGATTTTCGGGATGGCTGGCGGGCTGGTGCTAATGGGCGCGCTGGCGTTTGCCTTGCCAGTGTCGGCGGCATTCGTGACCCACGGATTGCTGCAGCTTGTCGCCAATGGCTGGCGCGCGGTGCTGCACCGCCAGCACATCGCCTGGCCAATCCTATGGAACTATGCGCTGGCGTCCGCGGTTGCTGCGGGTGTGGTGCTGGCCATCGGCTTCATGCCTTCAAAGCCTGTCTTGTTTCTGTTGCTGGGGCTCGTCCCTATGCTGGTGTGGCTGCCCAAAAGCTGGTTGCAGCTTGATGCTTCCAGAACGCCGCATGCGCTGACATCCGGATTTCTGGTGACCGCATTGAACCTGAGCGCGGGCGTGGCTGGGCCGTTGCTCGACATCTTTTTTGTGCGAACCGAGTTGAACCGCCACCAGATCGTCGCGACCAAAGCGGCAACGCAAGTGTTCAGTCATCTGGCGAAGATCATAGTCTATGGCACACCATTGCTGGCTGTCGGCAGCAGCGGCGTACCGCCTTGGTGGGTGTTTGCTTTGGCGATCCCTGCATCCATGCTGGGCACAACCGCTGGCGGTTGGGTGCTCGATCGGTTGAGTGACGCCAATTTCAAGCGCTGGACGGCATGGATCGTCACTGCCATTGGCGTCTTCTATCTCTGGAAGGCTTGGAATTTATGGTTTTGACGCTGGGTGAAGCGTGCAAATCGGTGCTTGAAACCGCTGACCCGAAGGCAAAGCTGATGCAGGCGCGGGCGGTTGCGCGCGACTGGCGGCTGGGTCGGCTAGAACATAGTTTCGACACCCAAATGCCAGACCATCCGGCTCGGCCCGATCATCCCGAACTGCTGGCCCCGCGGTTCATGCCAAAGCGCCGCAAGGCCGGATCCGATCGGGCGCGGATCGCCATGTTGCATGCGCTGGCGCATATCGAATTTGTCGCGATTGACCTCGCGTTCGATTTGGTGGGGCGGTTCGGCGAGCAATTCTCGCGCGATTTTGCCGATGACTGGCTCCGCGTTGGCGCCGATGAGGCGATGCACTTTGCATTGCTCGACCGAAGGCTCAAACAGTTGGGCAGTCACTATGGCGCGATGCCCGCACATGATGGCCTGTGGGAGGCGGCTTATACTACACGCGACGATGCGCTGGCGCGCTTGGCAATCGTCCCGATGGTGCTCGAAGCCCGTGGCCTCGATGTCACGCCAGCGACGGTGGAGCGATTCGAGGCGCAGGGCGATTCGGCCTCGGCACGCATCCTCCAGCGCATTTTTACCGACGAAATCCGCCATGTTTCGGCAGGGACGAAATGGTTTGAATCGGGCTGTCGCGATGCCGAACTATTACCAAAGTATTACTGGAAAGTGCTGGTAAACCGCCACTTCCGAGGGGCCGTTAAGCCTCCGTTCAACGACTCGGCGCGTTCGAAGGCCGGTTTAACGCGGGATTATTACATGCAGGTTGCATTGTCCTGACGGCCCCGCCAGACCCAATGGCACATAAGGGGTAGGCAAATAATTGCCGCAATTTTGGGGATCAATTCCGGGTAAAAATCCGGGTTGCAACAAAAGGGTCGTAAAAACACATGGTACACAGCGTTTTGGCTTCGGGCCAATCACTGATGGGAAAAGTGTTACTTGCAGCTAGCCTCGTCGCTTCGGCTTCGGTTGCTACACCTGCACTTGCCAATTCCGCCGCAGCTGCATCGGATGCCTTCCGCGTCAAGCCGGAAGATGTCGCTTCGAACAAGACTGCACTCGGCGTTTCTGATCCCGAATTTCGCGCTCTTCACGATGGCTGGGGCCAGGTGAATGGAACTGCCCGCAAGTCGCAGGTTGCCGTTCCTTCGATCAATCCCGTCGAATCGATGCGCATGACCAGCCAATATGGCTATCGCACTGATCCGTTCCAGGGTCGCCGCAAGAATCACAAGGGCCTCGACATTGCAGGCCCGATCGGTACGCCGATCTACGCAACCGCCGATGGCGTCATCGGTCGCGCACAATGGGTTTCCGGCTATGGCAAATATGTCGAAGTCGAACATGGCAATGCCATCCAGACCCGTTATGGCCATCTTTCTGCAATGAATGTCTATTCGGGCCAGCGCGTCCGCAAAGGTGACATTATTGGTTTCATGGGTTCGACCGGCCGTTCGACCGGCAGCCATCTGCATTATGAAGTCCGCATCGCTGGCGAGCCGGTGAATCCGACCAGCTTCCTCGAACCTGCAACAAAAGTGTCAAATATCTTGATTGCGGCGAAAGATGCTGATAGCAAATCTTTAGGCGGTCCTGCTGAGTAAGCACTTCGGCCGTAAACGCATCACCTTTGGGAGAGGGTGTAATCTGGGGCTGGCATCGTGGAGACACCTTGCCGCCCTTTTTGTTTGTCCCTACATATAGGACATGACCATGGCTCCCGACATCCAGCTTTTGCCAAATGCCGCGAAACGCGTAGCGGAAATCGCGCATAAACTCGGCAAGGCACCTTTGCTGCGGCTGTCGGTTGAAGGTGGTGGCTGTTCCGGATTCCAGTACCGTTTCGGTCTTGCCGACGCTGTCGAAGCCGATGATGTTATCGCCGAATCGGGCGAAGCCAAGCTGGTGGTCGATTCGGTCAGTCTCGATCTGGTGCGTGGCTCTGCGGTCGATTTTATCGAATCGCTCGGCGGGAAAAGCTTTCAGGTCACCAATCCCAACGCCCAGTCAGGCTGCGGTTGCGGATCCAGCTTTTCGGTTTGATGCGCGGCTGACCCCTCGCTAGGGTCGCAGCATGCGTATCGCTACATATAACATCAACGGCATAAAGGCTCGGCTCCCGCGGCTGCTTGAATGGCTCGACGAAACCCGGCCCGACATCGCCTGCCTGCAGGAAATCAAGACGCAGGACGAAGGCTTTCCGGCGGACGAATTCGAACGTCTTGGCTATGGTGCGATCTGGCACGGGCAGAAAAGCTTCAACGGTGTGGCCATCCTGGCGCGTGACGCCCAGCCGGTCGAGACTCAACGCGGCTTGGCAGGTGACCCAGAGGATGAGCAGTCGCGCTATCTTGAGGCAGAGGTGCATGGCATCCGCGTTGCCAGCATCTACCTGCCCAATGGCAACCCCCAGCCGGGGCCGAAATTCGATTACAAGCTGAAATGGATGCAACGGTTGCGCGCGCACGCGGCGAAGCTTGCTACGCTTGAACTGCCGGTCGTGCTTGCTGGCGACTATAATGTCATCCCGCACGATCATGATATCTGGTCGACCAAAGCGCTTCTCGACGATGCGCTGCGCCAGCCGGAAAGCATCGCGGCCTATCGCACTTTGCTCGCCGACGGCTGGACCGACGCGCTGGCGACGCACTATCCGCAAGGCCGCGTCTGGACCTATTGGGATTATCAGGCAGGCGCCTGGCAGCAGGATCATGGTTTTCGTATCGACCATCTACTGCTCAGTCCGGTTGCAGCAGACCGGCTGTACGCTTGCGGTGTCGACAAGGATCATCGTGGGCGTGAAAAGGCCAGCGACCACGCGCCGACGTGGATTGAGCTGGGCGACTGAAATCACAAAAAAGGGAGGGGATTTATGACCAGCAGACAGGTGCTTGAAACGGCCTTTGCCGAATCCGGACTGCCGGGCGCAGTAGCGTTAATCGCGGACCGCGACGGCGTTCGCCTGATCGAGGCATTCGGCCATGCCGACGCCACGAGCAGTGCGCCGATGGAAGTCGACACGGTCTTTCAGATCGCCTCGATGACCAAGGCGATCGTTTCGGCAGGGGCTATGCAACTGGTGGAAAGCGGCGCACTCGATCTGGACGCACCGATTGGCGACCTGCTCCCGCAATTGGCGGATCCGCAAGTGCTCACCGGTTTTTCCGACAGCGGAGAACCGCAATTGCGCCCTGCATCGCGCCCGATCACGCTCCGCCATTTGCTGACGCACACGGCGGGGCTCGGCTATTTTTTCATCCGCCCGGAAGTGCTGCGCTATTTCGCCGCGACCGGAATGCCGGCACCGGGTTCGCTTGCTTCGATACAGATGCCGCTGCTGTTCGATCCTGGAGAGAATTGGGAATATAGCGTCGCGACCGATTGGGTCGGGCTGGCGGTAGAGGCTGCATCGGGCAAGCGGCTCGGTCAGTATCTGCAATCCAACCTGCTTGATCCACTCGGCATGTCATCGACCGCATTTCTCGATGCACTTCCCGACGATGCAGCCAAGGTGCATGCCCGCACATCGGAGGGCGATCTCGCCATCCAGCCGATGTTCCTTGGCGGCGGCGAATTCGAAATGGGCGGCGGCGGGCTGTCGTCGACCGCGCATGATTATGGCCGCTTCGTGCGCATGATGCTGCGCGGTGGCGAGTTGGACGGACATCGTGTGCTGGCAGAAGCAACGGTCGCTGAAATGGCGCGCAACCAAGTCGCGCCGCTGCGCGCAGGCTTTATGGGTTCAGCGATGCCCGATCTCGCTCAACCCTATGACACTTTCCCCGACCAGCACACCGGCTGGGGCCTCGGCTTTCTAATCAATCCGGAGCAGGGCCCCAATGGTCGCGCGCCCGGCAGCTTGGCCTGGGCTGGTATCTTTAACAGCTATTATTGGATAGATCCGGCAAATGGCGTTGGCGGGGTGATGATGAGCCAGCTCACGCCCTTTGGCGATGCGGGCGCTTTGGGTTTCTTTGGCGCGCTGGAAAGAACGGCTTACGGGATTGAAGCTTGACAAGCTGCATTTAATCACGCGATTAAATCAGTCGATCCATAGGAGGGATCGATGATGAACGCACCGATCCGCAAGCCGCTTCCGCCCTTCGATTACAGCCAGCCCGCTGGTGCGCCTGCCTTTCTGGGGCCAGATTCGGTCGCCTGGCGTGTATATAAGAACCAGATTGCACTGGGCATTGGCGGGGTTGCGGCGGTGCTGCTCGAATTTGCCGATCCGCGCATCCGTTCGGGAGTGTGGGACCATTCGATCTACAAGGTCGACCCGATCGGTCGTTCCGAAAGGACCGGCTATGCCGCGATGATCGGTGTTTACGGGCCCCAGGCTGCTGCCCGCCGCGTGATTGAAGGGGTCAATCGCATGCATGCCAAGGTTGAAGGGGAGACCCCAGGCGGCATCTCCTATTCAGCCAAGGATCCGGAACTGCTCGACTGGGTGAGTGCGACCGCAGGCTATGGCTTCCTGACTGCTTACGACAGCTTTGTTGCGCCTCTGTCGGTCGAGGATCAGGAGCGCTTCTATCACGAAGGAACCGCTGTTGCCGAACTTTACGGCGTGCAGAACAAGGTGAACAGCCGTGCCGATTTCTTCGCCATGATGGAAAAGCTGGCCCCACGGTTCGAACCGCATCCAATCAACAAGGAGTTTCTCGACATCATCCAGTCGGGCAAAGCTGCACCGCAAATCCCGCGTTTCCTGCACCGGGCACTGGCGCGCGCCGCCGTTTCAATCCTCCCGCCGCTGGTGCGCGACCGGTTGGAACTGGGCCGAGAATATGATCTGACCTTTGCCGACCGCATCGCCATCAAGCTGGTAGCGCGAGCAGCGGAGCGCAAGCATGATCCTGAATCCCCGCCCGCAAGGGCCTGTTTGCGTTTGGGCCTGCCAAGCAACTTCCTTTATTTGAAGCCAGCAGAGCAGCAGCGATTGTTGCGCAACAACGAATTGGCTGCTGCTTAGCCCGGTCGACAGATAGCGATCCGTTTCGATCGCTGGTCAATTAGGATTCTGTGGTATTGCAGCACGCGGGCACCCACTAGAAGTTCCGGGAAACGGTCGGAAATGCGTACATTGACGTCCGAAACCTCTGCCCCGCCAAAACGGAATGGGCCCGGTACCTTCGCCGTTTGCGTCTCAAGACTGCTATTGGTCAGCGTCGCATTTTCGGCGGCTTGCACCGGCCCGGCTTCGACTTTGTCAAACAGCGATTGGGGCATCACAAATTCGACATTCGCACCCGTATCCATATTGCCTTCGGTTACCACAGTGCCAATCGAGACAGGGATACGGAACGGTCGTTCATAGGCGACGACCCGAGCATCATCTGCGGGCAGATCCATCGACCGGCTGAATGACAGTGTCTTTGCGGGATAATCGATAATCAGCACGCCATCGGCGAAAAAGTCACGACCAATAATACCTGATATCGCGGCCTCAGCAGAGAGGCGGCTGCTATAGTCGCGGGTGATGACTTCCAGATTGTCGCGTCGGAGTCCGCCAATTTCGAGCGAATCAAATCGTGTCATTTCCACGCTGGCAGTTGCGACACCGTCGCTTGAAAGGCCGTCATTGGTGATGGGCAGCGCGAGAGTTTTTGTTAGGCTGGCATCCGAGCGACCCAGCCCGCTGGCGCCAGTGTCGATTGCAAATACGAAAGGCCCTTTTTCATTGACCATGACATCGACGTAGATGCGACCATCGACTACCCGAAAGGGCACTTTGAATAGAGCGTCAACATCGGCGTCGGCACGACAGACATCGGTATCTTGAGTAGTAGTATGCGCGCAAGCAGTGGTCGCTGTGGTCGCAGCGAACAGACTGGTCGCCAGCAACAGGACTTTTGACAAGGACTCGGACAAAATGGGGTTCTCCGTATTATCGTATTAATACGGTGATGGAATTGAATGTCTCTGTCAATTCCTTGAGGAAACTAGTTCATGTCGGGAAATCAGGAAAAACTGTGCGTTGAAGCTGTTTGGGGTCGATACCATAATGCGAAGAAAGGGCAGCGATGACCATCGATTCGAACCGAGTAGTTGGCTTCAGGTCACGGCCTTCATAAAGCTGGCTGTCAGCCAACCCCGGCCAGTCGGCAACGATCTTACCGCCTATCGAGAGACCACCACCAAACAACATCGCGGCAGATGCGGTGCCATGATCGGTGCCACGCGTGCCATTTGCATGAACCGTTCGGCCGAATTCAGTAGCCACCAAAACCAATGTCTTGCTCCACGCCTGGCCCAATTCGGTGCATAAGGTTTCGATCATTTCATCAACCCCCTTTAGCGCCGTTCCAAGCCGTCCTTCCTGATTGATGTGCGTATCCCAGCCTCCGGTTTCGACCATTGCGACGCGCGCGCCGTCCGCACCTGCCATAAGGCTGGCGACCATCTTGCCTGCGGCAACGCCACCGCGACCGGCGCTCGGGTCGATACCGCCAGCCATTGCTTCGGTCTGCGCTGCGCTCGCCCATAAAGGCGCCAATTGGGCGTCTTCGGCGTACAGCATCGCCACGCGCTCCATCAACGCGGCGTCTGCGTCGGGAAGGCGGGAGGGAGCGTAGCTACTGACGCTGACAGGGCCGCGCAAGGCTGGCGGGATCGCAGTAGCCAAGGCCAGCGCTTTGCTCTCGGTCTTTGGAAGCATGCCGAGCAGTCGGTTGATCCAGCCATCGTCGCGACCGTAGGGCCGGGTGCCAGCGGTCTCGAGCAGATTTTGGCCGTCGAAATGCGATCGCTCACGATAGCCCGAGGCAATGGCGTGATAAAAGGCCGCCTGCTTTTGCCGAAACAGGGCTGCGCTTGCCGTCATCTGCGGATGCAGGGCGAACAGGCCGTCCAGTTTCGCACCACTCAACGCATTGGCGGCGAGGTCACCCCGCGCCGAGGCGAATGCCGGGTCGCCAACCGGGGCCAATATGCCAAGCCCGTCTGCTGCTCCACGCTGGATGATAAATATGAAGCGCCGGTCGGTATCCGCTGTGGCAAAGGCGAAGCGCGGAGTGAGCGCCAGCGAGGTTCCGGCAAGCCCGGACAGGATCAGTCTGCGACGGTCGATCATCACATTATCTCCGCAAAAATTCTGGGGACACGAGCAGCAGCGCAAGACCCTGTTCGGGGCTTTCGGCACGGGCGATATGTTCGGCTGTGGTGGCTGTCATAGAGCCCGGTAGAATAGCCGTAGCAAGAGTGCGCGCATCGACGCGGTTGGCTGCCAGTTTGGCAAACCGCCCCGCCGTTTCCACCCTTCGCATCAGGCCTGCAGGTCCAGCCCAGTCAGCGGTAATATCACCATAGCCTTTGGGCGATCCGGGTTTCCACACCGGCTGCCCCATCTGGTTGAACAGTGCGACCGCAGCCTGTGCCTTGCCCGGAATTGCGGTTATCGAAAGGGCGCGCAAGGCCGATATGGTCCATTCCCAGGGGCTTTTGAACTTGGCCTGCTGCGGCACCCAGCTTTCGGGTGCCTCGACAAGCGTGCGGTAAAGTGCCGGAAGGTCACCGCCGGTTTTGAGGAAATTGGCTTCCAGCTTGGCCACCAGCGAAGCCGGCGGATCGTCGGCAATAAAATGCCGCGCCAGTTTGATTGCTATATGTCGCGCTGTGGCGGGATGTCGAGCAAGGTCTGAAATGATTGCGGACAACGCCTTGGCACCGTTTTGCGCATATGTGCGGCCGACAATGCGGCGCGTGCCGGGTTCGTGCAACGCTTCGACGAATATCGCCTCGCCAGGTTTGGCATCGCTGCCGACCAACCTCTGAATGCGCGCTCGACCGAGCCCTCCAACCGTCAACCCGGTCATCGCACGAGCGAATTCGGTGACATCGGCTTGGCTATAGGCGCTGCGATCGCCTAGCGTGTGCAACTCCAATATTTCGCGCGCCAGATTTTCGTTCAAACCAATCTCGCGGTTGCTCCGCGCGCCAACCCGTTTGGCGAGCGGACTGTTGGGCCCGATTGACTGGGCTTGGTCGAGATAGAGCAACATAGCCGGATGCCAGGTCGAGGCGCGCAAAAGGTCCGCAAGATTGCCAAGGATATGCGGCCGGATTGCCTCAAATTCGAAACTTCCGGCAAGCCCGACAATGGCTATTTTGTCGATCGACAGCGCGAAATGGTTCGCCCAGAAATGCACCAGCCGCTCAGCAAAGCTGTTCGTAGAAGCAAGCGCTACGCCCATACGTGCGTCGACTGCCTTTACATATTGGTCACGCACCGCTTTGCGATAGCCATTGAGCTGCTTTTCGGCCGTTTCAGCTTGCGCGTCCTGTGTCGCGGCCTTTGACTTGCGCTCACGCCGCTCCATCCCAAGCTCGCGCACCGCCAGCACCAGTTCGCGCGATGGCGGTAGCGCGCCGATGGGGGTGGGAGTGGAGTCAAACTTCTCCAACTGGTCAAGCAGCGAATATTTCGGATTGGCGGCAACCGGAATCCCGGGAATTGCCCCCAACCCGAAGCGGTTCAAAGCAATTGCAGCATCCACAGCCATTGGGGGCTCTCCTTTGCAAAGGACGCCCCGGTCAACATGGGGCAATACGCCCTTAACGCAGCAGGCTGCTTAACCCTTCGCGCGCACCCGCCAAATAATGTTGCCGACATCGTCGCTGACCAGAAGTGCTCCGGTCTTGTCGATTGCAACCATAGATGGGCGGCCCTGTGCCTTTTCGGCTTTGTCGAGGAAGCCTGTCAGCACATTGACCGGCATTCCGCTCGGTTGGCCATTTTTGAATGGCACAAAGATGACGTCATATCCGGCCTTGGGCTTGCGGTTCCACGAACCGTGCCGAGCAATGAAAGCGCCGCTGGCAAAGCGTTCGCCCAATTTCGCCTTGTCGGCAAATGCCAGTCCCAAGGGAGCGGTATGTGCGCCAAGTGCATAGTCCGGTCGGCGTTCATATTCCCGTTTCTCGGGCTTGCCTGGCTGGACGCGGTGGTCGGTATAGCCGCCCCAATAATGGTGCGGCCAGCCATAGTCGGCACCGAATTCAACGACTGCCAGATAGTCTGGAACGAGATCCGACCCCAGCATGTCACGCTCATTGACCACAGTCCACAAAACGCCTGAACTGTCCCATGCCAGACCGACGGGATTGCGAAGACCCGAGCTGTATGCACCGCTTTTACCAGTGACCAGGTCAAGTTCGATCACCCGCGCACGCCCGACTTCTTTGTCGAGACCATTTTCGGCGATATTGCTGTTCGATCCGACCGCAATATACAGCTTCTTCCCATCCGCACTTGCAACAAGGTTGCGAGTCCAATGGTTGTTGGGCGCCATAGCATTGAGCGCTAGGATCTTGTTCCCCTTTGCCGTGATTTGGGTATCGCCATCCTTATAGGGAAAGGCCAGAACGGCGTCGGTGTTGGCGACATAAAGGATGTCTCCCACCAGAACCATGCCAAAGGGTGAGTTTAACCCTTCAAGGAATTTGCTCCGCAGTTCGGGCTTTCCATCGCCATCGGTATCGCGCAACAGGGTAATACGGTTCGCTGAGGGCACGCC
Source organism: Sphingorhabdus pulchriflava (assembly GCF_003367235.1). Taxonomy (GTDB): domain Bacteria; phylum Pseudomonadota; class Alphaproteobacteria; order Sphingomonadales; family Sphingomonadaceae; genus Sphingorhabdus_B; species Sphingorhabdus_B pulchriflava. The sequence goes on from NZ_QRGP01000002.1 coordinate 616,227, forward strand.
AGCACCAGCCTTGGTGAACAGCCATTCGGCAATCCAGCCTTCTATGCCTTCCATTCGCCCGGGAGGGGCATTGGTTTCGGCCACCAGCACATCGCCATTGGGCAACACATACATGTTACGCGGATGTTCGAGATCCTCGGCAAAGCGTTCCACGACCAAGCCGTCAGCGGCGGTTGGGGCTTCGCCTGCTTTCCAACGGTCGACCTCCGCAATGCTGACCGTCGGGATGCGCTGTTCACGCGGTTCAGTGATTTCGGGTTTTGGTCCGGTCAGTCGCTCAATGGAAACCCGGGCTTCGTCGGGCCGAGACATATACCACAGCCCGCCACCCACGAGCAAAAGGACGAAGGCCGTAAAGCCGAGTATATGTTTCCACATTATAGTCTCTCCTAAGCCTTGCGGCGATCCATCAGCCAGACTGCAATCGCGATTGCGCTGCCGATCGCAAATCCGGACATCATTCCGATTGAAGCCTCGTTAAAATAGACGCCAGCTATGACGCCAATCAAAAGGCCAAGAAAAATGAAAATGCCGCCCGCCATGCGCGGTTTGTCTTCCTGGGGCAGCGGTTTTGGTTCGGGACTGTTCATCGCGCCCTAATGCCATCGACAGGGGCGCCGTAGCAAGCAGGATATACTCCCTAACCGCCTTTCGAAAAACTACCTAACAATCGGGTAACCAAAGGCCGTCAGCCTTCTTCCATGCCTGCTCATTATCAGGGTTCGGGCAGGCGAGCCTCACCCCGGTTCGCTTGCGATCAAACACTTAAAAAGGTCGCACGCTCCGCCATGTATTTTCCGCTTTATGTCCAACCGCACGATGTCAATGAAGCAGAGGCGCTCATCGCCCGCTTCGGTCGGGAGGCCGGGCTTGAAGCGGCAGAGAGGGCGGAAGCAAGCCGCAACATCGGCAATCATCTGCACTATTGTCGCTGGCGCCAGATTGAACGGCTGGTGGTGCTGCTGAGTCTTGAGACCACACTCGGCACAGTGCATTGACGCTATGGCCATCTTGCTTCGGTAAGGTGGCCATCAGCGCTCTTCCCTTTCAGAAACAAACTGCCTAACAGAGCGGCCATGTGGCAGCTTCTGCAATTCCCCCTTTGTCCATTCTCTCGCAAGGTTCGCCTGCTTATGGGCGAAAAAGGCATTGCCTACAGCCTCGTCCGTGAAAATCCGTGGGAATATCGCGACGAATTTCTGCATATGAACCCAGCTGCGCGGACGCCCGTATTGGTGGATAGTGCGCGCAATCTGACGTTATCGGATTCGGTCGCGATTACAGAATTCATTGAGGAAACGAGCGATACAGCGCCGATGATCAGCGGCTCTGCCACCTATCGTGCTGAAATCCGCCGTCTGGTCGCTTGGTTCGATCAACAATTTTACGGCGATGTCACAGCACCGTTGCTGCACGAACGGATGAAGAAGCGGCTCGTGCACCGTCAGCCGCCCGACAGTTCTGTTCTGCGAGAGGCGATGCGGCTGGCCAACGGGCATCTCGACTATATCGACTATCTGATTGATCACCGTTCCTGGATGGCAGGCAGCACGATGAGTATGGCCGATCTTGCGGCCGCGGCACAGCTTTCGGTTGCCGACTATCTCGGTGGCATTGACTGGAGCGGTCATGAACAGACTAAGGCTTGGTACTCGATGTTCAAATCACGCCCCAGTTTTCGCCCTCTGCTGTCGGAACGGATGGAGGCGATTACGCCCCCATCTTATTATGAGCAGGTTGATTTTTAGGCTTTCCCTTTACCGCTCAACATTCCGCTGCCCAACAGCGGAATAAGCAGCATCACAAGCAACAACGTATTCGAAACCGCATTCATCCAGAATCCGGTTGCGACCGAAATCCATGAATCGATAGCGTACCAGACAAAGCTCGCGAAAAGGATGAAGCGCCATGCAGGGGCGGCATGGTCGGATTGCAGCGCGTGTAATGCCTTGAAGGTTGCGAAATAGGTCAGCCCCCAACCCATCGTTACAGCGCCCATCAAGCCAATCGCAAAGCGGTGATGGGCATCGGGCTGTGCCGGAATCGGCATTCCGAAAAGCTCGAATAACATGCGCGTCAGTCCGTCGGTCGCAGCAAAGGCTCCACCTGCCAGAACAAGCCCGAAAATGGTGACGCCTGCTGCCCAAATAGTCAGCCAATTCTGCCAGAACCTGTTCATGCTATATCCTTTCGCATTCGATTTTCTATGTAGCATATGCTACATTAATGTAGCGGTCGCTACAAGACCTTTTTGTATCTAAGGCGAAACTGTGGAAAGCCCGAGTAAATCTGATGTCCGCCGACTGGCGCTGGTCGACAAGCTGGCGGACCATGTGCTGGCGCACGGCCTTGTCACCGCCAGCCTGCGCCCTTTGGCCAAGGCTGCGGGGACGAGCGACCGGATGTTGCTTTATTATTTTCCCGACAAGTCGGAAATTATCGCGGCGACGCTACAATGCATTGCGGCGCGGATGGTGGCTGCCATGTCGGAGCATGTGTCGCCCGAGCCGTTGTCGCTAGATGCGCTTTCGCAACGCCTATCAGCATTTCTGTTCGAAGACCGTTTCTGGCCCTATATGTGCGTCTGGCTCGAACTGGCTAGTCGCGCGGGAAGAGGGGATCCGCTCTACACACCGATTGCCGCTGCAATAGGTCACGGCTTTCTGGAATGGGGGGAAGCACAACTGGCGGCGCCCGATCCCGAAACGCGCGCGCGTGACGCGGCAAAATTGCTGGTGCGGATCGAGGGGATGGTGCTGGTCCGCGCAATTGGTTTGCGCGCGGTTGTTGAGAGGAGCTTGAGCTAGCCGACAGGTTCTGAATTCTTTTTGCGGTACCAGAAAAGAGCGGCAGCAATCCCGGCAAGTAATAGCGACTGAAGCCCAAGGATCGGGAACAGCAATGCCGCCATTACCAGCAGCCAGAATATCCAACCTGTCTTGCTGTTCTTGGATGGATCTTCGCGTCCGCGCACCAAATTGATGAAGCCTGCTACAGCGAAGGCAACTGCCACCGGCAAATAGAGCGCGGTCAGGATAAACATCCAAAATGCAACACCCATGGTGTAGAGAGTCTCGCCATAATCGCGCCCTGCAATGATGCACTTATGCGCCGAGCCTTCGTCGAGTTGGCACCCATATGCTTGCGCGATTCCAGCGGCGATAAAAGTCAAAAGTACCGGAGCAATCGCCATCAGCAGCGCCAGACCTGCGCTTAGGAAGAGCGATGTGGACAGCTTCATGCGATAGTCTCGATGCAAGTCATGAGGGCAATCTAATGGCATCCCGCAGCAAAGCTACGCTACTGCGGACCTAGTACATTGTAATCCGGTTATGGCTCGTGTTTGCTGGCTTTCACTGGTTTCACCATGCCAGGACTGACAAACCCCATGCCTTCGGGAACGAGCGCGGCTTGTTTGAGCTTGGTTTCCATCGTGCGGTATTCCTCCTCCATTTCAGGGGAGACCGTGGCACGGCTCGCATTCAGGGCTTGGCTGAAATGGCTCATGCGCACTTCATTTGCGTCGCTACCATCCTCGCGGAGCGCGAACAGACCGGCGCGACGGACAAGGTCTTCCAAATCCGCACCGGTGTAGCGGTCGGTGCGCTCGGCGATTTCGTCGAGGTCGACATCCTTGCCGAGTGGCATTTTCGATGTGTGTATGCCCAATATCCGCCGTCGCCCGCCTTTGTCGGGCACGGTGACATAGACCAACTCGTCGAACCGGCCCGGCCGCAACAGCGCGGCGTCCATCAGGGTGGGCCGATTCGTCGCGCCGATCACGACGACCGATTGCAGCTCTTCCAGTCCGTCCATTTCGGCGAGCAAGGTGTTGACCACACGTTCGGTCGCTTGTGGTTCACCCATGCCCTTGCCCCGCGCAGGCGCCAGACTGTCGATTTCATCGATGAAGATAATCGTCGGTGCCACCTGCCGCGCGCGGGCGAACAGGCGGGCAATCTGCTGCTCGCTCTCGCCATACCATTTGCTGAGCAAATCAGAGGATTTTGTGGCGATGAAATTGGCCTCGCTTTCGCGCGCAACCGCCTTGGCAAGCAAGGTCTTACCCGTCCCCGGCGGGCCATAGAGTAGAAAGCCCTTGGCCGGGCGAATGCCCAACCGACGAAACGCATCGGGGTTTCTCAAGGGAAGTTCGATGCCCTCTTTCAACTTGGCCTGCGCTTCGTCGAGCCCGCCAACATCTTCCCAGCGCACATCGGGGGCCTGCACCATCACCTCGCGCATCGCCGAAGGCTGAACCCGTTTTAGTGCCTCCAGAAAGTCGTCGCGCGTCACCTTCAGATTTTCGAGCACTTCGGGCGGAATAGTTTGGCTGGCCAAATCCAGCTTCGGCATAATTCGGCGCACAGCTTCAATTGCCGCCTCGCGTGTGAGCGCCGACAGGTCGGCACCAACAAAGCCATAGGTGGTGCGCGCCAATTCTTTGAGGTCGACCCGCGCACCCAGCGGCATGCCACGCGTGTGGATCGCCAGGATTTCGCGCCGTCCGCTCTCGTCGGGTACGCCAACAATGATCTCGCGATCAAACCGGCCGGGGCGCCGCAACGCTTCGTCAATCGCCTCGGGGCGGTTGGTCGCTGCGATCACGACCAGGTTGGTCCGCGGCTCCAGCCCGTCCATCAGCGTCAGCAATTGCGCAACCAGGCGCTTTTCGGCTTCGCCATGCACCTTGTCGCGCGACGGTGCGATCGAATCGATTTCATCGATGAACAGGATCGAGGGTGCGGCCTTGGTTGCTGCGGCAAATATCTCCCGCAGTTTCTTTTCGGATTCACCGTAAGCGGAGCCCATGATTTCGGGACCGTTGACGACGAAGAATTCGGCTTCGCTCTCGTTCGCCACAGCGCGTGCCAACCTGGTTTTTCCGGTTCCTGGCGGCCCATGCAGCAAAACGCCGCGCGGTGGATCGACGCCAAGCCGGGTGAACAATTCGGGATAGCGCAAGGGAAGCTCGACCATTTCCCGCAATTGGCGGATGGTGTCCGACATGCCACCAATGTCGTCATAGGTCACATCGGCACGGCGCGCTTCGCCGACTTCCGTAAATTCCGCGCGCATTTCGACTTCGGTATCGGCGTCGATGTGCACGATTCCCTTGGGCGTTGTCGAAACAACCGTCAGCCGGATTTCGGCAAGCGCAAAAGCAGGCGCAGCCAGCATCTGGCGCAACTGCGGCGGCATGTCATCGGGGGCAACGCGTTGTTGCCCATGCGTTGCGACGACATCGCCGGCGACAAACACACGCCCGACAAAATTCCGTTTCAGGGCATCTCCCGTTCCCTCCAACCGAATTTCTTTTTGTGCAGGGGCGAAAATCACGCGTTTTGCGGCGACAGAATCAGTCTTGCGAACTTCGACCTGTTCGCCGGCGCCGACGCCAGCATTGGCGCGCTGCAGGCCATCGAGGCGGACCAGTTCCAGCCCTTCATCCTCAGGATAGGGGTCGACTGCGCGCGCGGCGGTTGTTCTTTTGCCGGCGATTTCGATCACATCGCCCTGCTGCAGCCCATGGAGAGCCATGAACTCGCGGGAAAGGCGGGCTAGGCCACGGCCTGAATCTTCAGGCCGCGCATTGGCCACCTGCAATTTTGCGGATTTCTGTTTTGCCATCCGACCCTACCTTTGCACCAAGCCCATGATTTTCAAGATAGGGTGTTGGAATGGCGGGGGCAATGCTTGGCTTCTCGCACCCGGAATGCATAAAAAAAGGCCGACGCGAACGTCGGCCTGAAAAAGTCTTTAGGAGAGGATGCCTGTTAGGCATGCTCTTTCTGACCCGAAACCATTTTTTGTGCAAGTGCGAAGAATAAAAAAGTGGTTGCAGTTTTTGCAATCCGAATTAGCTTTCAACTCAACCAAAACAGGCGCGATTCACGAAAATTACACATTTTCTGAAAAATATTGCGTCGCACAAAGTAGAGAGTCCTCCCCATGCGTCGATTGCCACCCTTGCGGTCGCTGGAAGCCTTTGTCCGAATTGCCAAGCTGGGTTCGGCCAAAGCAGCAGCCAGTGAATTGTCACTCTCGCCGCCGGCTCTCAGCAGGCGGGTAAAGGCGCTTGAAGATTTTATGGGCAAACCGCTGTTTGACCGAAAGGCGCAAGCGATGGTCCTGAACGCAGATGGGCAAGCGTTGCTTATCGCGATCGAGCCCGCCCTTGACGCCATGGCGGATGCTGTGGACGAATTGGCTGGGCAGGGGGGCGAATACCGCTTGCGACTCGGCGTGCTGCCGCTGTTCGGATCCCAACGGTTGATCCCGAAACTGCCGGAACTGCGCAAGCTGTTTCCCAAATTGCACATCGACGTCGATACCTCGGCACATGCTGAAAATCTGTTGGGTGATGTGGTCGATGCCGCGATTATCATAGCCGATCAGGTTGATCCCCGACTATATGCGGTGCGGCTTGATCGCAACAATGTCTATGCCATCGCATCCGAAACTGCGGCGCGCGAACAATCATTGAAAAAGCCTGCTGATCTGAAAAACCAGACCGTTTTGGTGCACAGCGATATGCCGCTGATTTTCGATGCTTGGCGGGTGGCGGTGGGCGAACCCAAGTTGAAGCCTGCTGCCATTGACCATATCGATAGCGGGCCGCTCATGCTGGAGGCGGCAGCCAATGGGCTGGGCGTCGCCATCATGCACGGCAGCCATTTCTCCGACGCCAAAGACCCAAGACTGGTCCGCCTTTTCGATTTAGAGGTCGAAAGCCCTTACAGCTATTGGTTTGTCTGCCGACCCCGTGCGCTCAAGCAACGCGCGGTGCGTATCTTCCACGACTGGCTGTTAAAATCCGGGGTCTGAAGAAAAAGCCGAGAAGCAGGGGGGTGTGTTCCCCTGCCCTCGGCAGGATGTTGGCATAGGGAGAACCTTGCCAACCGGGTCGCAACCCGTAATTGGCATGTGAATCGGAATGAAACGCGTGACGCCCGTCACGCAGACCAAATGATTCCGAAATTTGCTGGGGGGTATCGCCGCGATTATCGCCAAACCGCCGTAGCGTGGGCCAGACTGTTATGCTCATGTGCTGTGGCATGTTCGACAATCCAGCGGACGCGCTCAAATTCCCGGATCGCCAGAGGGTCAGGAAACCTGACCCCGCATCGATTACCACGAACCCAAGCCACGATACCCATGGCCTCGATCCGTTCGACGCGGATCAGCACAGTCGCGCCAATGCGCGGCGGTTCGCTAAGCTGCAGACGGCAGCCAGTGCGGGAGATGTTTTCCAAGCTGCAGCGCTCGGATCGCTCGAGCAGCACCATTCCGGCGTCTATTTCTGTCGCCAGCCGCGCCATTTTGCGATTGCCCAATTTGCCAAAGGGTTTGGGATTCATCATCGCATACCGGATAGCATAACGGCGGTGAAGAATTGGTTAGGCCTTCCGTTTCAAGTTGACGGAAAATCTCTTAACGAGCCAGTTTTTGGTCTTACCCCAAAATAAATGGGCGCTGGTATTGCTACCAGCGCCCACTGCGCCTGATCTTGGAAGTCCTTGGCCACTAGGGCCATTCTTTCCGCTTTCCGGCGTCCGGCTCGCTGGCGGCCCCGAAGGGTCGCCAGTTTGCCTGACTGCTTTCGGTATCCTGCCCGGCGTTGGCTTTTGGCGGTGAGGCCTTGGCCCGCACATGGCGTTCGTTGTCCGGCAGCAACCTCTGCTTTCCTGCTTCTTCCACTTTCGTTTCTGAAACGCTCTGGCGAGGTATCTGGCAGTTCGCCCGTTCCGCTCTGCTTTCCGTTTCCGTTCCGCTTCGCTTTCCGGCTTCCCTGCCTGACAATTGAAAGGTCTCATCGAACCCTGAGTCGGGCAATGCGAATCTTTCGACTTATCCACAGGCGGAGGGGTTTGCGGTGGACAAAATGGAGAACAAGAAGATGCATGTCGCGGGGAAGAAATAATACATCGCTGCTGCGACATTAAGCCACAAACGAATACGGCCTCCACGCTGTGCATGAAGGCCGTTCGTCTTGATCAGCGAGCGGGGGAGAGGAGGAGGAGATGCTCGCCGGTCAGAATGTGTTTCGAAAGTTTCGCTTTCGGTGACCCGCATTTGGCGATTGGGGGTTCATTGTGCAATTGCGAAAAGAAAAAGGCCAGTTGCATGAAATGCAACTGGCCTAAATTGCGTCCTTTGCACTTATAGATCTACGCGTCCATCGCCTGCCATGTCGCCATGACCAGCGCGAATCCCCGGGCATCGCCTGTAGTGGTGCCCTCCATCCGGTTCATCACATAGGAGAATGTCGTCTGTGCATCCATGTCGACGATAGCGATCGATCCACCATAGCCACCCCAATAGCAGCTATTGGGATTGGGCAACGGTACCATGCCGCCTGGCAGGCCAAAACCCATGCCGAACCGCACGGGGATGCCAAGGACAAGATCGGTGCCCTCAACCTGACATTCGAATGCGCGGCGACACCCGGCTTCTGACAGGAAGCGCTTGCCCTTGGCCATGCCGCCATTTGCAAGGATGGCATGGATTTCCGCTACTGAGCGTGCATTGCCCGTGCCGCCAGCTGCTGGAATTTCCGCCCCGCGCCATGCCCTTTTTGCGGTTTCACCGACATCGATGCCGGGATTGGTCGCCATATTCTTTTGCAGATCCGATGCCGCTTGCGCGGCAACGGCAATGGGAGGTGGTTGCAGTGTTGCGACCCTGCCGTCTTCTGATGCCGGAAGGCCGATATGGAAATCAGCGCCCAAGGGCTCGGCAATTTCCTCACGGAAAACAGTGCCGATGGTTTTACCCGTTGCACGTCGCACAACTTCACCGACCAGATAGCCCTGGGTCAGCGCATGATAGCCCGGTGCAGTACCCGGTGCCCAAAACGGGGCTTGCTGTGCGAGCAAATCAACGCATTTGGACCAGTCATAGAGATCCTCACGTTGTAGCGGTTCCTTCCAACCGGAAAGCCCGGCGGAATGGCTCAGCAGTTGGGCAATGGTGACGTCGTCCTTGCCCTCGGCAGCAAATTCCGGCCAGAATTTTGCTACCCGGTCGTGGAGGTCGAAAACACCACGGTCGGCAAGCAGCAGCGCAGTGAGTGCTGCCATCGTCTTGGTCGTCGAATAGACGTTGACGATGGTATCGCGATCCCAACTGCTGGTCTTATCAGGGTTGGCATGCCCACCCCAGATATCGACCACAGTTTCACCGTCGCGGGTTACGCAGAACGAAGCCCCGATATCGGCGCCACTTGCGAGGCTGGCCTCCATCACGGACTTTACGCCCGCAAATTTGCCCTCCGCAACGCCGTGGACGCTCACGCGTCGATGCTCGGTGAACCGATATTGGCGTGCGCCACGCCGCCATCGACGGTGATAGTATCGCCAATAACATAGTTGCCGGCATCTGACGCAAGATAGATCGCCGCCGCCGCCATATCTTCGGCAACGCCGATGCGCTTGTTCGGGATGTTGCTGGCGACCGCTTCGCCATGGTCGCGCGCTGCCTTGTTCATATCAGAGGCAAAGGCACCCGGGGCGATCGCAGTGACATTGATCTGATCCTGAACCAACCGCGCAGCCATGCGTTTTGTAAGATACAGGATCGCCGACTTGGATGCGTGATAGCTATAGGTTTCCCAGGGGTTGAGACGGATACCGTCGATTGAGCCGATATTGATAACCTTCGCCGGATGCGCCTTGGTCGCCGCAGCCTTCAGCAGCGGGTATAACGCCTGCGTCAGGAAGAAGGGGCCCTTGACATTGAGGTCCATGACCTTGTCCCAGCCCGCTTCAGGGAATTCCTCGAACGGTGCGCCCCAGGCGGCTCCTGCGTTGTTGACCAGGATATCGAGTTTCGACTCGCGTTCGGCGAATGCAGCCGCCAACGCCTTGCAGCCCTCAACCGACGAGACATCCATTGGCAGCGGAATGCAGTTGGGGCCCAGTTCGGCTGCTGTTGCTTCACAGGCGTCCGCTTTGCGCGAGCTGATATAGACCTTGGCACCAGCGGCGATGAAGCCTTCGGCCATATGGCGGCCGAGATTCTTGGAACCACCGGTGACGAGCGCGACACGGCCTTCAAGGCTGAAAAGTTTCTGCAAGTCCATGATCAATATCCGTTCAACTGGGCCACGCGGTCGGCGTGGAAATAGATGTCGCCCATATATTCGGCGAGCGCGCGGTCGCGCTTCATATAGAGGCCGATGTCATATTCGTCGGTCATGCCGATGCCGCCATGCATCTGCACGCCTTCGCGGACAGAAAGGCTGCAGGCAAGACCTGCCTTGGCCTTGGCGACCGAGGCGTAAAGCTCTGCACGCGGATCTGCCTCGTCGAGGAAGTTCTGCGCCTTGAGCACAGCGGAGCGCGCCATTTCCATTTCGCCATAAAGATGCGCGGCACGATGCTGCAGCGCCTGGAACTCGCCGATGACGCGGCCAAACTGCTTGCGCTGTTTGAGATAGTCAAAGGTCAGGTCCATCGCGCCGGTGCCAACGCCAACCATTTCGGCGGCGGAACCGGTGCGTCCGGCGTTGAGCATTTTGGACAAGACAGCCCAGCCGCCGTCGACATCGCCAATCACGGCGTCGGCGGTTACTTCGACACCATCAAATGCGACACGAGCAGCCATTGCTGAGTCAACGGTGCGCGCGGCATCCATCGACAGGCCGGCTGCGTCTTTCTCAACCGCAAACAGCGTCAAGCCTGCCGTCTCGCCAATAGCACCTCCGGTACGGGCTGCAACAATCAGCATGTCGGCAGAGCTACCCTGCACGACAAACTGCTTTGCACCGCTCAGCTTGAAGCCATTGCCGCTGCGTTCGGCCTTGAGCGCGATCTTTTCCGGATGGTGCTTTTTGCCCTCTTCAAGTGCGATGCCGATCACCGTTTCACCAGCGAGAATGCCGGGGAACCAACGGTCGCGCATTGCCTTGTCGGCAGCCTTCAATGCTTCAACAGCAACCACCGAGGTTGAAAGGAAGGGCGAGGGCGAGAGGTTGCGTCCAATTTCTTCCAGCACGATGCCAGCTTCGACATGGCCCATGCCCAGCCCGCCATCGGCTTCGGGGATCAGGATGCCGGTGAAACCCATTTCGGAAAATTGCTTCCACAGATCGTGGCTGAAGCCATCCTTGCAATCCATGTCCCGATATTTGCGCAGATGCGCGACGGGCGCTTCGGTTTTCATGAAGTCGCGTGCGCTATCGCGCAGCATCGACTGGTCTTCATTATAGGTCATGGCCATTGGTCAGGCTCCCGGCATGTCGAGAATGCGTTTTGCGACGACGTTGAGCATCACTTCGCTCGTGCCGCCTTCGATCGAATTGGCTTTGGTGCGCAGCCAGTCGCGTGCACGCTTGCCGCCATTCGAGCGTTCGCTTTCCCATTCCAGATAGTCTGAACCACCAGCCGCCATCACCAGTTCGTGGCGCTTCTTGTTCAGTTCCGTCCCGATATATTTCATCAGGTTCGAATAGGCTGGATGCGCGGTGCCGGTTTTCCATTCGTCCATGAAGCGTTCGCTGTGCGCGCGGAAGGCAAGGCTTTCGACGTCAAACATCGCAAGCTGCGCGCGCAGTATCGGTTCATCACCCAGCGCATCCTTGAAGCCGCCGCCGAGCGAGGCGGTGCCGCCATCGCCGCCCATGCCCGAAATCATTTCGCGCTCATGGCCGAGCAGATATTTGGCGACATCCCAACCGCGGTTGAGCTCGCCGACAATCTGATGCTTGGGCACCACGACATTGTCGAAGAAGGTTTCGCAGAAGGGCGAGTTGCCCGAAATCAGCTTGATCGGCTTGGTGGTAACGCCCGGTGTCGTCATATCGAACAACAGGAAGCTGATGCCCTGATATTTGTTTTCCTTATCCGTGCGGACAAGGCAGAAAATCCAGTCGGCCTTGTCGGCATAGCTCGTCCAGATTTTCTGGCCGTTGACGACCCAATGGTCGCCCTTGTCTTCGCCAAAGGTTTGCAGCGAAACGAGGTCCGAACCTGATCCCGGTTCTGAATAGCCCTGACACCAGCGGATTTCGCCGCGCGCGATCTGCGGCAGGTAATGGCGCTTCTGCTCTTCGGTGCCGAATTTCAGCAGTGCGGGGCCAAGCATCCAGATGCCAAAGCTGTTGAGCGGCGAACGTGCGCCGGCGCGTGCCATTTCCTGACGGAAAATTTTGGTTTCAGCAGGCGACAGTCCTGCGCCGCCATAGTCCTTTGGCCAATCGGGCACGGTAAGGCCTGCCGCTGCGCAGCGCTCCATCCATTGTTTTTGCGCTTCGCTTTGGAAAACGAAGTTACGACCGCCCCAGCAGGTGTCGTCGTCGCTTTTGATCGGGGTTTTCATTTCGGGCGGGCAGTTTGCCTCTATCCACGCCCTGATTTCCGTCCGGAATGCCTCCAGTTCGCTCATCGGGATTCTCCTAAAAAGTGCCGAATCACTATGTCTCTTTGTGCGCTTTACGCAAGCGTCAACTTGTGAGGCGCGCTTTCCGTAACGGCAATTTTGCGCCCGTTGACCGAGCCATTTAATCGGCACAGGATAGCGGGGAGAGAGTCGGGATGAGGAGAGGAATATGAGATTCGCTGGGAAGACGGCTGTCGTCACCGGGGCTGCATCGGGCATTGGCAAGGCCACCTGCCTTCGATTGGCCGAAGAAGGTGCGACCGTAATCGCTGCCGACATTGATGAAGAGGGCGGCAGCGAACTTGCCGCCACTTCAAACGGCAAGATTTTCTTCAAACGCACCGACGTGTGCAACGTCGCCGAGATCAAGGCACTGATGGATTTCGCCGCCGAAAAGACTGGCGGCATCGACATTGTGTTCAACAATGCAGGCGCAGCCGGTGACCGGGCACCTATTGACGAGATTGAACCCGAAGGCTGGGACCGGACGATGGACCTGCTGTTGCGCTCGGTCGCTATGGGCATCCGTTATGCCGTGCCGCATATGAAGGGCCGCAAGGGCGCTTCGATTGTGAACACCGCGAGCATTGCCGCGCTTGGTGCGGGATATTCGCCTTCGGCTTATGCGGTGGCAAAGGTTGGCGTGCTGCATCTTTCAAAAATGGCGGCAGCAGAGCTTGCCAAATTTGACATTCGGGTCAACGCGATCTGCCCCGGCTTCATCAAAACGAACATTTTTGCATCGGCACTCGAAGTCCCGGCTGATCAGCGCGATGCGGCCAATGCCGTCATTTATGAAGTGGCCAATGCGGCGCAACCGGTGAAAGGCGGCGGCAATCCAGAGGACATTGCCTCGATGGTTGCCTATCTCGCCAGTTCTGAAGCGCGCTTCATCACGGGCACGCATATGGTGGTCGACGGTGGGATTACAATCGGCCCGCGCCACAGCTGGGATGAAAATGCCCCGGCGATGTTCGATTCGGTTGAGAGCTTCGCCGGCGCGGCTCAGGAATGACGATCACCTCGGACGGGCGCGTTCCAACGCGGATCAAATTCTTTCACGGCTTTGGCAGCATGGCCTATGGCGTGAAGGAGAACGGCTTTTCGACGTTCCTTTTGCTGTTTTACAATCAGGTCATCGGGATGGATGCCCGGCTGGTTGGCGCAGCATTGGCGATTGCGATGGTCGTTGACGCTTTTGCCGATCCAATCATCGGGCATATGAGTGATCGCACCTATTCGCGATGGGGGCGGCGTCTGCCCTGGCTGTATCTGGCCGCGGTTCCGCTAGCGGCGTCGTGGATGCTGCTCTGGCACCCACCGGGGCTGGAGGGATGGCAGGCCTTTGGCTATCTCGTCGTCACAGCGATTCTCGTCCGAACGCTGGTATCGGCTTGCGAGGTGCCTTCAGTCGCGATCCTGCCAGAACTGACGCAGGATTATGATGAGCGAACCAGCCTGATGCGGTTGCGCTATCTGTTCGCATGGGCGGGCGGATTGCTGATGCTGTTCCTTGCCTATGGCGTGTTTCTGGTTTCGGACAAGGAAGGCGAAGTCGGGCAGCTGCTGGCTGAAGGCTATTGGATGTACGGTATCACCGGTGCCTGCCTGATGGCGTTCACCGTCCTTCTGTCTGCCATCGGGCAGCATAAGCGGCTCGCCCATTTGCCTGCGACACAACCTGACCGCACGACGGTGCGTGAAGCGATACGCGAGATCTGGCACTCGGTTTCGCATCCGACCTATCTGGTACTGATTTCCGCCGTCGCCTTTGCTGCAGTCAGCACGCAGGTCACCTATGTCCTGTCCAACTATCTCTACATATTTGTATGGCGTTTTCCCGAACGCTGGTTCCAGGCATATCCCTGGTTGCTGTTCGGCAGCGTCATCATCGCCTTTTTCCTCGTCACCTATTTCAACAAAAAATGGGGCAAAAAGGACTCAGCCTTCCGTTTCATTTTCATCAATGCTGGATTCTGGATCACCCCGTTCCTGCTGTTTCTTGGCGGATTTTGGCCGCAGACGGGCAGTAATCTCTCCACCGCGATGGTGTTCGCTTTCTTCTTCATCGCCAATTGCTCCGGCGTGATCATCCAGATTTCGGTCGCTTCAATGATTGCGGATGTGGTCGAGGTCACCGAGGAGCGTACAGGACGACGTTCGGAAGGGCTGCTCTATGCCGGCAATTTGTTCGTGCAGAAATGTGCGACTGGTGCAGGCATATTGATCGGCGGTTTCATCATATCGATGGCCGGGCTTCCGGAGAAGGCCAACCCGGCCAATGTGCCTGCCCCTGTTATCGACAGTCTGGTAATTGCGTATATCAGTACAATCGTGTTGTTGGGGCTCGGCACCATATGGCGGATCCGGAAATTCCCGATCACCCGCGCCGATCATGAGGAACGTGTTCGGCGTCTCGCCGAGGGTGAAAAAACAGTTGAAGCAGGGGCCGGATAGGCCCAAGGAAATCAAGTTAACCGGACGATTAAAAAGAGGACGACTCGCATGGACTTTACCTTCACCGAACGCGAAACCTATTGGCGCGACCGCATCAAGAGCCACATCGACACCTACCTCCGTCCGCGTGTCGGTGACTATAAAAAGGAAATGGAAAGCGGCGACACCCGCTGGAAAGTCCTGCAAGTCCTTGAAGAGGAAAAGGCTCGGGCCAAGGCCGCTGGCCTTTGGAACCTGTTCATGCCACCACAGGGTGCCAATCCGCACCTCGACACCTCTGTCGAATTCGAAGGTCCGCAACTGACCAACGTCGAATATGCACTGTGTGCTGAAGAAATGGGTCGGCTCGGATTTTCCTCCGAAGTGTTCAACTGCTCGGCCCCTGACACCGGCAATATGGAAGTCTTCCACCGCTATGGCACGGCCGAACAGAAGAAGAAGTGGCTTGTGCCGCTGATGAATGGCGAAATCCGTTCGGCCTTCCTGATGACCGAACCTGCCGTGGCTTCGTCCGATGCCACCAACATTGAAACCCGCATGGTTCGCGATGGCGACGAATATGTCATCAACGGTACCAAATGGTGGTCGTCGGGTCTGGGCGATCCGCGCTGCAAGGTTGCGATCGTGATGGGCAAGACGGACACTGGCGCGCAAAAGCACCAGCAACAGTCGCAGATTATTGTGCCGATGGACGCTCCCGGCGTGAACATCCTGCGCCACTTGCCGGTCTTCGGTTATGATGATGCCCCGCATGGCCATATGGAAGTTGAACTGAAGGACGTTCGCGTCCCGGTTGAAAACGTTATCCTCGGCGAAGGCCGCGGCTTTGAAATTGCGCAGGGCCGGCTTGGACCTGGCCGTATCCACCACTGCATGCGGACGATTGGCGTCGCTGAAGAAGCGCTGGAAAAGATGTGCCGCCGCCTCACCAGTCGCGTCGCTTTCGGCAAGACGATTGCCGAACATAGCGTCTGGCATGAACGTATCGCGCGCGCCCGTATCGACATCGAAATGACTCGTCTGCTCTGCCTGAAGGCAGCACAGATGATGGACACCGTCGGCAACAAGGCCGCGGCCAATGAAATCGCGATGATCAAGGTTCAGGCACCGAATATGGCACTGAAAATTATCGACGACGCCATTCAGGCGCATGGCGGTGGCGGCGTGTCCGAAGATTTCGGTCTGGCTTCGGCCTATGCACATCAGCGTACCCTGCGTCTCGCCGATGGCCCCGATGAAGTGCACAGCCGTTCGATCGCTCGGATGGAACTGGGCAAATATGGCGGCGTTCGTGGCGGCGTTGAACTGACAAGCGGCAATCTGGCGGTGACACGCTGATGAAAGCTGCAGTCCTCATTGAACCGGGCAAACCGCTCGAAATCGAAACCCTGCAAATCTCGAATCCGGGTCCGCATGAGGTGCTGATCCGCAATGCAGCTTGCGGGCTGTGCCATTCGGATCTGCATTTCATCGAAGGTACCTATCCGCATCCGTTGCCCGCTGTGCCGGGCCACGAAGCGGCTGGTATTGTCGAGGCAGTCGGATCCGAAGTGCGCACTGTGAAGGTCGGCGATGCCGTGATCACCTGCCTGTCAGCTTTCTGCGGGCATTGTGAGTTCTGCGTCACCGGGCGGATGTCGCTGTGTCTAGGAGCCGATACCCGTCGTTCGCCGGAAGATCCATCGCGGCTCTCGCGCCCAGATGGCTCGCCGGTGAATCAGATGCTCAACCTTTCGGCTTTCGCCGAAATGATGCTGATCCACGAACATGCGTGCACCCGTATCGACCCCGAAATGCCGCTCGATCGGGCGGCGGTGATCGGTTGTGCGGTGACCACGGGTGCGGGGACAATCTTCAACGCCTGCAAAGTGACACCGGGCGAGACTGTCGCGGTTGTCGGCTGCGGCGGGGTTGGTCTGGCGACGATCAATGCAGCGAAGATTGCGGGTGCTGGGCGCATCATCGCCTGCGATCCGATCCCCGAAAAGCGTGAACTGGCGAAGAAGCTGGGCGCGACCGATGTGGTTGACGCTTTGGCCGATGATGCTGCAGCACAGGTAATCGAGCTGACCAAGGGCGGTGTCGATCATGCGATTGAAGCTGTGGGACGTCCGGCCTCGGGCGATCTGGCGGTCAAGTCGCTGCGCCGTGGCGGAACAGCAACGATCCTTGGCATGATGCCGCTGACCCACTCGGTAGGCCTGTCTGCTATGGACCTGCTGTCGGGCAAGAAGCTGCAAGGTGCGATCATGGGTGGCAACCGCTTCCCGGTAGATATGCCGCGTCTGGTCGATTTCTATATGCGCGGGCTGCTTGATCTCGACAGCATCATCGCTGAGCGAATCCCGCTTGAGCAGATCAACGAAGGCTTTGAGAAGATGAAGAAGGGCGATAGCGCGCGCAGCGTTATCGTATTCGATCAATGAGCGATAATGCAGCCATGAATGCTGATGAGGCTTTTGTCGGTACGGTCGAACCCGAGGGTGCAGACAAACTCGACGAAGGCCGCCTTACCGAGTGGATGCAGGCAAATGTGGAGGGCTTCAAAGGCCCTCTGCACCTGACCAAGTTCAAAGGCGGGCAATCGAATCCGACTTACAAGATCGAAGCGGAGTCGGGCAATTATGTGCTCCGGCGCAAACCCTTTGGGCCGTTGCTCCCTTCGGCGCATGCCGTGGACCGCGAGTATAAGGTGCAGGCGGGGATGTATAAGACCGGTTTCCCTGTGGCGCGCCAATATGGTCTGTGCACCGACGACAGTGTGATCGGCAGCTGGTTTTATGTCATGGGCATGGTCGATGGCCGCACCATCTGGAACGGTGCCATGCCGGGTAGCACTCCGGAGGAACGCCGTGCGGTCTATTTCGAGATGTTCGATGTCCTCGCCAAATTGCACAACACCGATATCGAGGCTGCGGGCCTTTCCGATTTCGGCAAGCCGGGCAATTATTTCGGTCGTCAGGTTGATCGCTGGACGAAGCAGTATCGCCTGTCGGAAACCGAAACCATGCCTGGCATGGAAAAGCTGATCGAATGGCTGCCCGCGACCTTGCCCGAACAGACCCGCACCAGCGTGGTCCATGGCGATTTCCGCATCGATAATGCGATTTTCGATCGCAACAGCCCGAAATGCCTCGCCGTTCTCGATTGGGAATTGTCGACCATCGGCGATCCGCTGGCAGATTTCTCCTATGTCGCAATGGCATGGGTGACCGAAAATGGCGGCCGTTCAGGCGTCAAGGATCTGGACCGCAAGGAACTCGGCATCCCGGAACTGGAAGAAGTCGTCGAGCGCTATTGCGCGGCAACTGGTCGCGACAGCATTCCCGATCTCAACTGGTACCTTGCCTATAACTTCTTCCGCCTTGCGGGGATCATGCAGGGCATCAAGAAGCGTGTGATCGATGGCACCGCCAGCTCGGCGCATGCCAAGGCCATGTCTGATCGCGTGACCCCGCTAGTCGATCGGGCTTGGGAATTTGCGGTAAAGGCGGGAGCGGCATAAATTGGCGTAGCCCCGGCGCAGGCCGGGGCCGCTTTTGCTAGGCTAAAGCGCGCTGCGCAAATTTCCTGCAGCCCCTACCATCGCAGGGGCGATGACATTGGAGGATGGAGAATGTCCCTTTTCGACATGAGCGGGCAGGTTGCCCTGATAACCGGTTCGTCGCGCGGCATTGGCAAGGCGATTGCCGAGGAAATGGCAGAGCATGGCGCAAAGGTGGTCATTTCCAGCCGCAAGCAGGATGCCTGTGATGCAGTCGCGGCCGAAATCAACGCGAAATATGGCGCTGGCACTGCAATCGCGGTCGCAGCCAACATTTCCTCGAAAGAAGATTTGCAGCATTTGGTCGATGAAACGCGCAAGGCATTCGGCAAGATAACCGCCTTGGTCTGCAATGCGGCATCCAACCCCTATTACGGTCCAAGCGCCGGGATCAGCGACGATCAATTCCGCAAGATCATGGACAACAACATCCTGTCCAACCACTGGCTGATTCATATGGTCGCACCCGAAATGTGCGAACGTGGGCAGGGGTCGGTCACCATCGTTTCGTCGGTCGGCGGTTTGAAGGCTTCGACCGTCATCGGTGCCTATTGCATTTCCAAGGCTGCCGACATGCAGATGGCGCGCAATCTGGCCGATGAATTCGGGCCAAAGGGTGTGCGCGTCAACTGCATCGCACCGGGCCTGATCAAGACCGACTTTGCCCGTGCGCTTTGGGAGAATCCCGATACGTTGGAAATTTCAACCCGTCGCTCGTCGCTGCGCCGCATTGGCGAGCCGTATGAAATCGCCGGGGCAGCGGTATTCCTTGCCAGCAAGGCAGGCGGCTTTACCACAGGACAAACGATCGTCATCGACGGCGGCAATACAATTTCAGGAGGATGAGCATGGGCGCACTCGCAGGCAAAGTTGCAATCATAACAGGCGCGGGTTCGGGCATCGGCCGTGCATCTGCCAGGCGGTTCGCTGCTGAAGGCGCGAAGCTCGTCATAGGTGACAAGACCGAAGCGGTTTTCGAAACGGCAAAGATGGTAGAGGAAGCTGGCGGAACCGTCACCGCGCTGCAGATCGATGCCGGTGTTGAGGCCGATGTGGCGAAACTCGTCGAGACCGCGAAGGCCAATTATGGCGGCGTCGATGTTGCCTTCGCCAATGCCGGTATCATCGGCGATATGGGCGGAATCTTCGAAATTGATCCTGCCACCATGGCCGAAACCTTCCGCGTCAACGTCATTGGCCCCGCCTTGATGGTGAAACATGCGGGCAAGGCGATGGTCGATCAGGGACGTGGCGGGTCCATTGTGCTGACCGCGAGCGTCGCTGGCCTCAATTCGGGCGCTGGCCCGCTAACTTATTCGGCATCGAAGGCAGGCGTCATCAACCTCGCCAAGACAGCGGCGCAGCAGCTGACGACCTCGGGCGTGCGCGTGAATGCGATCTGCCCGGGCCTCACCGAAACCGGCATGACCAAGCCGACATTTGATTATGCTCGTTCAAAGGATGTGATGCACAAGGTGGGGCAGTTGAACCCGCTGAAGCGCGCGGCCCAGCCGGAGGAGCTGGCCAATGTCGCATTGTTCCTCGCCTCTGATCAGGCAAGCTATGTCAACGGGCAGGCGATTGCGGTCGACGGTGGTTTGACCAGCTCGCATCCGGTTACGCGGCAACTTCTCGGACAGACGGCACACTGACATGAGCGACGACAACGCAGCACTCGGACTTGGCTTCCTGCCTGATCGGCTCGCCCGCATCGGCGCGCACATTCAGGAGAAATATCTCGACAGCGGCAAACTGCCCTTTGGCGCGCTGCTCATCGGGCGCGGCGACGACGTCGCGCACACATGGGCGTCGGGCGTCGATCATGATGCCATTTTCCGCATCGCCAGCATGACCAAGCCGATCACCTCGATCGTTTTCATGCAACTGGTCGAGCAGGGCAAGGTCGCGTTGAGCGAGCCGGTCGCCAAATATATTCCGGAATTCGCCGATCTGGGCGTGTTCATGGCTGGCGGCGGCAATGTGCCCTTCACAAGCCGCCCGCCCACGACACGGCTCAATATCATCGACGTGCTGCGCCACACCACCGGCTTCACTTACAGCTTTCAGGAACGCACGCCGGTCGACGCCGCCTATCGCAAGACTGAGCTTGAGCACTGGATGAAGAATGACAGCCAGAGCTTCATCAACCACCTGTCGCAGATTCCGCTCGAATTCGATCCGGGCACTTGCTGGAATTACTCGGTTTCAACTGACGTATTGGGCGTATTGGTAGAGCGCATTTCGGGCCAGTCGCTGGGCGATTATTTCCGCGAGCATATTTTCGAACCGCTCGGCATGAAGGATACCGGCTTCAAGGTGGCCGCCGACCAAGCACATCGCATTCCGCCCTGCTATGCCTTCCATCCCAAGGACAAGATGGTGCAGACTGACAAGGCAGGGGCCGACAGCCTGTGGGCGCAAGGTTGGAAGTTTGAATCGGGTGGCGGCGGCCTTGCCTCGACCGTCCACGATTATCATCGTTTCTGCCGGATGTTGCTCAATGGCGGCGCACTTGATGGTGTCCAGATTGTCAGCCCTAAGACATTGGAGCTGATGACTGCCAACCATCTGCCTGGCGGCGGCGATTTGACCCAGCATTCGAAATCGCTGTTCAGCGAAGCGGAAAATGCAGGCATCGGTTTCGGGCTTGGCTTCGCCTGCAATATCGATCCTGCAGCCACGATGCTCGCGGGATCGAAGGGTGAATTCTACTGGGGCGGCATGTATTCGACCGCCTTCCTCGTCGACCCGGTCGAGGATCTGATCATGGTTTTCATGACCCAACTCGCGCCCTCATCGACCTATCCGATCCGGCGTGAAATTCGCACGATGATGTATGCGGCTTTGGCGGCTTAGAATATTCCTCCCCATCGACTAGCGATGGGGAGGTGGCATCGCGAAGCGATGACGGAGGGGAATTGCACCGTCGCTGTCCCCTCCACCATTTGACGCTTCGCGCCAAACGGTCCCCCTCCCCATCGCAAGTCGATGGGGAGGACATTGAAAGGAAGTAATATGCAATCCGTAACCACCTCGCAGGACGGTGAAATCCTCGTCCTTTCCGTCAACAACCCGCCGGTCAACGCGCTTAGCTGGCATGTGCGCCAGGGCATTTCGGACGGTATCGAACAGGGCCTGAAAGACGACAGCGTCAAGGCGATTGTCATCCGCTGTGAAGGGCAGACCTTCATCGCAGGCGCCGACATCACCGAATTCGGAAAGCCGCCGCAAGGGCCGGATTTCAATGCCGTGCTCAACACCATCGAAACCGCGACCAAACCGGTGATCGCGGCAATCCACGGCACCGCACTGGGCGGTGGCCTCGAAACCACCCTCGTTTGCCACTATCGCATCGCAGTTCCTTCGGCGAAACTCGGTGTACCCGAAGTCAAGCTTGGCCTGCTGCCTGGCGCTGGCGGTACCCAGCGTCTGCCGCGTCTTGTCGGCATTGAACAAGCGGCAGTGATGACCTCGCTCGGCGAACCGATTTCGGCGCAAAAGGCGCTTGATACCGGTCTGATCGACAAGCTGGCGAGTGAAGACAGCCTCGCTGCCGATGCCGTTGCTTTCGCACGCGAATGCGTCGCAAAAGGCCCGCGCCACACCCGCGACCTACCGGTGAAGGGTGACACGGCAATCATCGCCAAGCTTGAGGCGGAAAATGCGCGCAAGTGGAAGGGCTTCGATGCGCCTTATGCCAACCTGCGCTGCGTTGCGGCTGCGGCCGAAAATCCGAATATCGAAGATGGCCTGAAATTCGAACGCGCCGAATTCATGAAACTGATGACGGGTAGCCAGTCTGCAGCCCAGCGGCACATGTTCTTTGCCGAACGTCAGGCAGCGAAGATCGACGGCCTGCCCAAGGACACCCAGTTGCGCGACATCAAGAAGGTCGGCGTGATCGGTGCTGGCACCATGGGCGGCGGCATCACGATGAACTTCCTGCAAAAGGGCATCCCTGTAACCATCGTCGAAATGGTGCAGGAAAACCTTGATCGCGGCGTCGCTGTAATCCGCAAGAATTACGAGGCTTCGGCTGCCAAGGGCCGCTACACCAGCGAGCAGGTCGAAAAGATGATGGGGCTGCTGACGCCCTCGCTTAGCCTCGACGATCTGGCCGATTGCGATCTTGTGATCGAGGCGGTTTATGAAAGCATGGACGTCAAGAAAGACGTGTTCGGCAAGCTCGACACAATCTGCAAGCCGGGTGCGATCCTGGCATCGAACACCAGCTATCTGGATGTGAACGAGATTGCGGCGTCGACCTCGCGCCCGCAGGATGTGCTTGGCATGCACTTCTTCTCGCCCGCCAATGTGATGAAGCTGCTCGAGGTGGTGCGCGGCGACAAGACCGCGGACGATGTGCTCGCAACCGCGATGGCGATCGGCAAGAAAATCGGCAAGATTGCGGTGGTCGCAGGCGTTTGCCACGGCTTTATCGGCAACCGCATGCTCAGCCAGCGCCAGATTCCGGCGAATGCGCTGTTGATGGAGGGCGCATCGCCCGAACAGATCGACAATGTCTTCACCGACTTCGGTTTCCCGATGGGGCCGTTCCAGATGGCCGACCTTGCCGGCATGGATATTGGCTGGCACCGCGATACCTCGCTCGAGCCGACCAATGTGCGCGAAGCCATGTGCCTTGCCGGCCGTTTCGGACAGAAGAACGGCAAGGGCTTTTACGACTATGACGAAAAGCGCAACCGCACGCCGAGCGCCGAAGCGCTTGCGATCATCGAAGATTTTCGCAGCCGTTCGAACATGCAGAAGCGTGAAATCACCGATCAGGAAATCATCGAGCGCTGCCTCTATCCGATGGTCAACGAAGGCTATCTGATTTTGGAAGAAGGCAAGGCACAGCGCGCATCCGACATCGATGTCGTCTGGATCTATGGCTATGGCTGGCCCGTCTATCGTGGTGGCCCGATGTTCTGGGGCGACCTAGAAGGTGCCAAGAAAATCGTCGAATCGCTTGAGCGCCAAGGCGTGAAAGTTGCTGAATCGCTTAAGGCGAAAGCGGCCTGATCCAAAACCTGTTTCGATAAGATACCGCAGTGCTGAGCTTGTCGAAGCACGCCTCAATGCATGGCGCTGAGCTTTGAAGCGCCCTTCGACAGGCTCAGGGCTACGGTGATTCTTCGATTCCATCTTCCCATCATGGCTTCGTCGCCGGTGAGTTGAAGCTCTCCGGCGACGGGCTGAATATGAACAACGGTTCATCTCGCGACTCCTGCGGGTCGCCGACTAGATATTGTGGTGAGACCCCGCCCCGGCCATCAGGCTGACACAAGATAAAGATCTGGGGTCGCTTTCCATGTTCCGCAAGAAAATTGTCGCCGCTCTCGGCGCGCTTGCCCTTCTCATACCTGCTCAGGCTATGGCGCTGCAATGCGCGCCCTTTGCACGTGATGTTTCGGGTATCGAGATTTTCGGTAATGCAGGAACCTGGTGGGGTCAGGCGGCTGGCAAATATGAGCGGGGTAATGAGCCTAAGGTTGGCGCGGTCATCGCATTCAAACCCACCCGCTCGATGCCCATCGGGCACGTTGGCATGGTCAGCAAGATTGTTTCGGATCGCGAAGTTTTGATCGACCATGCTAACTGGTCGGTAATCAATGGTCGTCGCGGCCAGATTGAACGTGGCGCCCGTGTATTAGACGTTTCGGCGGCAGGCGATTGGAGCGAAGTCCGCGTCTGGTACGCGCCGGTAAACGGTCTCGGCACCTCCAGCTATCCGCTTTACGGCTTCATCTACAAGGATGGCTCAAGCAACGAAGCTTGATCAAGCGTCCAGCGGCTTGGGTGCATCGTCCAGCGCCTTGCGTCCCCAAACAATCAGATAGAGCAGCGCCGCTCCAATCAGGATGAAGGTCGCCGGTTCCCACCAGTTGAACAGGGCCACGCCAATGGCGGGTGTGACGATATAGGCCGAGCCGTTCAACGATGCGATCTTGCCCGCCACATCGCCCTGCTCAAAACGGCGAACGGCAAGCGAAGCGCCTGTGGTAAAGCCTGGACGGTATAAACCGAAACCCAGCGAAGCGAGCGCGAAGCCCAAAGTGATGCCGTAAAAATCGAAGCTCACCCCGACGAGCGTGATGCCGAGCAGTGCGAGAAATGCGCCCCACAGCACAGACGCGCGCGAACCGATCTGCAGGATGGGAATCAGCCCCCATTGCGCGAGCAAGGTGGCCATCGCGCCAACGAACATGACGGAGCCGGTTGCTTCGACTGTTTCCTTGGGCAAATCGTGCAGGCCCAACCGGTCGCGGATAAGAAAGCCCACCACGCCCAACATGATAGCCTGCGCATGGCCCCCGATCAGACCCGCCACCAGCCAGCTGGCAAAGCGCTCATCGCGCCAGGGCAGCCGCACTTCTTCGCGGGGCAGGGCGTTATCTTCCTCGACGCCTTCCTCGACTTCGGGCTGGTTGACCGAGGCTGCGGAGGGGTAGGACGTCACGATGCCGCGCGCAGCGAAGCGCGGCGTATCGTTGGGCAGGCGCAGCTTGAGCGCAACGAGCACCAATACGCCAAAGCTGGCGAAAACTACCAGGGGCCCGGCCAGTCCGAACGGCTCGAAAATCAGGAAATGGGCAAGGGCAGGGCCGATAACGGTGCCGAGGCCAAAGGAAGAGGCCAGCAATGACAGCGCCTTGGCGCGTTCCTCGCGCTCTGTCCGCGCGGCGATATAGGCTTGTACGGCTGGTGGCGCTGCAGAACCGAAACCGCCATAAAGGCTGCGGAATATGGCAAAGATGATGAAGGTCGCTGCGGGTGCGATAAAGCCTTCAAGGCCAAGCCACAGCACCAGCCCGCACAAGCCCATTGATGCCGCAAAGCCGATGACGCCGACGGTCATCAATGCTTTGCGCCCGCGCTTGTCCGACAGCCGGGCCCATTTGGGTGCAGTCAATACCCACAGCAAAGCCGACCAGCTGAAGGCGAGGCTGACCCAAACATCGGCGATGTCGAGCTTGCTCGCAATCGCGGGCAGGGCGGATTGCATCGCGGTGTTGCCCGCAGCGGCCACCAGCATCACCAGAAACAGGATCGTCACCCGATCGGCGGGGATGGTAGGGCTTTTGGGCATCAGAGTTTCACCCAATCATAGCTGCGCGTGATCGAGGCGACGTGCAGGTCGTACCAGCTGTACCAGCGGTTACGCCCCGCATCGCGGATCGCCGCATGTTCGGGGTTGTCGCGCCACGCCTTGGCGGCTTCCTCATCTGCCCAATAGCTGACTGTAATACCGATGCGATCTTCACCGCGTGCTGAATTGATGCCGAGATATCCGGGCTGCCTGCTGGCAAGCTCGACCATCGCGTTGGCAGCAACAGCATAACCGGCATCATCCGCCAATGTCCGTTCGGCAATGAAGATGACTGCAACGGTCGAAGGCGGGTAAGTCGGCATTGTCCATCCATAGGATTGACTTTACGTTTGGGGCAACCCCGCGCGGTCGTTTTATCGACTTTTTTGCTTAACCGGCTTGCATCGCGCGCGCGCATTTGCGAGTGCAGTCGACTACTGTATTACAGCCCTAAGGCGGATTGATGAACGACGGTTCGGTAGCACTCACTTCGAAGATCGAACGCATCAAGACATCGGTGCAACGATTTTTCGGTCCTTGGGGCGTATTTTTCAAAGGCTTTCTCAAGCATCCGGTGATGGTCGGTTCGATCATACCCTCGTCACGCTGGACGGTGCAAAAAATGCTTGCTCCGGTAAAGTGGGACGAATGCAAGTTGTTCGTCGAATATGGCCCCGGCGTCGGCACCTTCTGCCAGCCGGTGCTCGACAGGTTGCGTCCGGATGCGACGTTGCTAGTGATCGAAACCAACCCCGATTTCATCGAATTTCTGCGCAAGCATTTCCGCGACAGCCGCTTCATTGCGGTGCACGGGTCGGCTGCAGATGTGAATGATATCATCCGCGGTTTTGGTTTCGAACATGCCGATTATGTATTGTCTGGCTTGCCGTTTTCGACGCTGCCCGGCGATCTCGGCCCCAAAATTGCCGAAGAAACCGGCAAGGCCATCCGCCCCGGCGGCGCGTTTCTGGTCTATCAGTTCCGTGCCCGTGCGCGCGATTTCATGGAACCGCATTTCAAGCGCATCGACAATGGCTATGAATTCTGGAACGTTCTGCCCTGTTACCTGTTCTGGGGCTGGAAAGGCTAAGCCTTCTTTCCCGGCAGGCGCTTCTGCAGCATTTGGGTGATGCGCAGCGAAATGCGCCGCCCGATATTATAGTCGACGCTATTGACCAGCAGATAAGCCAGCGACCAGCGAAAACGGTTGAACCAAGTTAGACGGTTGCGATGCGCCGCTGTGGTTTGGATTTTACTTGCCCTCGCCAGTCCACCAGCCAACCTGCGCAGATAGTCTGCCAGCCCGGCATCATCGATCCGCAGCATCAGCTCCTTGTTGATGAACAGGCTGCGGATATCGAGATTGGCCGAACCGATATAGCAGGCATTGTCAATCACCAGCAGCTTGGTGTGGAGCAGTTGCGGCTGGTATTCGCAAATCTGCACATCTCTCTTCAGCAGATAACCATAGAGGATACGCGCAGCACCGATGGTCGCGCCATTGTCGGTCCGGCCCGCCAGCACCAGCCTTACATCGCCGCCCTTGCGCGCAGTCGATGCCAACCGCCGCAATATTGTCTGCGTAGGTGAGAAATAGGCGGCGACAATGTCTATTGTGCGGGCATTTTGCAGATCGCGCTTGAGGGCCAGCGCCCAGGGAGAGATGCGGTTGGTCGGGCCGCCTACCAGCCATTGCAAAGGCCCGTCCCCCGGCTGCCAGGTGCGGATCAACCGCCGCAATGCTAGCAGCCGCACGCCGCCATCCGCCGAAAGCCGGATCAGCTCTGAAATATAAGTCGAAATGCGCGCGACTTCCGGCCCCGATATGGTCAGGCCCAGATCCTCCCAGCTATCGTCTCCGCGTCGCCCGAAATATTGGTCGGTGATGTTGAACCCGCCAATCAAGGCGTGCTCATCGTCGATTACCAATAGTTTCTGGTGGTTGCGGATCAAATAGGAAAGCCGCCAGCGCGAGCTAAAAAAATGATAGCTACCGCCCGCGTCGGCTATGGGCTGGAAGAAGGATGCCGGGACTTTTGACGAACCAAAGCTGTCGACCAGCACATCTACTTTCACGCCGCGCAGCGCCGCCTCGGCGATTGCATCGCGCACTTCGGTTCCGCTGGTATCGTTATGGAACATATACATGCTGAGCGTCAGGCTATGTGTCGCCGACCCGATCAGCCGCAGCAGACTTTGCAGGCGTTCCTCTGGATCGTGCAGGATGTACAAAATATTTCCGGCGATTTCGAACCGCTTTCCCGGTAATTCCAATGCGGTTTTCGATGCCTCCATAGTGGGCAGATAAGAGGTCGCACCGCGACACGCAACCAGCGCAAGCGCGTGCTTTCCGTTGACAAGTCGGGCCTCAACCCCTAATTGCGCTCGACTTTCCACACATTCAAAGTGATTCAGGAGCCGACATGGCGCGCGTTACCGTTGAAGATTGCATCGATAAGGTCCCCAACCGTTTCGATCTTGTTTTGCTCGCTGCAGAGCGCGCACGCGAGATTTCTGGCGGTGCGGAGCTGACCGTTGATCGTGATCGCGACAAAAATCCTGTCGTCGCACTGCGCGAAATCGCTGAAGAAACCGTCCGTCCGGAACATCTGAAGGAAGGCCTGACGCAGTCGCTGCAAAAGGTTCAGGTCGACGAGGACGAAGAAGTCGATGAAATCGGCTCGCTCGCCAAATCGGCAGAGGCGCTTCGCCTGACCGCTGCCGCGCCTGCCCGCAGTGCTGGCGTCGCCCGCGACTACGACCGTTAATCGGCAGGCGGGGGCTCTTCCCCGCCGCCCAATACCCGCATCTTTATCTGCCCGCTTTCGAGCAGTGGGGCAGCTATGGCTGCTATCCGGCCTTGGCGTTCGGTGACCAATGCGCGGTTGAAAAAGGTGTTGGCGATAACATCGGCGATTTGCAGCCCCGCCAGCCGGTGGCTGTGTTCCAGCTGGGTTGTCCCGCAGGGCCCGACCAGTTTGGCAATATCGGTGCGGATTGCCGCCAAGGTTTCAGGTCCATAACGCCCGTCATCGATAATCACGCTGTCGCATATGGGCAAATCGGGCAGCATCGCTTTCACAACATCTTCGAGCAATGCGGCATAAACGTCGGTATCGTGGTCGCCACGATCGGCATTTTTATCCGGTACCAATGCGGATATTGCGATGCCGACCATGATCTGGGCTTCGCTGTCTTTGACGAGTTCGAAAAGCAAGGCGCGTTCGGCTAGATCGATTCTGCTGCCTTTGACTTCACCATGATAAGCCGTAACCGTTCGAAAGCGGGCAATCAGCGCCTCGGCCTTGTCCTCTTCAATGTCGATTCCGGCCAGGGTCATCACCCCGCGTCCGACACCACCTGACTCATCGCAATATATTGGCATAGCTCGATGCTAGCGCGCGTTCAGGTGCAGGGATAGCGCTTCTTCATCACATCGAACATCGCCGTCGTTATTGTCGTCTTGGGTCGGACAGCAGCCGGATAGGTCCGCAAATGGGCGAGGAGTTGATCGGAGTTCAAGGCTGCCTTTTTCGGCGGACAGCTATGCGGAGCACGTCCCGCCTTTTTGTCGGCCGCTATTGTCTCGCGATATGTTTTGCCCGCTGCATTCGCTTCGCTGTAGAGAAGCTTGATATCGGGAGAACCGAGCGCGCCCAGCCCCTTAGCCTTCAGTGCGTCTGCTTTGGCGAGGAATGTTGCAACATTCATGTCGCCGGCACCAGCGACGGCGGGAGCCGCGAGCGCCGCCAATGCAAAACATACAAACACTCCGATATTCCGCATTTACCAATCTCCAGTCAGTTACCCGCTGGACGGTAAGCCCGCCATTTTGAATGGCAAGTGAATCAGCGTACTAAGCCGTGCCCTCACGCACCTTGCGGGCTGGTTCCACCAACGCTTGTCCGTTTGCCTCGACCCGCCTTTGGAATGGCGGTACCAACAGTTGGTATATCGGTTGGTTGTACCGTCTTGCTGCCATCGCGTTCGAATTTTCCGGTTTTGAGCAACTGCGTGATTTCATCGCCCGACAGCGTTTCGAATTCGAGCAAAGCTTCTGCCAGAAGGTTGAGCTGCTTGCGATGCTTTTTAAGCAAAGCAGTCGCCTTTGCATAGCCGCCTTCGACCAGCTTGCGGATCTCGGCATCGATCTTTTTGGCGGTTTCGTCCGACATGGCTGAGCGCTGGCTATAGCCATAGCCGAGATAGCCATCCTGCTTTTCTTCATATTGCAGCGGGCCCATTTCATCAGACATGCCCCATTGGGTCACCATGTCGCGCGCAAGGCTGGTTGCATATTGGATATCGCCCGATGCACCGCTGCTGACCTTGTCATAGCCGAAGACCAGTTCTTCAGCGACACGACCGCCCATGCTGACCGCCAGATTGGCGTGCATCTTGTCGCGGTGATAGCTGTAATTGTCGCGTTCGGGCAGACGCATCACCATGCCCAGTGCACGACCGCGCGGGATGATGGTGGCTTTGTGGATCGGATCCGAAGCCGGTTCATGGATCGCAACGATGGCGTGGCCAGCTTCATGAAAGGCCGTCATGCGCTTTTCGTCCTCGGTCATCACCATCGAGCGGCGCTCGGTACCCATCATCACCTTGTCTTTGGCGTCCTCAAACTCCTTCATTGCGACCAGACGCTTGCCACGGCGAGCTGCAAGCAGCGCGGCCTCGTTAACAAGATTGGCGAGGTCGGCACCCGAAAAGCCGGGCGTGCCGCGCGCAATCACGCGCGGATCGACATCGGGAGCCAAGGGCACTTTCTTCATGTGAACGCCCAGAATCTTGACGCGGCCATCGATATCGGGGCGCGGTACGACGACCTGGCGGTCGAACCGACCGGGGCGGAGCAGAGCAGGGTCAAGCACGTCGGGACGGTTGGTCGCGGCGATGATTATGATGCCTTCATTCGCCTCGAAACCGTCCATTTCGACGAGCAGCTGGTTCAGCGTCTGTTCGCGCTCGTCATTCTGGTTGCCAAGGCCCGCGCCACGGCTGCGGCCAACAGCGTCGATTTCGTCGATGAAGACGATGCAGGGGGCGTTCTTCTTGGCCTGATCGAACATGTCGCGGACGCGAGACGCACCAACGCCGACGAACATTTCGACAAAGTCCGAACCTGAAATGGTGAAGAAGGGCACACCTGCTTCGCCCGCAATTGCACGAGCCAGCAAGGTTTTACCTGTACCCGGCGAACCGACGAGCAATGCCCCCTTGGGGATTTTGCCGCCGAGACGGCTGAATTTGTGCGGGTCTTTCAGGAATTCGACGATTTCCTGCAGCTCTTCGCGCGCTTCATCGATGCCGGCGACGTCGTCGAACGTGACGCGGCCATGCTTTTCGGTGAGCATCTTGGCCTTGGATTTGCCAAAGCCCATTGCACCACCAGCGCCGCCGCCTTTCTGCATCTGGCGCAGCACGAAGAATGCAATGCCGAGGATAAGAAGGAAAGGCAGCGCCTGATAGAGCAGGATCAGCCAAAGGCTGGGCTGCTCTTCGGGCTTACCCTGAACATCGACGCCCTTTTCATCGAGCAGCTTGTACAGATCGGCATCGCCGGGGATCGGTACGGTCGCTACCTGTTCGCCACTGGTCAGCGTGCCGGTGATCTTGTCCGGGCCGATGGACACAGATTTGACTTCGCCAGCTTCAATTTTGTCACGGAAACTGGAATAGGTCATGCCAGTCGCGGCATCACTGCCCGACCCACTGAAGATCGAAACCACCAGCAACAATGCAACCATGATCCCGGTCCAGATCATCAGATTCCGGGCCAGTGGATTGCCTTTGGGTTCCTGTTCGTCGTTCATGGCGTATATGAGTCCTATCCGGTCAGTCTTGCCAATGTAGGTCACAAAAGGTGAATGGCAATATAAGCCTTTCGCCCAGATGCGTGAAAAATCCGATTTCTCTAACGATTTTCGCCGCGCAAGGGTGCAGGTTCAATGTGCCACAGAGTGCCGCCTGTGCACAAAAGGTTGCCGACGCTTAGTTTTCCACCCGCTGCAAGCGTTTCGAGCGCGCGGTCGATTGTCTCGCCGCGCGGGGCAATGTGCGCATCCTGACTTTGCAAGGCACGGATAAGCAAGCGTCGGACCAGCTCGGGCGGAAGGCCTGCCGGGTCGAGCGTGGTACCGGGATTTTCGGATACCGCAATCCGCTCCGGCTGCAGTCTGGCCGCCATCCATTCGAGGGCTTCATGCGCCTCGCGGACCGCGTCTACAGTGCGCGAAACGCGTGCCGCATTTAGAAGCGGCGGCGCAGTTTTCAGCCAGTTGCGTATCTGCACACGGTCGAAATCGACATTGGCGTTGCTCGGGTCCTCGCAAGGGATCACACCCTGCTCTTGGCAGACGGCAACCAGTTGCGCTTTGGTGAAACCCAGCAGTGGCCGGATGATGCGGCCATTGGTTTCTCGGATTGACGAAAGCCCAGCAATACCGCTGCCCCGTGCGATCCGCATCAGCAATGTTTCCAGCTGGTCATCGGCATGGTGCGCAGTCGCAATCCAATTCAGCCCATGGGAAGCAGCCCATTTATGAAGCAGACCATAGCGTGCGTCGCGCGCTGCCGACTGGAGGTTGCCGGTAATTGGGCGTTCGGGCTTCAAAATCGCATGGGGTATGCCACGTTCCGCGCACAATCCGGCGACATAATGGGCCTCATCATTCGCTTCCGGTCGAAGCTCGTGGTCTACCGTCGCCGCATGGATGGCTTTTGGAAATGCCTGATGTGCAAGCAGCAACAAAGCCAAACTATCTGGCCCACCTGATACGGCAAGTCCGATGTGCGGTGCTTCCAATGTGGCGGGATTAATAGCCGTCAGCCGACGCATCGATGCGCTGAATTCCGCTAGAATGTTGGCCGACGATTCCACCATGTGGCAGGCCTTAACCCTGCCCTTGCAGCTTGGCTATCGGCTTATTTGCACTTGGCCTTTTTGCGCCCTTCCGCAAGCCGGCCCGCAAGCCTGCCGCTGGCTTCAGCCGGATAGGCACTGGCCAATTGGCCAAAGGCTTCGCAAGCTTCTGCCGCTTTGTTCAAATCGGTCAGGGCTTCACCAAGGAAATACAGGCTTTCTGGTGCCCGGTCGCCTTTCGGGTCGTTCTTGTAATTGTCGTAGAAGATTTTCACCGCAGTTGCCGGTTTTCCCTCATCGAGCCAAGCGCGCCCCAACAGGTTGCGTGCATAGCTCACCCGTTTGTGCTTGGGGTATTTGGACACGGTTTCCTGCAATTGAACCTGTGCTTCGGGGTAGAATTTGGATTCCCACAAGCGGTAGCCATAGCTGTAACCGTCTTCAAAAGCGTCGCCGGTCGAAGGTTTCTGGATAGCCGCGACCGCAGCGGTCCGACTAGCACTGGGTTTTGCCGGCGTAGGAGCTGGTTTGGCTGCGGCGGGGGCGGGCTTGGGTGCCACTGCAACGGGCTTCGGTTCCGGCGTAGCCGCTGCTGCCGATGCAGATTTGATCTGCGCCTCCAACTCCTTGAGGCGACTGTCCATCGAGGTCATTTTGGCACCTTGTTGCTCGACCTGACCGGTTAGCGTTGCAAGCTGTGTTTCCAGTGCATCGACGCGTGCGATTAGATCGGTAACAGCCGAAGCGGAGGGCGTGCCTGATGTCGCGGCTTTGGCAGGGTCAGCCTGAATGTCGGGCTCAAAAAACTTGCCAGCACCATCGGGAAAAACCTTACGCTGGACCGAGCGCATTTCCTTTTCGAGCTTGGTCACCCGGCCTTCGACGTTGGTGTCCTGCGCATGGACGATCGTAGGGGCAAGCGCGAGTGCCGCCGCTGACAGCAGATAGACAATCTTCATGCAAACTCTCCCTGTTTCATCCGCACGCTTTAGCCGCCGCTGCGTCGATATGGCCTTCGGGCATAACGCAGCGCGGAGGGCCAATAAAGCCTATTGGGCAGATTTGGCGGAAGTTGAAGTAAATTCCTGTGGATTCTGGCTTGATCCAAATCGGTATTGCCAAGCAATTTCACCTATCGGACCGACGCTGCTCCGCCCGTTTCAGAAACATTGGCAGAAGTCGTTTCGGCCGGTGGAACCGGTTTGCGTGCAAGCAAGGCTGCAGCACTTACCTCCAAATCGGCAATTGATTTGTCGCCGCTACCTAGCGGTGGAACCGGCTTGCCACCTATTGTGACGTTCAAAACCTGCGGGCGACCGGTTACGATCATCGGATTTTGCGCATCAGCGGGGACGATGTAGCGCTCACCAGGTTGCATTTCCTTTTCGTACAGCCGCTTATTGTCCTTGTCGTAGATTTTCAGCCATACGGTTTCGGTAGCGCTGATGACGACCTCTCCTTTTGGATCGATTGCCTCGGTATTTGATGCAGGTGATGATGCCGCATTCTGTTTGCCGATTTCAGCTTCAGCAATAACCTTGGTCGCTTCCGGCGAAGGGGCGTCGCTCGAAAGTGCAAAACTGCGCCACACGAAATACGCAATCAACACGGCTAGCGCCAGAGCCGCAGCCGACCAAGCCAGCCATCGCGGCGGTACCCGCGCGGGGTCTGCCGGTTCATAAGCAGGCATGCGAGCGGTCGTGCCTTGATAGCCACCCTGCGCCAGTTCTTCGCGAAGGTCATTGGCGAGCTTTACATCGTCCAGCTCCATCACCTTTGCATAGGACCGTGCAAATCCGACGGTATAGGTCGTGCCAGGCAGCGCACTAAATTCGGAGCGTTCGATTGCATCCAGATGCCGCATCGGTACCCGGGTGCGGCTTGCCACTTCGGTCAACGAAAGACCCTGAGCTTCGCGCGCAGCCTTTAACTGCTCCCCAACCGTTTGGAAACGGAATTCGGCATTTTCCGGCGCGCCCGGAGGTGTGCCGTCGTCAAGGCGTTCGTCGCTCAAATTGTTCTCCAATGACCCGATTGGTCGCCTCTGCCGGGCGGTGTGCGAACAATGCCTATGCTATAACGAAAGTCAATGTGTAATGCGGTGTGTGCCTTTGGAAAATCAGCCAAAGTCAGCCAATTTCCACGCCTTGTTTGCTGGCCCAGTTCGATATTTCCTGTCGGAAATTTGCGGTTGGATTGGAGAGCAATTCTTCGATAAATCCTTCGACGTCTGCCATATTGGTCGAACGAACCATGGCTTTCACGGCCCCGACTGCGGCAGGCGTGATCGAAAGGCGGTCGATGCCTATTCCCATCAACGCCAAAGCCTCAAGCGTACGTCCTCCCATTTCACCGCAAACCGCAAGATCAACTTTGTGCTCGCGGCAGGCCAAAACCACTCGGCGTATAAATCGCAATATGGCGGGACTTAGCCAGTCATAACGTTCGGCCAAACGAGGGTCGGCGCGATCCGCGGCGAAAAGAAACTGGGTCAGGTCGTTGGTTCCAATCGACAGGAAATCGATTTTGGGAAGCAGGACGTCGAGCACTTCGGCAAGCGCCGGAACCTCGAGCATCGCGCCGTAGCGGATGCGCGAGGGCAATTGTTTCTTCCGACTTGCCAAATATTCCAACTGTGTTTCAAATACCTGCTTGGCCGCGTCAAATTCCCAAGGTTCCGATACCATCGGAAACATGACGTTCAAATTCCGGCCTGCTGCGGCTTCCAAAAGCGCCCGCGCCTGCGCCTTCATCAGCCCTTCCTGATCGAGTGCCAGTCGAAGCGCGCGCCATCCAAGCGCCGGATTCTCTTCCTCGTCAGACACATGTTTCAGATATGGAAGCGCCTTATCCCCACCGACATCAATCGTGCGGAATACCACCGGCTTGTCGCCAGCAGCGTCAAGGACCTCCCGGTAGAAACGTTGCTGACGTTCCCGTTGTGGAAGAGTTGCTGAAATCAGAAACTGGAATTCCGTACGGAAAAGGCCGATGCCTTCGGCACCCGAAAGGCCAATGGCCAGCGCATCATCGCGCAACCCGGCATTGATCATCAAAGTAACTTTTTTGCCATCTTTGGTAACCGAGGGTTCGTCGCGTAATGCGGCGTAGCGGGCTTTCTTTTTCTGCCGGTCGGCAAGCTCGCTGGAAAATGCCTGCTGAACGGCAGCTGCCGGGCGGACGATGACAGTTTTTTCGTCCGCGTTGAGCAGCAGCATGTCGCCATCGAGGATTGTCTGGCGCACGCCTGCCACGCGACCGAGCACCGGAACACCCATCGCCCGGGCGACGATTGTGACATGCGCGGTCAGCGAGCCTTCTTCAAGTATGACCCCGCGCAGCCGTCTTTTGTCATATTCG
The DNA here is from genome assembly GCF_003367235.1 of Sphingorhabdus pulchriflava. Lineage (GTDB taxonomy): Bacteria > Pseudomonadota > Alphaproteobacteria > Sphingomonadales > Sphingomonadaceae > Sphingorhabdus_B > Sphingorhabdus_B pulchriflava. The sequence goes on from NZ_QRGP01000002.1 coordinate 651,930, forward strand.
AGCAGTTCAGCAGGACCAAGGTTGCGGGCGACAAGAATCGAATCCTGTTTCAGGCCCAGTTGCGCAGCAGTGCTCATCTGCCCCGAAACAATCCGCAGCAGACGGTTGGACAGATCTTCCAGATCGTGCATGCGATCGGCGAGCAAAGGGTCATCAATCTGCCGCATCCGCATCCGGGTGCGTTGCTGTACACGCTCAATGGCGGCTTCAGCGGTTAGGCCGCTGTCGATCGCTTCGTTGATGCGCCGCGACCAGCCTTCATCATAGGCGAACATCTTATAGGTCGCCAAAATTTCCTCATGCTCACCGCCGGCTCCGAATTCGGCCATATTCGCCATGCGGTCGATCTGCTCGCGCATCTTGTCAAAAGCTGAATAGACCCGCGCCCGCTCCGCCTCTGTATCTTCGGCAACGGTATGTTCGATCCGGACATTGGGCTGGTGAAAAATTGCAGTGCCTGCTGCCACACCCGACACAAGCGGCAAGCCGGTCAACACGACGGTACCGATCTGGCTGCTGCCAATGGTTCCGGCTTCGTCGATCAGGCCTGCGTAAGCAATCAGCTCGGACAAGACCATTGCGGTGGTCTGCAGCGCCTCAATTTCAACTTCGGCATATTTGCGCGGATCTGCATGCTGAACGGCCAATACGCCAACCGCCCTTTCGGATCGAACGATCGGAACGCCAGCAAAACTGTGAAAGCGTTCTTCGCCGGTTTCGGGCATATAGCGGAAAGCGGGATGGGCGGCAGCCTCATCCAGATTCAGCGTTTCGACATTTTCGGCTATTGTTCCGACAAGTCCCTCACCAAAGCCAAGACGGGTGACGTGCACAGCGTCCTGATTCAGGCCTCGTGTGGCGTAAAGTTCCAAAACGCCATCGCGAAGCAAATAGATCGAGCACACCTCGCTCGACAGTGCTTCGCCGATAATATTGACGACCTGATTGAGTTTCGCCTGCGCATGATTGCCCGATGCCATCACCTCGTGCAGGCCGGTCAAAATGTTACGTGCGGCTATAGCTGCGCTTTCCATGCCACCCGGTTAGCAGATGGCATGGGCGCTTGCGATACCCCAGCAGGTATCAACCGAAAAAATTACGTATGCATGCTTTTGTCAGGCCGACATCAGTTCCTGTGCCATTGCGTCTTTGAGCTGCAATTTCTGCTTTTTAAGGCGGTGGATCAAATCATCGTCGGGGTGAGGCCGGGTTTCTTCTCGTTCGAGTTGGGCTTCGAGTTCTGCATGTTTCAGGCGCAGGGCCGACAGATGATTTTCGCTCACCGCTATCTCCTTCTTGCTTGCCGCGAGGAGAGTCGATCCATTTCGACTCACCCGAGCCAAGGGGGAAAGTAAATCATGTTTTCCACAGGCTGTCTTGCGAAAAAGGGTCCAGTTTGTCGTAATCCAATTTCATTCTGGCGACATGCGTCAAGCGGGGCTATCACGCTGGCAAAACAGAACCAACCATTTGGGGCGCCATGAACGACGAAGGTATCCGGCAGCAAATTGAAGTGCTGAAAATCGAGCACCGCGACCTGGATGCATCGATTCTTGCGCTGCAGGAACGAGTTGTTCCTGATCAATTGCAAATTGCCCGTTTAAAACGCCGGAAACTGGCCTTGAAAGACAGGATTATGGCGTTGGAAGACCAGTTAGTGCCTGACATAATTGCCTGAAAAATAGTATTAATATAGCTTAAGGTTAACGTGTCATGATGGAACATGTGCCTGAACGCAGTGGAAAAGTCAGAAATAGCGGCTGCCAGAATCAGTAATTGTCTGCCATTCTGCTGAAATGCAGGACCTGCAATATCAATTGACCCCGAAATTGATCGACAGTCTCTATACCGAAGCGATGGTGCTGGCGGACGAGGCGAGATCCTATTTCGACAGTGACCGGACCCGGCAGATCAGCTCTGCCGAGGTTGCCGTGGCATTTTCTTGCGAGTCACTGAAGGTCACAACCCGACTGATGCATGTCATCGCGTGGTTGCTCAATCAAAAGGCGATCCGGGCAGGTGAAATCCACCCTAGTGATTCGTTGCGTGAGCTTGACGAGCTTGGCTATGCGCCTGCTACAGACGATTGGATGGTTGGCCGTATGCCCGACGAGGCCCAATCGTTAATTACCGCCAGCGAGGATCTTTACTATCGCGTTCAGCGCGTCAGCAGCAATGTTTATGGCTCGAATGAAGAAGTACCGGCGCCCCACAGGATGATCGAAAAGCTGCGCCAAGCCTTCTGATTTGCGCGCCGATTACTCAAATCGGAAAGTTTTGCAATCGATGGGGCGTGACCTGGAGGCGTCAGCACCTTATATGGCGCGCATGACCGATGTGACATCCACCAAGGCAAAAGCGTTCGAGGACAATGACCTTATCCGCGAAGCCGCAGCGCTGACTCGAGAATTCAGCATTGCTAAACCTGGCATCTACTGGCCCGACTTTCTTGGGTCGGCGCTGGTCGGCTATATTGGTCTGTATTTCGCGATGTCTGGATCGTCATTGGTAATCCAGTTTGCAGGTGCTGCAATCGCGATTACCTTCCTCTACCGCGCTGCGCTATTCATCCATGAAATCACGCATATGAAGCGCGATCATGTGCCGGGCTTCCGCTGGGTGTGGAATTTTCTGGTCGGAATCCCGATGCTGATTCCGTCCTTCACCTATGAAGACACCCACAACCAGCACCATTCAAAGATGCGTTATGGAACCGATCGGGACCCGGAATATCTGCCACTTGCACTGATGAAGCCGCATATGCTGGTTTTCTTCATGGCAGTCGCTGCTTTGGGCTCGATCGGGTTTCTGTTCAGATTTGCGGTTCTTTCGCCGCTGTCCCTGATCAGTCCCTGGATCAGACGAGAAACCGTTGCGCGTTTTTCGACCTTGTCGATAAACCCCTCCTATCGCCGCGCATTGCCCGAAGGAGAGTTTCGCCGCGACTGGATAATCATGGAAACCGGAGCAAGCCTGTGGTCTATCGGTGTGCTGACGGCGGTTGCGATCGGCTGGATCCCGCTAAACGCGTTCCTGATTTATCTTACCATTGTCGCCGCAGCCTTGGTGCTGAACCAAGTCCGCACTCTGGTAGCGCATTTGTGGGAAAATGATGGCGAGGTGTTAAGCGTTACCGAGCAATATCTCGACAGCGTCAATGTGCCGCCGCCGGGGATTATGGGCGAGTTCTGGGCACCGGTTGGCCTGCGCTATCATGCACTGCATCATCTGGTACCCAGCGTGCCTTATCATGCCTTGCCAGAAGTTCACCGCCGCCTTGCTTCCAAATTCGGCGATGGCAGCAATTATGACAAGGCGAATTATCCCAATCTTCGCGGATTGCTGGCACGGCTGGTGGCGTCTTCCGTCAGTGGAGGAAAGTCGTCTTAATCAGCCTTTTCTCTACTCAAACGCGTCATCAAAATCGCGGCCCGTTTGGCCTGTCGCTTGATGCTGTCGAGATCGACCGTCTCGCCCGGGGCATGATCGCCGCGGCTGTAGGTGCCCAAGCCTGCTAGCCCATCGACATCATTGGCTACAAAGCTGATATCGCCTGCGCCGCGCTTGAGCGGGTCGAGCGCAGGCATCTCGGTTAACCCCATGTCGCGATTTACTTCGTTCAATCTGTCGAGCAGGGCTTTGTTGCCAGAGGTCGGCGCCATAGCGGGATAGGCGCCCGGATCGAAGCTGATTTTGGCGCTGGTCAACGGGGCTGATTCAGCAACAATCGCCAGCATTTTTGCCTTCACACGTGCCGTCTGCTCCTCGGACAAGGTACGGAAGTCGCCACGGGCCAGCGCGATGCCCGGAATGATATTAGTCTTGCCTGCGGCGGTCGCTCGGATTCCGCCTACGTCAAGTGCGGCCTCTTGCCCCGCTGCAATGAGGCCGACATTGAAAGTCAAATTGGGCTCGGGCAGCTCTGTGCGGAAGCGGTGGATGATACGCGCCAGCTCGAACGCAGCGCCATCACCATAGGTTTCGCTGAAGATCAGCGAGCTGTGGCCAGTCTTGCCAGTTACTTCCAGTTTCCAACTGTTCGAGGAACGCCGGGCAACGGAACCCATGTCGCGGCCATTGTCGCGTACCAGCCCTTCGAAATCGAGCGCGACATCGGCGCGCTTACCGGCTGCAATCAAAGGCGCTCGGGTGATCTCGATAGGATCGCCGGCATCCTCTTCGTCGCCGGTCATGTGGATTTCGATATTGGCGTCTTTGAGTGTTCCTGCCGCCTTCATCGCGCGCAATGCTGCGACGATCACCGTCATCCCGCCCTTATCGTCTCCAGCACCCGGGCCTTCGGCTTCATCGGTGCCACCTGACTTCTTGCGGACGAATTTCTGGAACGGGCTGTCGGGTTCGAAAACGGTATCCAGATGCGCAACGAGCAACAGGCGTTTGGTGCCCTTTTTGCCTTGCTTGGTCGCAACCAGATGTCCTGCACGGCCTGCCGCCGTCATATCTAGCCATTCCAGCCTGAAACCCAGCGGCTCCAGTTCGGCGCGCATCATGTCGCCGATCTTGCGCACGCCCTCAAAGTTCATTGAACCTGAATTCTGGTTTACCAGTTTTTCAAGTAAAGCGACCGAGCGTTCATACTCCGCATCGACAGTCGCGGCCATCTTCACCTCGGCTTTGCTCAATTGCGCAAAGGCTGGCGCTGAAAAGGCGAGCGCCAGCCCCGCACCCATGAGGGTGAGGGACTGGCGCACATTTTTCGTCACGCGAAAGCTCATGCAGGTAGGCCGCTGATCGCTTTCACTTCCATGAAGTCCTTAAGGCCGAACAGGCCGGCTTCACGGCCGTTGCCCGACTGCTTGTAGCCACCAAAGGGAGCACCGGGTGCCGGGCCCCAATTGTTGATTGCAACCATGCCAGCGCGCAGCTTCGGTGCAACTTCAGCGGCCTTGGCTGGATCGCCGGAAACCACAGCCGACAGGCCATATTCGGTATCGTTGGCGATGGCGATTGCCTGGTCGAGATCGTCATAGGCCATGATCGTAGCAACCGGGCCGAACACCTCTTCCTTGGCGATGCGCATATCCGGCGTTACGCCAGAGAATACCGTCGGCTTGATGTAATAGCCGCGGTTGAGATCAGCCGGGCGGTCGGTGCCGCCGGTTTCGAGCGTCGCGCCTTCATCAATCGCCGACTGAATCAGACCCTGGATCTTCTCATATTGCGCCTTGTTGACCACGGGTCCGATATGCGCGCCTTCCTGCAGCGGGTCGCCAACCTTGGTGCCTTCGAACATCGCCTTGACGAAATTGGCGGCTTCCTGCGCGCGGTCTTTCTGAACAAGGATACGAGTCGGTGCGATGCAGCTTTGGCCGCTGTTGATGAGAACGCCCTGCACCGTCGGCGGCAGAACTTCTTCGAACTTCGCGTCGGGAAGCACCACGTTCGGTGACTTGCCACCCAGTTCCTGGTGGACGCGTTTCACGGTATCGGCCGCTGCCTTGGCGACGAGGATACCTGCACGGGTCGAACCGGTGAAGCTGACCATGTCGATATCCGGATGCGCCGAAATCGCCGCACCAACCGTCGGGCCGTCACCCTGAACGAGGTTGAACACGCCCGGCGGAACGCCTGCAGCGTCCATGACTTCGGCGAAAATAGCCGCGTTGCCTGGGCATTCTTCCGAAGGCTTCAGCACCATCGTATTGCCGGCAGCAATGCAGGGTGCAACCTTCAAGGCAATCTGGTTCAGCGGCCAGTTCCACGGCGTGATCAGGCCGACGACGCCAATGGGTTCATAGACGACGGTGTTCGCACCGTGCTGTTCCTTGAAGGCAAAATTTTCGAGCGCTGGTAGCGTGCCCAGAAAACCGCCTAGGCCTGCCGGGGCCTGTGCCATGGTCGCGAAGCTGACAGGCGCGCCCATTTCGGCGGCCATCGATTTAGCGAAATCGGGAATGCGCTTTTTATATTCCTCGATGATACGGTTCATCAGCGCGATACGTTCTTCGCGGCTGGTCTGGCTGAAGGTCTTGAATGCCTCACGTGCAGCTGCGACGGCTGCGTCGACATCCGCCTGCGTGCCGAGCGTGATTTCGGTGCATGCTTCTTCGGTCGAGGGGCTGATAACCTCGTGGCGCTTGCCACCGATGCTGTCGACCCATTTGCCGTTGATATAGTGCTTCAGATAGCTGTCCATGTCTCTCTCCTTATGTCCCAGCGAGTCGCGAAAGCGAGGCTTCGGTTTTGATTTGGGACTTTTTCCGCCAAGGTCAACCGGCGTTTCAATCGCGCGATTAAAAAAGCCCGAGGTTTGCCTCAGGCCTTTCGACCAAACGAGACGGGGACGGGCTAGAATTTCCCTGATACAGCCGATGCCAGGAGCGAAATCTAAGCCTGTTCAAGCTTGAAGGTTTTGCGGTTTTCGGTGCAAGGCTGCAACAGCGGCGGCGCGGATCAATGCATGCGGTCGTTTAGCCATCCCGCGAACAGTGTGTCGGTATCCCCAATTCATGGGATGGCGGCAGGACCGGTGACGTCCTATTCGGGGGCCGTCCGCTTCTGTCACGATACGCGACCCATTGTGACGGAAGCGGACGAAATCTGCGGCGGCTAAATGGTCCATTGTCTAGTCGACCGGTTAGTGGGACAGTCGCCTGCATGATCCGTACCGCCATCATCGAAGACGATCCGCGCATCTCCGCAGATATTGCCGAGGTAATCCGGCAGGCTGACGATGTTGAACTGGTCGCTTCTGCAGGCTCGGTCGCAACCGGCTGCAAATTGATCGACGAAGGCGGCTTTGATGTTCTGGTATGCGATCTCGGATTGCCCGACGGCGACGGTGCCACGCTCATCCGCAAGGCCGCGGCGCAATATCCGGACATTGATATCCTCGTGCTCACCATGTTCGCCGATCATCACAAGGTGCTCGACGCCATCCGCGCTGGTGCGCGTGGTTACCTTTTGAAGGATCAGAAATTGGGTGAATGCGTCGCCGCGATCCGCGAGGTACGCAACGGCGGCTCGCCCATCAGCCCGATCATCGCCCGATTGTTGCTGAAGGAGCTCGCTCCCCAAGAAGCTGTGCCCGCCTCGACCAGCGAAGAGCCGCTGTCTGATCGGGAAAAGGAAACCTTGCACCTGCTTTCGCGCGGATTTACCTATTCGGAATGCGCGGAATTGATGGGTATTTCGCAGCATACGGTGGGCACGCATGTCAAACATATCTACCGCAAGCTTGAGGTCAATTCGCGCGCCGAAGCAGTATTTGAGGCGTCGAACAGGGGCATGCTTGATATTCGTTAGATGGCTGGTCGCGTGCTTCGCCGCTTATCTTTGCTGGGCGGCGGTGCCAGCTGCCGCAACGCCAGCCACACCTTCGACGGGTGTTCTCGAATTTTTGAGCGGTGAAATTGCATTTGCCGACAAGAATGAAATTCCTGAAGCCGGTTGGGAAAAGCGCCAGACCCCGGCGCTCTGGTTGTCTGATGAGGCGCGCGCCAAGCTGGCAGGCAAGCTAACTGCATGGGGACGCTTTCGCTTTGACGGTCGGCTGCTTCCGGACGAGCCGCTTGCCATCTACACCGAAAATAATCGCGAGCGCCTGACGGTCTATCTGAACGGCGTTGAGCTGTTCCGCAATTATCGAAGCGCAACCTCGCAAACGCTCGGCTGGAACCGGCCCTATATCATTCCTGTCCCGCAAAAACTGTTGCGTGATGTGGGCAACGAGCTGGTGCTGCGCGTAGGGTCGGACCGGCAATTCTCGCTGGGAGTCGGAACGGTCAAGGTCGGATCGCAGGAAGTGCTGGGCAGGCTCTACAACTATCAGCAATTCTGGCGGGTGACGGGTTCGGCGGCTGCCAATTATGCAATGTTATTCCTTACCTTTGCGGCATTCGTGATGTGGATGGCGCGCCGTTCGGAAACCGAAATATTCTGGTTGGTGATGACGGGACTGCTCTGGTTCGTGCGCGACTTCCATTTTTTTGCAGAGGAATCGCCGCTTGATCCCTACTGGTTTCAGCAGGTCAGCTATTATTCGCTATACTTCGCGGTCGCTGCGTCATTGAGTTTTTGTGTGGCGTTCTTAAAACTGTCCAATCACCGCCGGATTATAGCGATGCTATTTGCGATTGGCGTTGCTCTGTGCATTTTTCGTGTGGCGATAACATCGACCAACCGGACCGATCTGGCGACCAGCCTCGCGACATTGCTCGTTTCACTGTTGGTCTGCGGTCTGATCATAAGAGAGTGGTTTCGGAATCGCTCACTCGAAAGCCTTGCTCTTGTTGCAGTCGTTCTGTTTGGCACAGTGTTGGGACTGCACGATATCGGTCGGATACCCAATGTAAACTGGTGGCAGGGGCTGGGCTTTCATGTCCAGCCTTTCACCGGATTCCTGTTGTTCAGTGTGTTTCTGTTGTCGGTTGGCCGCAAATATCTGCGCGCGCTCACCGAAGTCGAAACGCTCAATGCCAGCCTTGAAGAACGGGTGGAAACTGCCACACATGCCCTAGCGGCGAGCGAACGCGCGCGGCAGAAAATCGAAGTCGAACATGCAGTTGGAATTGAGCGCGAACGACTGATGCGCGAAATGCATGATGGCATTGGCTCGAACCTGGTGACTGCACTTGCAGTTGTCAGAAAGCAAGGTGAAGCGCCGGTTGCCGAAGAAACCTTGCAGCGCGCGTTAACCGATTTGAAGCTTACGGTGGACTCGCTTGCGCCCGTCGAGGGCGATGCTGTGGCATTGCTCGCCAATCTGCGTCACCGGATGGAGCCAGATATGGAAAAGGCCGGAGTGAAGTGCGTCTGGCGTGTAGAGCCTTGCCCGTCGCTCGATTGGCTCGACGCTCCCAATGCACTTCACATGCTGCGTATCATTCAGGAAGGCGTGGGCAATGTGCTGTCGCATGCGCATGCAACCAGCATCACCATCGCCTGCTGCCCCTCGAAGAAAGATGGTCGCGATGGAGTTGAGCTTGTTCTCACAGACGATGGGTGCGGATTTATTGCAGCCAATGTGAGTGGAAACGGACGCGGCCTCTCAAACATGCACACGCGCGCTTCGCAACTGGGGGCCGATCTGCGTATCGAAAGCGACCTCGGCGCCGGCAGTAAATTGTCGCTATGGTTGCCTGTTGAAATGGGTGGTCGCAAATCTGCCCGATCGACCAGTGGATAGCAAAAAAGGCGCCCGGATTTCTCCGGACGCCTTTTCGAACGCGGCCGCCCCCCAGCTTAGCCGCTGTAGTACATGTCGAACTCGACCGGCGAAGGCGTCGTTTCCCAGCGGCTGACTTCGTCCCATTTGAGGTCGATATAGGCTTCGATCTGATCCTTGGTGAAGACATCGCCTTCGAGCAGGAAGTCATGGTCGGCAGACAGGCTGTCGAGTGCTTCGCGCAAGGAACCGCAAACAGTTGGCACCTGGGCGAGTTCTGCCGGGGGCAGGTCGTACAGGTTCTTGTCCATCGCGTCGCCGGGGTGGATCTTGTTCCGGATACCGTCCAAACCCGCCATAAGCAGCGCTGAATAGCAGAGATAGGGGTTGGCGAGCGCATCGGGGAAGCGGAATTCGACGCGCTTTGCCTTGTCACCGGTGCCGTACGGAATGCGGCACGAAGCCGAACGGTTGCGGCTCGAATAAGCGAGCAACACGGGGGCTTCGAAGCCCGGAACGAGCCGCTTGTAGCTGTTGGTCGTCGGGTTGGTGAAGGCGTTCAGTGCCTTGGCGTGCTTGATGACGCCGCCGATGAAGTACAGGCACATGTCCGACAGACCGGCATAGCCATTGCCAGCGAAAAGCGGCTTGCCCTTTTCCCAGATCGAAATGTGGGTGTGCATGCCCGAGCCATTGTCCGACTTGATCGGCTTCGGCATGAAGGTAGCGGTCTTGCCATAGGCATGCGCGACTTGGTGCACGACATATTTGTACACCTGCATACGGTCAGCCGTCTGCACCAGCGTACCAAAAGTCAGGCCGAGTTCGTGCTGGGCTGCGGCAACTTCGTGGTGATGCTTGTCGCAAGGCAGGCCCATTTCGAGCATGGTTGTGACCATTTCGCCGCGGATGTCGACGGCGCTGTCAACCGGAGCCACGGGGAAGTAGCCGCCCTTGGCGCGCGGACGGTGGGCAAGGTTGCCGGTTTCGTATGAACGGCCGGTGTTGGTCGGCAGTTCAATGTCGTCGATGCGGAAGCCCGAGCCATCATAACCATCGTAGAAGGTCACATCGTCAAACATGAAGAATTCGGCTTCGGGGCCGACATAGACGGTGTCACCGATGCCGGTAGCTTTGACATAGGCTTCAGCGCGCTTCGCGGTCGAGCGCGGGTCGCGGGTATAGAGCTCGCCGGTCGATGGCTCAACGATGTCGCAGCAGATGATCATCATCGGTGTCGCGCTGAACGGGTCCATATAGACCGCGTCGAGATCGGGACGCAGGATCATGTCGGATTCGTTGATCGCCTTCCAGCCTTCGATCGACGATCCGTCGAACATCAGGCCGTCTTCAAGTTCATCTTCGCCGAGGACTCCAGCGCACATCGTCAGGTGCTGCCATTTGCCCTTGGGATCGGTGAAGCGCAGATCGACCCACTCGACATCATTTTCCTTGATCTGTTTCAGTATGTCCTTGGCTGATGCCATGATGCTTTCCTTCTTTGACTTGGAGTGTTTGGATTTGCCCGATTTTGATTTTTGGGCGGATTTCTTGGATTTAGACGGCATCGCTATCGCGCTCACCGGTGCGGATGCGAAGCGCGGTTTCTACAGGGATGACAAAAATCTTGCCGTCGCCGATACGGCCTGTCTGTGCGGCGGCCGCGATGGCTTCGACAACGCGATCAGCAAGCGCGTCGTCTACTACAACCTCAAGCTTCACCTTGGGCAGGAAGTCGACAACATATTCGGCACCACGATAAAGTTCGGTATGGCCCTTTTGGCGGCCAAAACCTTTGGCTTCGGTCACGGTGATGCCCGACACGCCGACTTCGTGCAGCGCTTCCTTCACTTCGTCGAGCTTGAACGGCTTGATGATCGCTTCGATCTTTTTCATGGCTTTCCTCAGGTCTTGGCGCACCGCGAAAACCCGCGCGCGCGAGTGTTATGCCATTAGCTTATCAAGTATCGTGCCAGTTTGCCGCGGCGCCGCAGACACGCAAAAGCAAAGCCCCGCACGATAACGTACGGGGCTTGCTGGAATTTTGCTGCCTATTTTTTAGGCAAATGCCAGATTCATGGGCATCACTTGATGCTCACCTTGAACTTTGCGTCATTGGCCTTGGCGAAATGCGCACGACTGGTCAGATAGGCACGGACGGCTTCAACTTCCTCCGGCTTCAGCACCGGTTTGAAGCTCGCCATGCCGTTCTTGGCGAGAATGCCATCATACACCACCGACTTGAACGTTGCTGCATCGGCAATGGTTCCCGATTTGCGCAGGTCCGGCAGTACGCCAGTCCCCACCGCGCCGGGCCCGTGGCAGACCAGGCAATAGCGCTGATAGCTCGATTGACCTGCTGCGATTATCTCGGGGCTGCCGAACAGGGCAGGTGGGTTCCATACCCATTCTTCAGCGGCAGGCAGCGGCGGCAATTTGCCCTTGGCGCCGATTTTGAGCACGATCAGACGCGGGATATTGGGCACCTCTTGACTGGCCCCTGCGACATAGCCCGACACTAGCGGGAAGGCGCCGCCCTTGCTGGTCATGAAGGCGACATATTGCTCACCATCGACCAGATAGGTTGAGGCGCCGGTCAGTACACCCGACTGAACGTCGAGGCTGTAGAGCAATTTGCCGGTGTCGGCGGCAAAGGCCTGGAATTTGCCCATCGCATTGCCCTGGAAGACCAGATTGCCTGCCGTCGTCATCGTGCCGCCATTCCACGGGGTGGGATAGTTGACCGTCCACTGCGCCTTGCCGGTTTTAGGGTTGAACGCGACAAGCTGGCCGGTGGTGACCGCCTGGATCGCCTTCACCATGTTGAAATCGTCAGGTACATCCGCCGTAGCAATTGCCCCACCGGTGTTGAAGCCCATCGAGCTGCGGCCCTGCTCATTCGCTGCGGCAGGGGGCATATAAGCGCCGCCCAATTGCTGCGCCGGGATATAGACCAGACCAGTTGCCGGATTGTAGCTCATCGGGTGCCAGTTGTGCGCGCCAAGCGCAGACGGGTTCGCCATATAGAGCTTCCCGGTTTTTTCATAACGGGCTTCCGGATTTTCGATCGGGCGGCCAGAGGCGAGGTCATAGCCCGTCGCCCAGGTTATGCCGCTGATGAACGGATTGGCGGCCAGCAGTTTGCCGTTGGTGCGATCGAGCGTGAAGAAGAAACCGTTTTTCGGTGCGTGGTAGAGCACCTTTACATTCTTGCCGTCGCGTTGTTCATTGGCGAGGATGATCGGCTGGGTCGCTGTATAGTCCCAGCTCTCGGCGGGGGTTTCCTGATAGTGCCATTTATACTCGCCGGTATCCGGATCGAGCGCGACGATGGACGACAGGAAGAGGTTGTCGCCCTCACTGTTCGAACGGATGCCATGGTTCCAGGGGTTGCCATTGCCAACGCCGAGATAAAGCTGATCCAGCTCGGCATCATAGACAATCGCATCCCACACGGTGCCGCCACCGCCTGAATCGCGCCAGTCGTCTTTCTTCGGCGTCTTGCTCCAGGTGTCGTAGGCCAGTTCCTTCATCACCTTGTCGCTCGCCGCATTGTCGGGCTCGCCCTTGGGATTGGGAACGGTGTAGAAGCGCCAGGCCTGCTTGCCGGTATCGACATTATAAGCGGTGACAAAGCCGCGTGCGCCGAATTCGGAGCCGCCATTGCCGATGATGACCTTATCCTTCACGACGCGCGGGAAGCCGGTGATTGTACCGTTTGATTTCGGATCGAGCGTCTGCACAGACCAGATCTCGCCACCGGTCTTCGCATCAAGGGCAATCAGGCGACCGTCGATGGTGCCGACGAAAAGCTTGCCTTTCCAGAAGGCGACGCCGCGGTTGACGACGTCGCAGCATGCCTTCACGCCGCGTGCCTTATCGACGCCGGGGTCGAACTGCCACAACGGCTTGCCGGTCTTGGCTTCATAAGCGAAAACCTTGGACCACGGGCCGGTGACATAAAGCGTGCCGTCAACTTCGACCGGGGTCGATTCATGGCCGCGCGCATCGGGCATATCCGCAAACCAGGCGATACCGAGTTCGGACACATTCTTATCGTTGATCTGCGTCAGCGGGCTGTGGCGCTGCTCGCCATAGCTTTGGGCAGGGAAGGCCCAGTCATCGCCATTGCCGCCCGTCTTCAGAAATTCGCCGTCAATCTTGGCAAATTCGGGATCTTGCGCCCCCGGATTATTGTCCGCCAATTTGCAGCCGGAAACCGCCAAAGCAGCCACACCAGCCAAAGCCAATACCGCACTACGCCGAAAACGCATCGCTCTCTCTCCCGAATTTAATCCCTCGATTAAATCGCTAGCGCGCGATGCAGAGTCGGTCCAGCGCTAAGTTGCGCTTCAGAGGATTGCGTTGATGGCGACTTCCATATCAGCCGCGGCGCTATGATAGACGCGATCGCGCAAACCGGAAACAATCGGTGCCGCTGTCCGGCTTGGATGGCCGCCGTCAAAGGGAGGTGCGGGATCATATTCGAGTGCGAGCTGGATGGTGCGGGCAACATCTTCCCCCTGCGCCATCGCAATCAGTTCCAGCGCGAAATCGATGCCGGAGGTTACACCGCCCGCCGTGACCAGATTGCCATCGCGCACCACACGCGCTTCCTCATGCGTCGCGCCAAAAAGGGGAAGCAATTGGGTATAGGCCCAATGCGTCGTTGCGCGTTTGCCGTGGAGCAATCCGGCGGCGCCAAGGATGAAACTACCGGTGCAGACGCTGGTCACCCAAGTTGCAGCCGTCGCCTGCTCACGGACAAAATTTACGATCGCAGCATCGGCAATCGCCTGCCGTACGCCATGGCCACCCGGAACACAGATTATGTCTGCTTGGGGGCACTCCGCAAAACTGCCGGTTGGTACGATTGCAAAACCGCAATCCGTCGAAACCGCTTTCCCATCCTTGTTCACAACATGCGTCTTCGCGCCGGGCAGACGCGAGAGGAACTGCACCGGTCCCGAAAAATCGAGCTGGGTGACATTGTCGAACAGGACGAAGACGATGTTCATCTGCGCGGTATCAATCTACCAGTTCAATCGCAATCGCCGTACCTTCACCGCCGCCGATGCAAAGGCTGGCAACGCCGCGCTTCAGCCCCTTGTGCTTCAGCGCGCCGATCAGCGTGGTGATAATGCGCGCGCCCGAGGCACCAATGGGGTGTCCCAGCGCCGTCGCACCGCCATGGACGTTGATCTTCTCATGCGGAATGCCAAGGTCGCGCATCGCGAACATGGCTACACAGGCAAAGGCTTCGTTGACCTCGAACAGGTCGACATCGGCGATGCTCCAGCCAGCCTTGGCCAGGCATTTGTTGATCGCGCCGACCGGAGCCGTGGTGAATGCCGATGGTTCCTGCGCATGCGCAGCGCTCGCCACGATACGCGCGACCGGGGTCTGGCCCTTTGCTGCAGCGGTCGAAGCGCGCGATAGGACGAGCGCGGCTGCTCCATCCGAGATCGATGATGAGGTGGCGGCAGTGATTGTGCCATCCTTGGCAAAGGCAGGCTTCAACGTCGGAATTTTGTCCGGGCGGCCCTTGCCGGGTTGCTCGTCGGTATCGACAACGGTTTCGCCAGCACGGCTGACTACCTTCACCGGCACGATTTCCGAAACGAAAGCACCCGAGGAAATTGCTTCCTGTGCACGGCGCAGTGATTCAATCGAATAATTGTCCTGATCTTCGCGCGTCAGTTGATATTCGTTCGCCGTTTCCTGCGCGAACGTGCCCATCGCGCGACCGGGTTCATAGGCGTCTTCGAGGCCATCGAGAAACATATGGTCATAGGCGGTGTCATGGCCAATGCGTGCGCCGCTGCGGTGCTTTTTCAGAATGTAAGGGGCGTTGGTCATGCTCTCCATGCCGCCTGCGATGACATAATCTACCGATCCGGCTGCAATGGCTTCTGCACCCATTATGACGGTCTGCATACCGCTGCCACACACCTTGTTGACCGTGGTGGCTTGCACCGACTTCGGCAGGCCAGCCTTGAGTGCCGCCTGACGGGCAGGGGCTTGACCGAGGCCGGCAGGCAGCACGCAGCCCATATAGATACGCTCGATATCGTCGCCCGATACGCCAGCACGCTCAACCGCCGCCTTGACGGCTGTCGCGCCCAGATCAGTCGCGGCGACGTCAGAAAACACGCCTTGCATGCCGCCCATCGGGGTGCGGGCATAAGAAAGGATGACGACGGGATCGGTGCTGCTCATGGATGCATTCCTCTGGCTTGGGAGACGTTACGGATTCGCCCTTAATCCCGTGCAAGCCGCAACACAATGCGCAGGCGCGTTGCATTCGTATCCAGAAATGTTAATCCAGCGATTAAATCAGGAGAGTGATATGACCGCCGATATGCAGACCATATTAGAAAAGCAAAAAGCCGCCTTTACTGCGGCAATGCCCGAACCGATGTCCGTGCGCCGAGATCGCATGGACCGCGCCATTGCATTGCTGGTCGATTATAAGGATGAATTCGCCAAAGCGGTGTCGGCTGATTTCGGCCATCGCAGCACAGAACAGACGCTGATGACGGACATCATGCCGTCGGTCAGCGCACTCAAGCATGCGAAGAAGCATTTCGAAAGCTGGGCCCGAAATGAAAAGCGCAAGCCAACTTTCCCGCTAGGGTTGATCGGCGCCAAGGCCGATGTCGTGTACCAGCCCAAGGGCGTGGTGGGCGTGATCGCGCCCTGGAATTTTCCGATCGGCATGGTGATGGTGCCAATGGCGGGCATATTGGCGGCGGGTAACCGCGCGATGATCAAGCCGAGCGAATATACCGAGCGCGTGGCGGAAGTTTTTGCTGAAGCCGTACCCAAATATTTCGCCGAAGAAGAAATGGCGGTGTTTACCGGCGGGGTCGAAGTCGGCACGGCCTTTTCAAAACTTGCGTTCGATCACCTGATCTTCACTGGCGCAACCAGCGTTGGCAAACATATCATGCGCGCCGCAGCCGATAATCTCGTACCCGTCACGCTCGAACTTGGCGGCAAGTCGCCGACCATCATCGGGCGCAGTGCAGACAAGAAAAAGGCGGGCGAACGCATCGCGTTGGGCAAGATGATGAATGCAGGGCAGATATGCCTCGCGCCTGACTATCTGCTTGTTGCCAAGGAGCAGGAGCAGGAAATGATCGACGGCGTCGTGAATGGAGTGTCGACCCTCTATCCCAAACTGCTCAATAATGACGATTACACGTCAGTGGTGAATGGCCGCAATTATGATCGGCTGCAGGGCTATCTTGCGGATGCGAAGGAAAAGGGTGCCGAACTGATCGAAGTAAACCCGGCGAATGAGGATTTTGCCTCTTCAAACGGCAACAAGATGCCACTGACCATCGTTCGCAATGTGAACGAAGACATGAAAGTGATGCAGGAGGAAATCTTCGGCCCGATCCTTCCGGTGATGACCTATTCATCGATGGAAGAAGCGATCGATTATGTGAATGCGCATGATCGTCCGCTGGGCCTCTATTATTTCGGCAACGACAAGGCCGAGGAGAGTCGCGTGCTCACCCGGACAATTTCCGGCGGCGCGACGGTCAATGATGTGCTTTTCCATAACGCAATGGAAGATCTGCCTTTTGGCGGCGTTGGCCCGTCAGGCATGGGTAATTATCATGGGCAGGATGGATTCAAGACTTTCAGCCATATGCGTGCCGTGTATCGCCAGCCTGCGATGGATATCGCCGGGATGGCTGGCTTCAAGCCCCCTTATGGCAAGTCTACCCACAAGACTCTCGAACGCGAATTGCGCAAGTAGGCTTGCGCCCGGGCGGGAGCTTCGCTAGAGGCTCCCGCGCAACGCCCCTGTGGTGGAATTGGTAGACGCGCTCGACTCAAAATCGCCTTCTACCTATTTTTCTAAGCCAAAAACCACGTAAAACCAACGGTTTAGGTAAGGTCGAGACTCCGAAAAAGACTTACACAAGTCTTACACACTTTGGAGTTTCGCAATGCCCGTCGAAAGCCATGTTTTGATGGATGGCGCGCTGCACGTCTATCGGCGTGAGGGAAGCCGCTTCTGGCAATGCTCGACCTACCTCGGCAGCCGCAACCACCGGCAGACGACCAAGGAGACGAGCCTTGCCGCTGCCAAGGATTTTGCGCGCGATTGGTATATGGAGCGGTGCGTCGAGGACCGTCAGCGCCGTCGCGGCGGCGTCTCCTTGATCAACGGTTCCGCCCAGCCTGTAGTTGCCGAGCCCGGCCAGGTGATGGATGGCCGTCGTCGGCCAAAGCCGACCGGACCCAGCTTTGAGGATGCGGCAACGGCCTTCACCAGTGAGTTCGAAGTCATCACGATGGGCGAGCGCAACGCCGGCTATGTGAAATCGAAGTCCGACATCATCCGCGTTCACTTGACTCCGTTCTTTGGCGATACCGCGCTTGAGGACATCACGGCGGGCAAGGTTCAGGAATATCGCGCGCATCGCCAGACATCGCGGGTCGATGCCAAGACCGGCAAGGTGAAAAAACCGGCCCGCGCGACTTTGCACCATGAGATCGTCACGCTGCGTCAGATATTGAAGACAGCCAACCGCAAGGGCTGGATCGCGGCGATCCCGGATATGTCCGCGCCCTACAAGACATCCGGCAAGCTGGAGCATCGCGCCTGGTTCTCGCCCGAGGAATACAAGCTGCTCTACGAGGCTACGCGCGAGCGGGCGAAGAACCCGCCCAAGCCCCGCTGGCGCGAGGTTTGCGAGAACTTCCACGACTATGTTCTGTTCATGGGTAACACCGGCCTGCGCCCCGACGAGTCAGCGCGGCTTGAGCTGCGCGACGTCAAGATCGTGAAGGACGAATCGACCGGCGAGCGCATCCTGGAAATCGAGGTGCGCGGCAAGCGCGGCGTCGGCTTCTGCAAGTCGATGCCCGGCGCGATCATGCCCTTCGAGCGGATTCGCAAGCGCAAGGGATTGAAGCCGACCGACCGGGTATTTGGCAAATCGCCGCGTGAGTTGATGAACACTGTCCTCGACGAGCTGAACCTGAAATTCGACCGCGATGGTCATATCCGCACCTGTTACAGCCTGCGGCATACCTACATCTGCCTTCGCTTGCTCGAAGGCGCGGACATCTATCAGGTCGCCAAGAACTGCCGCACCAGCGTCGAGATGATCGAGAAATACTACGGGCGGCATTTGAAGAACAACATCGACGCATCTGCTGTCAATGTCCGCAAGGCGCGGCCTACGGCAGATACCGCGCGAAAGAAGGCTACGAAGCCAATGAAGTAGCTGCAAAGTTTGCTTTTCCCGTTGCGCAATTTGATCGCGCCGCTATAGGCCGGTCGCAATGCGGGCGTGGTGGAATTGGTAGACGCGCGGGATTCAAAATCCCGTTCCGCAAGGAGTGTGGGTTCGATCCCCACCGCCCGCACCAGCCCTCTCGGCATGATCCATTTGCGCCACCGCACGGTGGCGGGATCATGCCCGAGCGGGGCATGGCGGCCCGCACTGGCCGCGCCCCGCGTCCGGCGAAATGACAATCGAACGGCATTGTCATGCTGGCCATTGGAATCCCGGACGGGATTCGGCCATCGCCCACATCGAATCCGCGAAGCGTCTATCGATCAGGCCGAGATCGGGGCGCACCGCAGCGAAATCAGGGGCGGCCAAGGCGCTTTCTAATCGCTTCATCGGTATCGTGCCATTGACCCTGATGGTCATAGTCGGCGGCAAGCTCGAACAGGCATCGCGCGGTGAAAGGATGGTCGTGGCGGATTGCTTCGCCATCGCTTCGAAAACGGTCGGCGAGATCACGTTCCTGTCCGCCGCCGGGCGCACGCCATACGACGCCTCGGCTATTGCATTTGCCGATATTAAAACCGGATTTAACGGCTTCAGTCCCGATCGCATCGAGCGCGTCGCGCACGGCCGGGTGGGGCCAATGACCATCTTTGCCGTCGGGTGACTTGGCGAGCAGGGTTCCGATGCGGCGGTCGCAAGAGTCCTGTCGACCCACACCCGCACATCCTTCCCGTGCCGCAACGATCCAGGTCAGCAGCGCAGTTGTGTCGATGCTGCCATCTTCACGCATGCCCGGAATGCGGGCCAACTGGTCCAGCAAGTTCCAAATCTTAGTCAGGAACGCTTGCCGCTGCTCCGGCGACGCGTCGTCATCCGTCGAGTCCGATGAACCATCGTCGCGTTTGAAAAGCAATTTCACGAGATGCACGAACTCGTTTGGATCGCTCGCGATCAGCGCTTCCAAGGCCGGAATGCCATGCTGATCGTGCCGCAGCCCGTCGAGAAACAGGAATTCGAGTTGCGCGCGCTCGGCAAGGGGCATCGCATCGTCAATGGCGACGGCCGCGAGCGCTTCGCCGATATGCCAGGCATCGATCCTGACCGCTTGGGCTTCTTCTGCGCGCGCGTTCGGGATCGCGCGAAGCACGCGCGTCAAGTCCGCCGGGTCCGCCTTTTTGGCGATCCCGCTGACCGCCTGAAAAGCCGCGAGCGGCCGGTCCGCCCCCAAGGCCCGATCGATCATGTAACTGAGATCGGACTCTTCCAGATGCCAAGGCTGGAGCGGCACTTTCTTCCAGTAGTCGCGCGAGATCGACGGACGTTCGCGTTCCATCAGTTCCCAGGTCGATCGATCGAAGGGCGCGGCCAGAAACAACCGCAAGGCATAATCGTCGCTGCGCGAAGCATCGCTCAAGAGCCCGTCACGAACGTCGGCGGCAGCGCGGTGGATCATGGAAAGCAGACAGGAGTCGATCGCCGGAGCCATCTCGCCTTCCGGCCACGCTAGCAGGCCGGCGATGGTCTCGCTTTCCTTGCCTGGTTCGATCACCTGAACGAGTGCATGACCGACCGCGCCATGCGCCTTGCCGATCTTGAGCAGCGCCACCACGCCGTCCAGCCCGCGCGCGGCATAGAGCTCGGCGACTGCGATCTCGCGGGCTTTGCTGATTCGCTTGTCGCGGGCCTCGAAGTCGAATTTCTCGTCTTCGATTTCGCCACGCGCCTCGGGCACGTAATAGTCGGCGAACAGCCACCGATGCCGCATCAACAGGTCTTCCGGCACCAGCTTTGCCGCGAAGTCGACGATGCGATCCATTTCCGCGCCTTCGGCGCCGCGACGCTTGTGCCGTACCGTATATCGCCGAAGCCGCTCGGCGAGTTCGGATCGATCGAGATCGGACGCGTCGGCCGCCAGCCAGGCTTCCCCCCGGTCGATGAGCTTGTTGCGATCTTCGTCGGGGAATTCGCTGAACTGCTCGAACATCTGCCCGAGCTGATCTATGCTGTATTTGGGCCAGGCGAGGAGCAGATCCAGCGCCTTACGCCGCGTCGCGAACTGATCGGCATGAACCGGGCGCGCATCGCTGCCGGCGGCGTCATTGCGCCAACGCGGATGCGCGTTGGCACTGGCGAAGCCGTGATTGCTCAACTGCGCCATCAGCAGCTTCCACGCGGCATTCGAGCCGGTTCGGGCGAATGTCTCCATCTTGCGGAGTCGGTCGTCGAGTGGAGCGGCCGTCTGAGGCCACCAGAATCGCACCAGAGAATGCAGCGAATTCTCGGGCTTGTTCATCCAGTTGTCGTCGATGGCGACTTCGCTCAACTGCCCCAATATGTCGAACACCCGGCCGAAATTGTCGCGATGCCACGCGACAAGCTCCAAAGCCCACAGCAGGCCGGTGCGATCCGGTCCGTCGAACAGAGCGCTGCCGACCGGTCGGAGCATCGCGAGGATTTGCGGGTTTGCCGATTTCAGATCGGCTTCGACCGCGTTCAGGAACGCGTCGGGTGCCGCCTCGGCGAGCAGTTGGAGGTCGCCTTGGCGGCTCAACCAGGTTCGCGCATCGACGCCCTTCAGAACCCTGCCGACGAGTCCCTCGATACGCGCGGCAATGTTTCCCAATCGTGCGCCGACCAGCCGATCCCCATAGAGCGCGAATAGGACGAGCAACTCGCCCACCGATTGACGCAGCGCGCCCGAAACTTCGGGTCGCTTTCCGAGAATGTTCGCACGCCACCGTTCCTCGACAGGAAGGTCGAATTGCGGATCATCGAGCGAGAACATCAGTTCCGCGAGTTTCAGAAAGGAGTCGAAGTCTTCGGGCGTGATTGCATCGGCGATCGCGAAGAGCGCATCCTTTCTCGACACAAGCCCGCGGTAGTTCCCGATCGCCCAAACCGGTGCATCGGCGAGCGCCGCCAATTCGGCTACATCGCGCTCGATTTCCGGGTATTTTTTCTCCGCAAGAAGTTCGACGCAATTCGCGTCGCCGGCAGTGTCGCGCTTCCATGCGCCAGCCAGGAAGATCGGCACGAGCTTTCTGAGCAGGTCCGCGCGATGCGCCCATGCCGGACGGCGCAGCTCGGGCGACAGCGCGAGCCGACGGCGCAGGATCGTTGGCGAATTGCCCGCCTCAGCGCGCCAGCGCGGCCAGTCGTCGCGGGCGATCCCCATGTCCTCCAGCGCCGCGTCGAGCGCCTCGTCCCCGAGTGGCTCAAGCGCGATGTCGGGATCCTGCTCGACCGTCGTGCGCGCGCGCGCGGTAATGATGCGGTGCGAGCGATAGAGACCCGACGCGGCAAGTTCGGTTGCGGCATTTTCGGTAATCAGGATCGAATTGGGTGCCGCCGCCGCCAGCCGGCGCAACGCATCGGGGGACGAAACCGCGCAGGCCGCGCTTGCCGCGACGCCGATGCTGCCGTCCGGCTCTTTGAGCGCTTCCGACAGGAAGGCCGTCGCCTCATCGACCGAGTCGGCGACGACGACGAACGGCCGCTCGCCAGGCGACGCCAGCCATTCTTGCAATCGGGTCCGATGGGCCTCGACGGCGGGTTCGAACAGCTTTGCCGATAGTGCGGGCTGAGCCGCCTCCGCCCAGGATCGCGCCACTTCATCCATCGGCCGAACACCATCGACAGATCGGTTGAGTTCATGTGCAAACCACGCCTGCGTCGGTGCGGATTGATCCAGCCATTGTGCGAGATCGGCGGCGTCATAGGCGCGAACGTCGAGCCAATCGCCGATTGCCTGCTGCTTTTCGATCCACGCCGTCTTTCCCGGCCAATTTCGCGCGGTCACGAAAATGAATGTCGTCGAACGCCGCTCGGCGGCCGACAGTTTGCGTCGCTCGGCAATATCGGCTGTAGGCTTTCCCTGAAGGTCACTGGAAACGCTCAGTTCCCACCCCGAAGCGCCCTCGGGAACCCACGGGCTGCTTTGTGGCGCTTCCACGCGCCCGTCCCAACCGGGACGCTGCCCGGCATCGTGCCCTGGGAAGTCGACCAGCTTCGCATTCGGCATAACCGAATAGACCAGTCGCCTCACCAAGACCGGCAGCACGGCGCGCGCGCGACTGGTTTCCGCCCAGCGTGCGATGTCGGTCGAGGTGATGTCGTGATAGTCCGCCGCATTGCGTTTCCACTCGGATTCGGCATCGGCGGAAGCAGCCGCTTCGCGGGAGTGCTTGACTGTTTCGGCATCGACCCGGCCTTGGTCGTGCATCAGCGCTTCGCCATCCAAAGGAAACTCGTTCGCCAGTTTGGTCGCCATTGCCTTGGTCAGACGCGCTTTTCCCGCGATGAGGTTCGACAGACCCGGTCGGGCGACCTTCAATCGGCGCGCGGCCTCGCTAATCGAGACATTTCCCATTCCGGCCTTGATAGCCGCACCAATTTGAGCTTGAGTCATCGTTGAATGTATCCTGTATTGAAATATAATACAGAAAGCGCTTCATCTACGCAAGTCGAATGCTTAATGATCGAAAATTCGGAATTGTGGCATGATAAATCTCGAAAACTCGGGTGTTGGCGGGACTGATTTCACCTGCCCAAATACTAAGTCTCGTTTTTTCGGATTTTGCGATTGCTAAATCCCGAAAATTCGGATATGGACCTCAGGCGGAGGCGCTAATGTCCGAATTTTCCCTTGCTGCGCTGCCAGAGGTCTTCGTCTCGGACAGCTCGATCTCCAAGACCGTTTACGAAGCGGTCGAGCGAGGGAAGCTTCGTAAGCTCGGGTCACGCCTCTACACGCGGAATCTGACCGAGGATCCCAAGCGCCTTATCAGGCGCAACTGGTATAACCTCATCGCCTCCTACTATCCCGATGCCGTGATCGCGGATCGAACTGCGCTTGAGAACAAACCCGCCGAAGATGGCTCGGTGTTTCTGATTTCAGCCAAGAGGCGTGAGGTCGAGTTACCCGGCTTGACCTTCCGGCCGCGCGTTGGGCCAAAGCCGATCGACAGCGATCGACCGTTCAGCGGCGTAAGGCTCGCGTCCATCCCCCGCGCCTATCTTGAGAATCTGCGGGAATCGCGCGCGCGGGGCGGACGGCTGACTCGCACCATGTCGCGCGACGAACTTGAAAAACGCCTCGATGCGCTGATCCGCCAGCAAGGCGAGGCCGCTGCAAACCGGCTGCGCGACGATGCCAAGGCAATCGCACCGAAGCTGGGATATGAGGCGGAAGCCGCCGAACTCAATGAGCTGATCGGCAGTTTGCTCGGCACCCGCGACGGCGACCTGTCAAGTGCGGTTGGCAAGGCGCGCCATGCCGGTCAGCCATTCGATCCCGACCGAATCCGCCTGTTCGAGACTCTGTTCGCGGCCCTGCGTGACACGTTCGTCGAGCGCCGGCCAGCGCCCGAACGCGACGGTGAAGCGAGCGCGACACTTGCTTTTTTTGAAGCCTATTTCTCGAACTTCATCGAAGGCACTGAATTTACAGTCGAAGAAGCCGCCGAAATCGTCTTTGAGGGCGTCATCCCGCAAGAACGGCCCGCCGACGCGCACGATGTCCTGGGGACATTTCGCGTCGTGTCGGATCTGGCGCATCTCAAGGTGCTTCCGACCGACTTCACGGGCTTCCGCGACCTGCTGCGCCAGCGCCACGCGAGGGTGATGGAAGCCCGCCCGGACAAAGCGCCCGGCGCGTTCAAGGAGCGGGAAAATCGCGCGGGTAACACGGTGTTTGTTGCGCCCGATCTGGTCGATGGCACCCTGGAGCGCGGCTTCGAGTTTCTTCAGGCCTTGGACGATCCGTTCCAGCGCGCTGTCTATATGATGGTGCTGGTCGCGGAGGTGCATCCTTTCGCCGATGGCAACGGGCGGATCGCGCGGATCATGATGAATGCCGAACTCGTGGCGCGCGATCAGGAACGCATCATCATCCCCACGGCCTATCGAACCGACTATCTGGGGGCGCTCAAGGCATTCTCGCATAATGGCCTCACCGATCCGCTCATTCGGATGCTCGATGTCGCGCAATCCTACACCCATCGGATGGACTGGACCGATCTGGAGCGCGCGCGCGCCGATTTGGCGGCGACCAATGCGTTCGCCGAAGGCAGCGATGCCAAGCTCAAATGGGGTTGAATGCCGGAAATTACCGGACGATCACCGGGGCGGCACTTGCCACAGCAACGCGCGATCTTGCCGATCTTGTGGAGAAGGGTGTGCTTATCCGCACCGGCGAGCGGCGTAATGCGCGGTATCGGCTTGCAGTAGAAGTAACGCTCGATCAAAGTGCCGGTGAAGAATGAAATGATTACAGATTATCACTCAAAATACTTGGCCAGCGATCTTGTTCGGCGGAGGTCATCCGACAGCAACGATAAGCTGGCGGTAGCAGTCGCTGGCGCGCAGGTGGATATGAACCCGCATCAAGTTGATGCGGCCCTGTTCGCGTTCGCTTCTCCCTTGTCGAAAGGGGCATTGCTCGCTGATGAGGTCGGTCTTGGAAAGACCATTGAAGCGGGCCTGGTCATTTCCCAACGCTGGGCCGAGGGCAAACGGCGCGTGTTGATCATCGCTCCGTCCAATCTGCGTAAGCAGTGGTATCAGGAATTGAACGAAAAGTTCTTCATTCCCTGCTCCATCATTGAATCGAAGTCATACAACGCCGCCGTCAAGGCAGGCGATTTCCGACCGTTCGACATGAATGGCAGTGTCGTGATCTGCTCCTACCAGTTTGCCCGAAACAAGGCGGCAGACGTGCATTCCACGCCGTGGGATCTCGTCGTTATCGACGAAGCTCATCGGCTGCGGAACGTCTATAAGCCGTCGAATGTGATCGCCAACACGCTGAAGATGGCCCTGGCGGAGCGGCACAAACTCTTGCTGACGGCGACGCCGCTGCAAAACTCACTGCTTGAACTGTTCGGACTTGTCAGCTTCATCGACGAACATACGTTCGGCGATTTGAAGAGCTTTCGCGAGCAATTCGCCAATCTGTCGCAGGAACGCACCTTCGAGATTCTGCGCGAGAGGTTGCGGCCGGTTTGTCACCGGACGCTTCGTCGGCAGGTGACAGCCTATGTCCCCTACACCAAGCGTCATGCGATTTTGGAGGAGTTCAGCCCGGACGACGCGGAAGATCGGCTCTATAATCTCGTGACCGAGTATTTGCAGCGCGAGAATCTCCAAGCGCTGCCCCCCAGCCAACGGTCGTTGATGACGCTCGTTCTGCGCAAGCTGCTTGCTTCATCCACTTTCGCGATTGCGGGAGCATTGCAGTCGATTTCCAACCGGCTCCAGAAGCGGTTGGATCAGGCCCGCCCTCCACAGTCACTCGTCGATGAACTCGACGAGGACTATGAAACCCTTGCCGAGACGGCCGAAGAATGGGCCGATGACGACGTCGAACCGCTTACCGAAGCAGATCAACGCGCGCTCGAAACCGAGATCGCCGAGCTGCGCGACTTTGCCGCTCTCGCGGCCTCCATCGAGCAAAACGCGAAGGGCAAGGCGCTTCTGAAAGCCCTTGAAGTCGGCTTCGCCAAGGCGCGCGATTTGGGTGCCGATGAAAAGGCGATCATCTTCACTGAATCGCGTCGCACCCAATCCTATCTGCTGCGGGTTCTGGCCGACAGCCCGTTCGCCGACCGAATCGTCCTATTCAACGGCACCAACACAGATGACGAGTCGAAGGCGATCTACCGTGAATGGTTGTCCCGCCACGAAGGTTCGGATCGTGTAACGGGGTCCAGAACCGCCGATATGCGCTCCGCGCTGGTCGATTATTTCCGCGAGCAGGGCCGGATAATGATCGCCACCGAGGCCGGTGCAGAGGGCATCAATCTTCAATTTTGCTCGATGGTCGTGAACTACGACCTACCGTGGAATCCGCAACGTATCGAGCAGCGCATCGGGCGCTGTCATCGTTACGGCCAGAAGCACGATGTCGTCGTCGTCAATTTCCTGAATCGGAAGAACGAAGCCGACCAGCGCGTTTATCAATTGCTTTCCGAGAAATTCGAGCTGTTCGAGGGCGTGTTCGGCGCGAGCGACGAAGTGCTAGGTGCAATTGAATCGGGCGTCGATTTCGAGAAGCGGATCGCCGGTATCTACCAGCAGTGCCGCCAGACCGACGAGATCAAGTCCGCGTTCGACGAACTCCAGCTCGAACTCACCCTTGAGATCAATGAGGCGATGACTCACGCACGGCGCAAGCTGCTTGAGAATTTCGATGACGAGGTGCGCGAGAAGCTCAAGATGCGCAATGCCGACACGAACTTGCACCTCAGCCAGTTCGAGCGGCAGTTGATGAAATTGGCGGCGCATGAGCTGGACGGTGATGCCGACTTCATCGACTCATCTTCGTTCCGGCTCAATGCCGTTCCGCATTGGCTTTCGGGCGAGGGCGTTCCCACCGGCCTGTATGAATTGCCGCGCCGCACCGGCGACGCGCATCTGTTCCGCGTCAATCATCCGCTCGGTCAGGCCATCGTTGCCCGCGCGCAATCGCGCGACCTGCCCGTTGTCGAGATCGCCTTCGATTATTCAGGGCATGAAGGGCGCATTTCCCAAATCGAACTACTGAAAGGCCAATCGGGCTGGCTCGCAGCGTCGATGCTTTCGGTCGAGGCGTTGGGCCAGAGTGAGGATCACCTGTTGCTCGCGGGAACGACCGACGACGGCACGGTGCTCAGCGCCGAGGCGACCTCGCGGATGATGACGATCGCCGGCAATGTCACTGGATCGGCCACGGAGCCCGATACGGTCGCCGCCGCGCTTGGGCAGTCGCTGGCGGAGCAACAGGCCCGCATCCGGCGCGACATATCCGAACGCAATGCTCGTTTCTTCGAGATCGAGGCCAACAAGCTCGATGGATGGGCGGACGATTTGAAAGTCGGCCTGGAGCGGGAGCTGAAGGAGCTTGATCGCCAGATCAAGGAAGCCCGCCGCGCCGCCACCCTGGCGCAAACGCTGGAAGACAAGCTGGCGGGGCAAAAGGCGGTCAAGGCGCTCGAAACCGAACGCTCGAACAAGCGCCGTTCGTTGTTCGACGCGCAGGATAAGATCGACGAGCAGCGGGCGGTGTTGATTTCCCAGATCGAGGGTAAGCTGGAACAGAGCGCGGAGACCAAGCCGCTGTTTACGATCCGGTGGAGTGTGAAATGAGCGATGATGCAGTGCCATCGGCAAAGTTGGCCGAGCTGACCGTGGATCAATTGATCCAGTCTGGCCTGATCCGTGCGGAGAAGCGGGATTCCGTAATTGCCAAGATCGCCGCCGGGCAGATGAAGGGTGAAGATTGGCGGCTGGAAATTGACTTGAGTGCCGAAAAGGCAGGTGAGGCATGACCGTGGCGCCCCTAAAATCCCTCACGCTGACGGCGTTTCGTGGTGCTTCCGAAACCTTCAAGCTGGACTTCGAGCCGAAGACGAAGCTGACCATCGTCTATGGTGAGAATGGCACCGGCAAGACGACCATCTGCGATGCGTTCGAGGTTCTCGCAAAGGGAGAGGCAGGGTCGCTCAAGGACAAGGGAATCGATGCGACCCGGCATAAATACCTGAATAGTGCGAAGAAGAAGCCAGAGGACTTGGCGGTTTCGCTGGAAACCGCGCAGGGCGCGGCCTGCACCGGCAAGCTGAGCGGCAAAAATGTCATGGTGACGCCGGAATCTGGGCGGCCGCGGCTAGCAATTATGCGTCGCAAGCAGATGCTCGATTTCGTCGAAGCGACGCCTGGCGAACGATATACGGCCATCGCCAAGTTTATTGACATAACGGCCTTTGAGCAATCGGAGGCGCACCTAAAGAAACTTGTTGGCGACCTCGAAGCCGAAAAGGTCGATGCTGGCAAAGAGGTGTTTGGGAGCTACACGGCGCTTGCCGATGTTTATGCTTCGGCAGGCAATGCGCCGGGGCAAAATCCAGCAGAATGGGCCGCAGAGCTGCTGGCCCAGCCCGAGGGGAATGAGGCTCAGGAACAAGCTGCCGTCGATATGCTTGTCGTTCAGTATCAGGCGCTGTGCGCTTACCCCGGTCAGCTTCTGGCGCGTGAATCCGTCGTCGCCACGGCGCAGTCGGATTTCGACACGGCCCAAGCGGAAATGGCTGCATCGGCCAGCGCCGCGACGGCGAGCGCCAATGAACTGGTCGCAGTGCTGGAGGCGGGGCAACACTATCTTGAAGCACATCCCAATACCGATGTTTGCCCCCTATGCGAAAGCGCCGAGCGGGCCCCCGGATTGGCAACCACGATCAAGGATCGACTCAGTCAGTTTGAAGCGGTCCGCGCGGCGAAGGCCAAACTCGACAAGTGCCGCTCGACGCTTGATCGGGCCAGCGCGGACTTGGCGCTTCTGCAATCCGGCTATGCGGAAAACCTGACCGGCTATCAGTCGGCCAGGACGGGTTTCGCCTGGGATCAGAAATACACGTTTCCCGAATCCCTGCCGCCGCAGGCCATCGCGGATTTGCAGGTTTGGCTGGATGCCAACAACGATCTTCATGGCAAGTGGAAGGACATCGAAGCATCGTTGCGGCAGGGTAAAGAGCGTCGGGAAAACGCGGGACGCGCACTGCAACGCTACAACGATAACACGGCAAAGGTTGCCGAACTCGGCGCGCTTATCCCAAAACTGGAGCAAGCCTATGCGCTGGTGAAAAGCCAGCGGCAGGCTTTTACCGACAACATCATCGCCGAAATCGCGGCGAAGGTCGGTGAGCTGTATGAGAAAGTCCATAAGGGCGAGGGCAAGGACAAGATCGCGCTGGCAATTGACCATGCGAAGCGCGCTTCGATTGACCTGAACGCGGAATTTTCCGGGCAAGACGCGCCGCCGCAAGCCTATTTCAGCCAGTCGCACCTCGACACGCTCGGACTTTGCATCTTTCTCGCATTGGCGTTGCGGGAGAAGCCCGATGAAACCGTGCTGATCCTGGATGACGTGCTAGGCAGTGTCGATGAACCGCATGTCGATCGGGTGATTGAGATGATCTGCGCGACGACGAAGGAATTTCGTCACACGCTTATCACCACGCACTACGGGCCTTGGCGGCACAAATATCGCTGGGGAATGATCAAGGGCGTCCATCCCTGCCAGTTCGTGCATCTGCTCGGCACCGGGCTTGATGGTGTGATTCAAGCGACCGGATCAATTCCCGAAACCGAACGCCTGCGAGCGATGACGCTCCAACAGCCGCAAGACCTGCAAGCCATTGTCGGGAAGGCGGGTGTGGTTCTGGAGGCGCTGCTGATCTTCGTGGCTGAACGCTATGCGTGCCGATTGCCGTTCAAACCGAACGGCAGGCACGCGCTTGGGGATTTGTTGCCCTACGTCAAAGGCAAATTGCGAGACGAGCTGCATATCGAAATCGTCGAGAGCGACGGGACGACCGTGACCGTCAAAGACAAGATCCAATTCAAGCCGATCCTGGACGAAATTTCCGCCATCGTGACCGTGCGCAACGAAGTCGGTGCGCATTTCAACACCGATGGGTTTGACGTTCCCGATGCGAAGGCGCTGGCCTTTGCCAATCACGTCATGGCGCTGGCGGACGCCATGATCTGCCCCGATCATGGCTGGCCGACGAGCGACCGATCCGGCGATCATTGGGCGAACAGCGGCGGAACGCGCCGGATGCGCCCCCTGAAGGAACCCAAATAGGCACCCCATGACCAAAAAACAGAAACTCGAACTAACATGGGTGGGGAAGGAGAACCGGCCCCGGCTGGAGCCGCGTATCCTGATCGAAGACCCGGCGAAGAGCTATCACGCCGCCGCGCGGGTTTCGGATGCAGACATTTTCGACAATGTGCTGATCCACGGCGACAATCTGCTCGCGCTCAAGGCGCTGGAGGCGGATTATGCGGGCAAGGTGAAGTGCGTCTTCATCGACCCGCCCTACAACACCGGCAGCGCCTTTACCCATTATGATGATGGGCTGGAGCATTCGATCTGGCTGGGCCTGATGCGCGACCGGCTGGAGATCATCCGCCGCTTGCTGTCAGATGATGGCTCGCTGTGGATCACCATCGACGACAATGAAGCGCACTACCTGAAAGTGCTGTGCGACGAGATTTTTGGCCGACCGAACTTCGTTGCGAGTGCCGTCTGGCAAAAACGATATTCGCGGGAAAACCGCGAGGCGATTGGCGATGCACATGACTACGTTCTGATTTACGCCAAAGAATCGTTGCGGTTTAAGCGCGTCAGAAATCGGGTTCCGATGACTGAAGCGCAGGAGAAGATTTACAAAAACCCGAATAACCATCCGAGGGGGCGATGGCGCGGAATCCCGATGACCGCCCAGGGTTATCGACCAAATCAGATGTATGAGATCGTTGCCCCTGGCGGTGCAGTTCATGTGCCGCCCGAAGGGCGCTGTTGGTCAACTATCGAGCCCGAATTTAAGAAGCTGCTCGATGAAGGGCGCATTTATTTCGGCAAGGATGGTAACAGTCAGCCAAACATAATCAGGTTCCTCGATGAAGTCGAAGGACTTGTGCCTTGGACGTGGTGGCCTCATGAGGAAGTCGGTCACACCGACGAAGCCATGAAGGAAATGCACGGCATTTACGGGAAGGCTGACCCATTCCCGACCCCCAAGCCGGAAAGGCTCATCAACCGCATTTTGCACATCGCCACCAACCCCGGCGATCTTGTTCTCGATTCCTTTGCCGGCTCCGGCACCACGGGCGCTGTAGCGCATAAGATGGGCCGTCGCTGGATCATGGTCGAGCTGGGGGACCATTGCACCTCGCATATCGTGCCGCGCTTGCAGCAGGTCATCGACGGCAGCGATCAGGGTGGCATCAGCAAGTCGGCTGAGTGGAAGGGCGGCGGCGGATTCCGCTATTACGAGCTGGCACCCTCTTTGCTCGAAACCGACAAATGGGGCCGGGAGGTCATCAGCCGCGAGTATGACGCCGCCATGCTGGCGCAGGCTTTGTGCAAGCTGGAGGGCTTTACCTATGCGCCGAGCGATAGCGTTTATTGGCAGCAGGGCCATTCGTCCGAAACCGACTTCCTCTATGTCACCACGCAGACCCTGGGGCCGGAGGAACTGGCTGCGCTGTCCGAGGATGTCGGCGAAGGTCGTTCACTGCTGATCTTGTGCGCCGCGTTCCGAGGCAATGCCGATCTTTGGCCCAACCTAACTTTGCGCAAAATCCCCAACCACATCCGCAGCAAGTGCGAATGGGGGCATGACGATTATTCGCTCAACGTCGCCAATCTGCCGATGGCCGAGCCGGAACCCGCGCCGCCACCGCCCGCGCAAGGCGGTCTGTTCGACGGGGAGGACGGCTAATGAGCAATCCTCCGTCGCCCAACCAGCGCCACGTCAACGCGATCTCTGGCCGGTTGAGCCTGCGTCCGCCGCAGCGTCGCAGTCTCGAAATTCTCGATCGCGTGACCGAGATCGTGCCGCCGCATCATGCAACTGACCTTGCCGCCGCGAAGGAGATCATCGCCAGCGAATATCCCGGTGTGGTCGACTTCGAGCGGGACTTCCCCTCGCTGTGCTTCGCGCTCGCCACCGGCGTCGGCAAGACGCGCCTGATGGGGGCGTTCATCGCCTATTTGAAGATCGCGCATGGCATCAACAACTTCTTCGTGCTGGCGCCGAACCTCACGATCTACAACAAGCTGATCGCCGACTTCACGCCCAACACTGCCAAATATGTGTTCAAGGGCATCGCCGAGTTCGCCATTTCACCGCCGGTGCTGACCACCGGCGAAACCTATGAGCGGCAGATCGCCTCGGGCGGCAATCTCTTCCCCACCACGATCAACATCTTCAACATCGCCAAGATTTCGTCGGAAGTGCGCGGCGGGCGAAGCCCGCGCATCCGCTCCTTCCGCGAGGAGATCGGCGAGAGCTATTTCGACTATCTCGCTGCGCTGCCCGACCTGGTGCTGTTGATGGACGAATCGCACCGTTACCGCGCGACGGCGGGGATGCGGGCGATCAACGAGTTGAAGCCGGTGCTTGGTCTTGAGCTGACCGCGACGCCTTTCGTCGAAAGCACGCGCGGGCCAGTCGCGTTCAAGAACGTCATCCTCGACTATCCGCTGGCCCGCGCAATGGAGGATGGCTTCGTCAAGGAACCCGCTGTCGTCACCCGCAAGGATTTCAATCCGACGGGCAAATTGCCTGAAGCCATCCAGACCATGAAGCTGGAGGACGGCGTTCGCCTCCATGAAAGCGTCAAGGTCGATCTGGAAACCTATGCCCGCGAAAACGGCGAGCGGATCGTCAAGCCGTTCGTGCTGGTCATCGCGCGCGACACGACCCATGCGGCGGAATTGATGAAGCTGATCCAGTCAGCCGCCTTCTTTGAAGGTCGCTACGCCGACAAGGTGATCCAGGTCGATTCAAGCGTGAAGGAAGAGGAGACGATCGAGAAGCTGTTGACGGTCGAACACAATGACAATCCGGTCGAGATCGTCATTCACGTCAACATGCTCAAGGAAGGTTGGGACGTCACCAACCTCTACACGATCATCCCGCTTCGCGCCGCCAATGCGCGGACACTGATCGAACAGAGCATCGGGCGCGGGCTGCGCTTGCCCTACGGCAAGCGTACCGGCGTTGCCGCCGTCGATCGCCTGAACATCGTCGCGCACGATCGCTTTCAGGAAATCGTTGATGAGGCGAACAACCCAAATTCGTCGATACGGCTGAAACAGCTTGTGCTGGATGAGGCCGACCTTTCGCGGAAGACCGTGACCGTCGTTGCTTCGCCGACGATCCTGGGCAGCCTTGGCCTGCAATCCGCACCGAGCGTGGATGCAGCCACCGCCTCCGGCCCCGCGCCGACCCCAGCCTTCACTGACCCGAACGATGTTCGCGTGGCTCAGCTTGCCTATGATGCGTTCCGCAGGCTGGCGCGAGAACCCGCCAAGGTGCCGAGCGTATCCTACCTGTCCCGCCCCGAAGTGCTTGAACAGGTCGTGCGCGACGTGCGCAGCCAGTATCAGGCGCCGCAGCTCGAACTCGACGGAATTGCCAAGCCCGCGCCTGATTTTGAAGCCGTCGCTGCCGCGACGGCGAAATTGATGGAAGCCCGGACGATCGACATTCCACGCATTACCGTCATGCCCAAAGGCGAGGTAAAAGCGGGCTTCAAGCCGTTCACACTAGACCTGTCCGGGATGCGCTATACCGCGCCGAGTGATGAGCTTTGGGCCAAGCATCTGCGGACGGATCGGGTGGACATCATCGGCTTGTCGCAAGGCAATCTGCTTGAAGACCGGCTTGAGGATTATGTCGTCAGCGGCCTGATCGACTTTTCCGACATCGCCTATGACGAACATGCCGACCTGCTCTACGAGCTTGCCGGGCAGGTCGTCCGCCACCTGCTATCCTATCTCTCCGAGGAGGATGCGGGACAGGTCTTGTCGTTGCATCAGCGCGAGATCGCGCGCGCGGTTCACGCGCAGATGCAGGATCATTTCTGGAAAGATGAGGCGGTCGAATATCATCACGAGGTCCGTGAGGGCTTCACCGAACTCAAGGAAACCGCCTTCACCACATCCCGCGAAGCCCCGCTCGATTACCGGGTGCCTCCTGCCGACAAGAGCAACATGGCGCGGTATCTGTTCGGCGGTTTTGCCAAATGCCTATCGACGGTGGCGAAATTCCATTCGGATTCCGAACGCAAGCTGGCGGTCATCCTTGAACGCGAGGCGCTGAAATGGCTGCGGCCCGCCAAGGGCCAATTCCAGATGTATTATCGCAGCGGCCATGACCATCTGGAATATCAGCCCGATTTTGTTGCTGAGACCGAGGATCGAATTCTGATGCTCGAACCCAAGATGGCAACGCAGATGCAGGACAAGGATGTTCTGGCGAAGCGCGACGTTGCAATCCAGTGGTGTGCCTGGGCGAGTGAACACGCACGGTCTTACGGCGGAAAGCCGTGGCAATATGTGCTGATTCCGCACGATGCGATTGCAGAGAATATGACGTTGGATTTTCTTGCAAAGCAGTTTGGCTGAGGCGTTTCGGCGCTGCCTGACGGCGACCCGCTCTATGCGCTGCGCGCACCAAGCCTGTAGTCTTGGCCCTTCGGGTGACGATCGGGAGCGTAGGAGCATGAGCGGGATTCTCAAAGGACGCACTCTGTCCCGCGCTACGCGCTCCTGAGGGTGCGGCGTCATTGTGCTGACCCGCGGGCACTCTTGCGTCTCTTCTGGCCGGACGCCCGCTGGCCCACAGGTCCGGGCGCAGGGCGTCCGTCGGCGTCGCGCCGTGCAAGGGTGCCGTTTCCTGTTCGGCCGCTGCGCGGCGGGGTTGTCTCGATGATCTTCGACTG